>CAZQUP010000122.1:278-6772 GCA_964596545.1 uncultured Desulfatibacillum sp. | reverse complement strand
TTTCCCCCATTGCGCAAAATTCCTCACTGCTGCCGCCCGTAGGAGTCTGGACCGTGTGTCAGTTCCAGTGTGGCTGATCATCCTCTCAGACCAGCTAACCATCGTAGCCTTGGTAGGCCGTTACCCTGCCAACTAGCTAATGGTACGCGGGCTCATCTCCAAACAGTAGCTTACATGTAGAGGCCACCTTTGACCTTCGAGGCCGGAGCCCCGGAGATGTTATTCGGTATTAGCACCGCTTTCGCAGTGTTATCCCCAATTCGGAGGTAGATTACCCACGCGTTACTCACCCGTGCGCCACTGTACTAGCCCCAGCAAGCTGAGACGTTCTCGTGCGACTTGCATGTGTTAGGCACGCCGCCAGCGTTCATTCTGAGCCAGGATCAAACTCTCCAGTTAAACTGGATCACAGAGCCGCAACCGGCTCCGTGAGAACGACGGAGTTGATTCGGCCGGACGCCACTATTTAGTTTTCAAAGATCAAAAGCCCACCAGAAAATCTCTGGGGCTCTAACGCCATAGAGCCACAAATCGGCCCTTTTAATATAATCTTTCGTTCCCGCTTGTCAAGAATTTTCTCAGCGGCCGGAATACCGGCGCGGCATTCAGGATACCGCCGCGGACAATTTGCGGTTTATAAAGAAAGCCGGACCTCCTGTCAACATTTTTTTTGGCGCCCTTCGGGAAATCCCGCGCCGGGGAATTTCCCGCCATAAGGAAGGAGCCGCCGCGTTCGCACGCCGCCGCTCCCGTCGCAAGGTGCGGCATCCGCATGCGCGGTGCGCCTCAGCGTTCCGGATCGGCCTGGACCCTGCAAAAGCGTTTTTTCCCGCCCCGCAGCATGAGTCCCCCTTCGGCGTCGAGATCCGCCTCGGTCACCAGCCGGTCGTGGGCCTCAATGCGCCGCCCGTTGAGATAGGCTCCCCCCTGCTCGATCAACCGCCGCGCGGCCGCCCCCGAAGCCGCCAGGCCGGCTTCGTGGATCAGCCGAAAGGCCGGGATCCCGGATTGAAAGCGCGCCCGCGGAATCGCCCGCGTGGGCGTCGCCTCAGCCCGCGCCGCCTCTTCCTGCCGGGGCACGCGGCTCGAAGGCAGCAAGTCCGCCGGAATGCTCCGGGCCCCGAAAAGCCGCTGCGCCGCGCTCAGCGCGGCCGCCGCCTCCTCCCGGCCGTGGGCCAGGGCCGTCGCCTCGAAGGCCAGGATCGTCTTCGCGGCGTTCAATCCCTCCGCTTCCAGGGTCTCCACGGCGCGAATCTCTTCAAGCGGCAGAAAGGTGAACAGCGCCAGAAAACGACCCACGTCGCGGTCGTCGGTGTTGACCCAGAATTGGAAATATTCGTAGGGCGACGTCCGCGACGGGTCGAGCCAGACGGCGCCGCGGGCGGTCTTGCCCATTTTCTCGCCGCTGCTCGTCGTGATCAGAGGAAAGGTGATCCCGAAGGCCGCCTTCTGCTCGACCCGACGGATCAGCTCGACCCCGGCCACGATGTTGCCCCACTGGTCACGGCCGCCCATCTGCAGGCGGCAATCGTGGCGCCGGCAGAGCTCGAGAAAATCGAAGGCCTGAAGCACCATGTAGTTGAACTCGATGAAGGAAAGCCCCTCCTCGGTTTCGAGCCGCAGCCGGTAGCCTTCGGCCTTGATCATGCGGTTGACCGAAAAATGCCTTCCGATATCGCGCAGAAAGGGGATCACCCGCAGGTCGAGAAGCCAGGCGGCGTTGTTCAAAAGCAGCGCCCGGTCCTCTTCAAAGTCGAGAAAGCGCGAAAGCTGCCGCCGGATGCCGGCCGCGTTGCGCTCGACATCCTCGAGGGTGAGGAGCTTGCGCATCTCGGTCTTGCCGCTCGGGTCCCCCACCAGCCCCGTACCCCCGCCCACGAGCGCAATCGGCCGATGTCCGGCCCGCTGCATGTGGGCGAGCGCCAGGATCGGAACGAGATGCCCCACATGCAGGCTGTCCGCCGTGGGATCGAAGCCGATGTAGCCGGTCGCCTGCCCCTCGGCGAAAAAGCGCGCCAGCTCCTCCTCGTGCGTCGTCTGCTCGATGAAGCCCCGCCGTCGCAGGGTCTCGAGCAGGTCGGCCTTGGCCATCGTATTCACCTCCCGTCGCCCGTGACGCGCCCCGACACTCAGCGGTTGGCCAGTTCCACGGCGCGCGTCTCGCGGATCACGGTCACCTTGATCTGCCCCGGGAAATTCATGGTTTCCTCGATCTTGCGGGCGATGTCCTTGGAGAGCAACACCGCCTCCTCGTCGGAGACCTTCTCGCTTTCCACGATCACCCGCAGCTCGCGGCCGGCCTGGATGGCGTAGGTATTGGCGACGCCGCGGAATTCGTGGGCGATCTTCTCCAAATCCTCGATGCGTTTGATGTAGTTTTCGAGCAGCTCCTTGCGCGCCCCCGGCCGCGCCCCGGAGAGCCCGTCGGCGGCCTGCACGAGCAGGGCGTAGACGGTCGCCGGCGGCACGTCCTCGTGGTGAGCGGCGATGGCGTGAACGACTTTGGGGCTCTCGCCGTATTTCTTGGCAAGCTTCGAGCCGATCAGCGCATGCGGGCCTTCGACCTCGTGGTCGACGGCCTTGCCGATGTCGTGGAGGAGGCCCATGCGGCGGGCGAGCTTGGTGTTCAACCCGAGCTCGGCGGCCATAATCCCGGCGAGGAACCCGACCTCGACCGAATGCTGGAGCACATTCTGCGTAAAACTCGTCCGAAATTTGAGCCGGCCGATGCATTTGACCAGCTCGGGATGCATGCCGTGGATGCCCAGATCGAAGGCCGCCTGCTCGCCGGCCTCCTTGATCGTCTGCTCGACCTCCTGGCCGACCTTCTTGACCACATCCTCGATGCGCGCCGGATGGATCCGGCCGTCGGAGATCAGCCGCTCGAGCGACAGGCGCGCGACCTCGCGCCGGACGGGGTTGAAGCCGGAGAGGATCACCGCCTCCGGGGTGTCGTCGATGATGAGGTCGATTCCTGTGGCGGCCTCGAGCGCACGGATGTTGCGGCCCTCGCGGCCGATGATGCGGCCCTTCATCTCGTCGTTCGGCAACGGCACAACCGAGACCGTTCGCTCGGCGACGAAGTCGCCGGCGTAGCGCTGGATAGCCGTGGCGATGATCTTCTTCGCCTTTTTGTCGGCTTCCTCGCGCGCCTCGTTCTCGATCCGCTTGATCATCTTGGCCGCATCGAAGCGCGCCTCGTTTTCCATGGCGCGGAGCAAAAGCTCTTTGGCCTGCTCGGCCGTCAGCCCCGAGATCTTCTCGAGCTCCTGCTTCTGGGCCTCGATCAGCCGCTGCACCTCGGCCTGCCGGTCTTGAAGCCCCGCCTCCAGCGTCTGCAGATGTCGTTCGCGGCTGGCCGTCTCCTGGTTCCGCTGTTCGATCTGCTCGGCCTTGCGTTCGAGCGCTTCCTCCTTCTGCACGAGCCGAAGCTCGCGCTGTTTGAGTTCGGAGCGGGCCTCGCGCATCTCCTCTTCGAAATCGCTTTTCATCCGGAAAAGCGATTCCTTGGTCTCGACCTCGGCCTTACGCAGCAGTTCTTCGGCCTTGGCCCGGGACTCCTCGAGCAGCCGCGCGGCTTCTTGTTCCGCCTGTCCGGCCTTGCGCGACCGCATTCGCCCGCGCAGCCAGAAGGCGACGGCGAATCCGGCCGCAGCGCAAATCGCTCCGATGATGATCGTTTCCATGACAGGTTTCTCCTCGAACGGCCGAAGCTCGGGCCGGTTTTCGGGTTGTGCGGCGCCCCCTTTGCCGTCCGCACGAAAGCGGGCTGCGGGCACCGGGATGGAGGACCGGAAGGAGGGAAACGCCGCCGCCGCAGCGCGGGAGGCGGGAGTCCGGGGGGTCAGGAGGGCAGGGCGGACCCGGGGATCACCCGGGTCGGCGCAAGTCTCGCAGCCGGTTCAAACCCTCGTCGAGCCGCCGCTGCAGGCGTGCACAGCGCCGGCCGGCCTCTTCGAGGAAGGCCCGGGATTCGTCTTCCCGTTGGATGAGTTGATGCGCCATATTCAAAGCTGCGAGAATGACGATCGTCAATCGGGGCAGGGTCGGTCCCGTTCCGCCGTGGCGGCGCTGAACCTCCCCCACCTCGCGGAGCAAAAGCTCCGCCGCCCGATTCGCCTGCTGGATTCCGGTGTCGGTTTTGAAAGTGTAGGGCCTTCCGAACAGATCTACCGTGATCCGATCTTCCACACCGACACGCCCCTTGAATGCCTCCCGCGTCCCGGGATTTCAGGAGCGGTGGACACCCTCCAGTTTGGCCAACACGTGATCGATCCGGGCGCGGATCTGGGCCCGTTCTTCAGCCCAGCGCGTCTCCGCGGCCCGTTTCCGGTTCAGTTCCTCCTCCAGGTGGCTGATGCGCCGTTTGAGCTCGAGGTTCTCCGATTGCAGCGCGGCCGCCTGATCGAGGAGCCGGGTGACCTTTTCCTCGATCCGGTCGAGATGTTCAAGAAAAGCAGCCGGTTCGTCGTCATCGGGCATCGAGCTCATCCCTGTAACTTATCGCGAAACGGCGCAAAGCGTCAAGCGGGATGAACGCGCCCGGCTTCGCGGGCGACAAGCAGGCCCTCAATCCGCGCGAGGTCCTCGGGGGAATTGACCCCAAGCACCTCTTCGGGATCGCCCCCGCGGAAGACCCCCACGAGGAGGCGGCTTTCGACCCCGAGGCGGACGACGTCGGTGAGGTAATACTCGCCCTGGGCGTTGTCGCGGGAAAGCCGCGGCAGCGAAGTCTCGAGGAAGGAGCGCCGGAGGCAGTAGATGCCGCTGTTCACGGTGCGCACGGCGCGTTGGGCGGAATCGGCGTCGGCCTCTTCGATGATCGCGCAAAGTCTGCCGGCGCCGTCGAAGATCAGCCGGCCGTATCCGGCGGGCTGCTCGAGCTCGACGGCGAGAACGGTCGCATCCCGCCCTTCGCGGTGATGGTCGTCGACGAGGGCGGCGAGGGTCCGGGGAGCGATGAGCGGCACATCGCCGCACAGGACGAGCAGCGACTCGCAGGAGGCCGGCACCTCGGGCAAAGCGCAGAGCACGGCATGGCCCGTCCCCAGCTGCCGCTCCTGCAAGGCGAAACGCACCGGGGCGATGCGGGAGACGATCTTGCGAACCTCCTCGGCCTGGTGGCCTACGACCACGACCACGGCATCGCCGCAGACGGCGCGCGCGGCTTCGACGACATACTGCACCATCGGTTTCCCGCGCACGGCATGGAGCACCTTGGCGAGCGGCGATTTCATGCGCTTGCCGCGACCCGCCGCGAGAATGATCGCGCCGACGGTCCTTTGCATCCAGCTCTCTCTCGCCTCTCCGGTCCAAGGGCCCGCAAACAAAAACGGAGGGCTGCCCTTCCGGCCGCCCTCCGCGGAAAGCTTCGGCCGCTTCCGATTCCCCCGGGAGGCGGACTCCCGAAGGAAAACCTCATTGCGGCCGGTTTTTCTCGGCGATTTTGAGCCTGGTGAGCGCGCGCTGCAGGGCCGCCTGGGCGCGGGCGAAATCGACCGCCTCGCGGCTTCGCATTTCGGCCATCCGCTTCTGCGCGCGCTCGAGCGCCGCCCGGGCGCGCTCGACATCGATGTCGCGGCGCCGTTCGGCGGACTCGGCGAGGATCGTCACCCGGTCGGGAAGCACCTCGGCGAAACCGCCGCCGACAAAGGTGAAATGCTCACCCCCCTGGGGATCCACGTAGCGCACGGCCCCGATCTGCAGCGAGGTGAGAAACGGCGTGTGCCCGATCAGGACGCCGAACTCGCCGAGCGTCCCCGGCGCCATGACGATCTGGGCTTGCTCGCTCACGACCACCCGCTCGGGGGTGACGATTTCCAGCTTGATCGTTCCGGCCATCCTGTCCCCTCCGGCGTTATTCGGCCGCCGCCATCTCCTTGGCCGCCGCGAGCACTTCCTCGATGCCGCCCTTCATGTAAAAGGCCTGCTCGGGGATGTCGTCGTGCTTGCCCTCGCAGATCTCCTTGAACCCGCGGATCGTGTCCTCGAGCTTCACGTACTTGCCGGGCTTGCCGGTGAAGGTTTCGGCCACGTGGAAGGGCTGGGAGAGGAAGCGCTGGATCTTGCGCGCGCGGGAGACCGTGATCTTGTCCTCGTCGGAGAGCTCTTCCATGCCCAGGATGGCGATGATGTCCTGGAGCTCCTTGTATTTCTGCAGGATCTGCTGCACGGTGCGCGCCGTGCGGTAGTGCTCTTCGCCGATGTAGGCGGCGTCCAGGATGCGCGAGGTGGAATCGAGGGGATCGACCGCCGGGTAGATGCCCAGTTCCGCAATCTGCCGCGAAAGGACGACCGTCCCGTCGAGGTGGGCGAAGGTCGTGGCCGGGGCCGGGTCGGTCAGGTCGTCGGCCGGCACGTAGACGCACTGGACGGCGGTGATCGAGCCCTTGTTGGTCGAGGTGATGCGCTCCTGCAATTCCCCCAGGTCGACGGCGAGGGTCGGCTGGTAGCCGACGGCGGAGGGCATGCGGCCGAGCAGGGCCGAGACCTCG
>CAZQUP010000122.1:0-259 GCA_964596545.1 uncultured Desulfatibacillum sp. | reverse complement strand
CGCCTGCGTGAAGCGGAAGATGTTGTCGATGAAGATCAGCACATCCTGTCCTTCCTCGTCCCGGAAGTACTCGGCCTCGGTCAGGGCCGACAGCGCCACCCGCGCCCGCGCCCCGGGAGGCTCGGTCATCTGCCCGTAGACGAGGGAGGCCTTGGGCAGAACCCCCGAGGCCTTCATTTCGTGGTACAGGTCGTTTCCCTCGCGGGTGCGTTCGCCCACACCGGCGAAGACGGAGATGCCGCCGTGCTGCATGGCGATG
>CAZQUP010000121.1:0-6777 GCA_964596545.1 uncultured Desulfatibacillum sp. | reverse complement strand
GGTGACGGCCGTCGTCGCCGCCATGGGCACGACGGGCACGCTGATGGGGGTCTCGCGGCGGCTGAAGGAACTCAACCCCGCGGTGCGCATCGTGGGGGTCGAGCCCTTTCTCGGGCATGCCATCCAGGGGCTGAAGAACCTGCGCGAAGCCTACACCCCGGGGATCTACGAGAAGGAGCGGTTGGACGAAAAGATCAACGTCGAGGACGAGGAGGCCTTTGAGACCGCGCGACGGCTCGCCCGCGAGGAGGGCCTCTTCGTGGGCATGAGCAGCGGGGCGGCGATGGCCGGGGCCCTGCGCGCGGCGGCCGCGCTCGAAGCGGGCCTCGTGGTCGTCATCCTCCCCGACGGCGGGGAGCGCTACCTCAGCACTTCCCTCTTCGCCGCCGGGGAGGCGGTCGCCCTCCGCGTGCACAACACCCTCACCCGCACCGTCGAGACGCTATCTCCCGCGGTCCCCGGCCGGGTCACCGTCTACACAAGCGGCCCCAATCTGCAGCGGCCGCTTTCGCTCGGCGAGGCACGGCGCTTCGTGGTCGCCGATCTCCTCTGCCGGGCGCTGCGGGCGCGGGGGGTCTCGGTGAAACAGGCGGTCGATCTGCCCGATCTCGACTCCGCTCCCGCGGCGGAGGCGGGCGAACGGTTTCGCGCCCTCCTCGAGGCCCTGGGCGTGCGTCCGGCCCAAGTCCACGTGCGCGCCAGCGAGCAGGTGGAGACGATGATCGCCTTGGTGCGGCGCCTGCTCGACAAGGGACTTGCCTACGAGAAGCTGCGTTCGGTTTATTTCGATCTCTCGCGCGCCCCGGGATACGGCCGGCTCTCGGGGATCGACGCGGCCAAGGTACGCGTGGGGGCGAGCGTCGACCTCAGCGACTACGAAAAACTCAACCCGCGCGATTTCGCGCTGTTGCGGCGCTGCCGGCTTGCCGACCTGAAGCGCGGCGCCTTCGTCAAGAGCCCCTGGGGCAACGTCCGTCCGGCCTGGCACCTGCAGACGGCGGCTGCGGCATCGGCCGCGCTCGGCTTCGGCTTCGACCTCCACGTCGGAGCCCAGGAGCTTCTTTTCCCCCACCACGAAAACGAAAACGCGATCGCCGAGGCCCTGACCGGGGCGCCGCTCGCGCGCAGCTGGCTTGCGGTCGCCCCCGTGACCGGAGATGCTCCGACGGTGGAAGAGCTGCTCGCCGCCGGTGTCTCCGGACGGAGCATCCGCGCCTTTCTGCTCTCGCTGCACTACCGCCGGCCGCTGGTATTTTCTTCGGAGAAGCTCGCCGCGACCGGGCGGGCGCTCCGCCGGGTCGAGGGCTGTCTCTCCGCCCTGCGCGCGGTGGAAGCCTCCGGGGAGCTCTCCCCGGAAGCCGACCAGCTTGCCTTCGACCTGCGCCAGGGCGTGCGCACGGCGATCGAGGACGACCTCGATCTGCCCACGGCCTTTGCCGCGATCTTCAAGACCGTCCGTCGGGTCAACGCGCTCCTCTCCGGGGGGAAGATTGCCGGCCGCGGGGCGCGCCGTCTGCTCGAGGCTTTCGGCGAGCTGCAGGAGGTCTTGAACCTCTTCGATGGCGGCGGATCCGGGACGCTCCCCGCGGAGCTGCGGGCGCTCATCGAACGCCGCAGCCGCGCGCGGGCCGAAGGGGACTTCGAAACCGCCGACCGCCTGCGGGAAGAGATCCTGCGCCGGGGGTTGCGGGTTCAGGACGGCCCCCTCGGGAAATGCGGAGCGCGGGGGGGGGAAGCGGTCCCGTGAAAGCGGTCCTTTTCCCCCACACCGATCCCCCCCCGCACTGGGGGCCGATGCTGCGCGGGATCTTCGCGGAGGTTTTCGTCTACCGGCCGCTCGGTCGCGCGGAAGAAGGCGGCGCGGCCGCCTCGTTCACGTGGATTTGCCCGGAAGGGGAGGAAACCCCGCGGCTCGAGGAAACGGTGCGCGCCCTTTCCTCCTGGGCGGAGCTTCACCACGGAGGGGCAGGGCTCGCCGCCGCTAGGGAAGCTCTTCGCTTAAGCCGGGCGCGCGACGAGGAGCCCGCTGCGATCGCCGCGCGGCTTCGCGGCGTGCCGCAGACTGCGCAAGAACCGGAAAAGCGCGCGCTTCTGACCGCCCGGGCCCTTCTTCTCCTCGCCGAGCGGGCCGACCGGGAGCGCCGCGAGGCTGGGCGCCTGCTCGCCCAAGGCGAGGAAAACCTTCGGCGCCTGGTCGCCGCGCTCCGGGGGGATGGGCCTCCGGCGGAGGTGAATGCCGCAGAGGACCCGGAAGCGGAAACCGAAGAGGCGATCGCGGCGAGGCTGTTTTCCTGGGTGCGGCTTTTCCTGTCCCGCCCGGTAGAGGGGGCGGTCTTCGTCACCGCGAGCCGCGCCGCCCTGGAGCTGTTGGAGGAGCGGCTGCCCGGAGCGGCCGTGCGGCACGCCGATGGGGATCCGCGAAACGAGGCCTTCGCTTCCCGCCTCCGGGGACTCCTCGACGAGGTGTTCCAAGGATGCCTTCCCCTTCCGGCTTCGGAAGCCCCGTCTCTCTCCTCGGCCGCGGCTCCCCGCGGGCCGGTCCGGTTGCTCGCCTGGCCGGGGTTCCGCCCTTCAAGGCTCCTCGCGCGTCTTCTCGATTCTCCCCTTTCCCCCCTCCCGGAAAGGGGGAAAGCTTCGCCGGAAAGGCAGATGACGGTCGTCCTCCGTCTTCCCTTGGGGAGTGTTGTTTCCCCGGCCCGCCGCGAGTCTTGACAGCTCCGCCGGAGGTGGTTTATGGACTCGCAGCTTTCATCCCCGCGAGCGATCCGGCCGTCTGGCCGTCGGGATCCAAACACGAAAGGAGAGCTGCGAATGGCTTTCACCCCTACGGTTGATGAGGAGAAATGCGTCGGTTGTGAAGAGTGCGTGGACGTCTGCCCGGTCGAGGTCTTCGAGATGCAGGACGGCAAATCCAAGCCGGTGAACGCCGACGAATGTCTCGGCTGCGAAAGCTGCGTCGAGGTCTGCTCCGAGGGCGCGATCACGGTCGAGGAAAGCTGAAGAACGCATCGACGAAAAAACCGGCGCCCGCGAGCGGCGCCGGTTTTTTTTTGGAAAGGGAGGACGGAGGGGTGTCGCCCGGCTTGCGCGGAATGGAAATGATGTGCTACATCGGCCGGTTATGAAGCAGTATGTCGTCGACCAGCTGCGGCTTGCCGACGAGCTCCGCGTGCGCGAGTTTCTCGAGCGGCGCTACGGTTCCCCCGAACTCGGGTCGATCTTCTGGGTTCCTCTGGAGGAAAGTCTCCTCAGCCCCCTTCAGAGCGCGCACCGCGGTTGCCGGCCGCACTGCGCCGCTATCGAGCTCGAGGGGGGAAGACTCTCGCTTGAGCTTCTCATCCGCAGCCGAAAGCGTCTCCGTTGCGCCTGCATCGCCTACGCCTCGCCGGCCCAACGCGACTGGCTGATCGGCCAGGTGGACGCCATGCTCGAGGAACTCACCATTTCCGTATGACGGCCGCGGAGGAGGAAGAGCACCCTGTGGGAGTGAACCTTTTCCGAACCCGGCCGATCGCCGCCCTGCACGTCGCCCTGATCATCGTCTGGACGGTCACCGCGACCTTCGTCCTGGCGCTGGTCGCGGTCGGGGTCTCGCTTTTCTCGCGCTCGGGCGATTTCGTCCATCTCATCGCCCGCCTCTGGGGAAGGTCGATTCTGTGGGTCTCCGGGGTGCGGGTCGTCGTCCACGGCCGGGAGAGGCTCGATCCGAGTCGGGCCTGCATTTTCATGGCGAACCACCAGAGCAACTTCGACATCCCCGTGCTTCTCGGTCACCTGCCGGTGCAGTTCCGCTGGCTGGCCAAGGCGGAGCTCTTCCGCATTTTGCTCTTCGGCCGGGCGATGCGCGGGGCGGGCTATATCCCGATCGACCGCCAGGACCGCGCCGCGGCGTTCCACAGCCTGCGCGAGGCGGCCGAAAAGATCCGCGCCGGCGCCTCGATCGTGATTTTCCCCGAGGGGACGCGCAGCGCGGACGGCGAGCTCAAGGCCTTCAAGAAAGGCGGCTTCGTGCTCGCGTTGCAGGCCAAGGCGCCGGTCGTGCCGATCGGCATCCGCGGCACCCGCGAGGTGATGCCCAAGGGAAGCCTCTGGATCCGCCCCGGGCGGGTGACGGTGGCGATCGGCGAGCCGATCGATCTCGCCGGCGGGGCCTTTCCCACCAAAGAGGCGCTCATGGAGACGGTGCGCCGGGCGATTCTCGAGGCGATGGGCTCTTTTCGGGCGGGTGGAGCATGCTGCGACTGATTCCACTCGGCGGCCTGGGGGAGATCGGCCTGAACATGATGGTCGTCGAATGCGGCGGAGACCGCATCGTCGTGGACGCCGGCCTGATGTTCCCCGAGGATTACATGCTCGGGGTGGACTTCGCGATCCCCGACCCCTCCTACCTGCGGGGAGGCGGCGGGCGGCTGCTCGGCGTCCTTCTCACCCACGCCCACGAGGACCACATCGGCGCGCTTCCCTTCCTGTTGCGCGAGGTCTCCGTGCCCGTCTTCGGCACCGCCTTCACCCTGGGGATGGCCGCCCAGCGGCTCGCCGAGTTCGATGTCGCCCCGTCCGCCGGACTGCACCGCATCGCCCCGGGGACCCCGCTTGCCCTCGGCCCCTTCCGCCTCGATTTCCTGCGCGTGGGGCACAGCGTGATCGACGGGGTGGCGCTCGCGATCGGCACCCCCGAGGGGCTGATCGTGCACACCGGGGATTTCAAGTTGAGCCCCGTCGCCGAGGGCGGCGGCACCGACATCGATGCTTTCGCCCGCTTGGGGGAGCGCGGGGTGCTCGCCTTGCTTTCGGATTCGACCAACGTCGAGCGCGAGGGCTCCAGCCTGCCCGACGGCCGGATCCGGGAGACCCTCGAGGGGATCTTCCGCGACAGCCCCGGCCGGATCATCGTCGCCCTTTTCGCCTCGAACATCGCCCGCATCCAGATGATCGTCGACCTGGCGCGGCGCGCGGGCCGCAAGGTGGTGATCAGCGGCCGCAACATCGAGGCGAGCGCCGAGGTCGCCCGGGGGCTCGGCTACCTCGACATCCCGCACGGGGCCGAGTTGAGCCTCGACCTCGTGCCCGACTGGGACGACCGGGAGCTCGTCGTCATCACCACGGGCAGCCAGGGCGAGCCCATGTCGGCGATCGCCCGCATGGCCGTCGGCAGCCACAAGCAGCTGCGCGTCCACCCGGGCGACACGGTGGTCCTCTCCTCGAAGTTCATCCCCGGAAACGAGCGGGCGATCGCGAAAATCATCGACAACCTCTACCGCCGGGGGGCCGAGGTCATCTACGAGAAGATCTCCGAGATTCACGCCTCGGGTCACGCCTACCGCGACGAGCTGCGGGAGATGATCCGGCTCACCCGCCCGGCCCATTTCGTGCCGATTCACGGCGAGTATCGGCATCTTGTGCTCCACGCGCGGCTCGCCCGCGAGGCGGGAGTCGCCCCGGAGCGCATTCTGTTGGCCGAGGACGGGCAGGTGATCGAGTTTGCGGGCGGAACCGGTCGGATCTCCGGCCGCGTCCCGACCGGGCGGCTGCTCGTCGACGGCAAGGGGGTGGGCGACGTGGGGCGTGCGGTGCTCAAGGAACGGCGGCTGCTCTCCGAGGAGGGGGTCGTGGCCGTCACCATGGCGCTCGACGAGGAGACCGGCATCGTCACCTACGGACCGGAGATCGTCTCGCGCGGGGTCGTCTTCGAGACCGAGACGGGCCACCTCTTGCAGGATGCCCATTGCGTCGTCCTCGAGCTGGTCGAGGAGATCCCCCCGGGAACGCCGCACCGCGTCGAGCGGCTGCGCCAGCGCATTCAGGGGGCCCTGCGGGAGTATTTTTACTTCACGATCGGCCGGCGGCCCGTGATCCTGCCCTTCGTCATGGAGATGTGAACGCGCCATGCGCCGTGAACTGCTCGGCATCTTCGTTTTCTTCGTGCTGGTCTTCACCCTGATCAGCCTGCTGACCTGGCACCCGGGGGACCCATCGATTCACGCCGCGGGTTCCGGGGGGCGGGTGCAGAACCTTTTCGGGCCGGCCGGCGCCCACTGGGCGGGGTTTCTGGTCGGAACAGCGGGGCTGGCGGCCTTCTGGGTTCCGGTGCTGCTTTTGCTGCTCAGCCTGCAGGTCTTCGGCAGCCATTCCGCGCGCTCGATCGGCTGCACCGCAGCCGGAGGGCTGCTGCTGATCTTCGCCACGGCGGGCTTGTTCGCGATGGGCGAGGATCCTGTCGTGATCTTCGAGAAGAGCTACCCGGCGGGCGGCCTGGTCGGGCATCCGCTCCAGGCGCTGCTTTCGCGCTACTTCAACCCCGCCGGGGCGGCCGTTCTCCTGGGGCTGCTCCTGCTCGTGGGGTTCATTCTGGCCACGGGCTTTTCGCTGCTCGGCTTTTTTCAACGCCTGCGCGCGGCCTGGGCGGCCGCCTCCGACCGGCTGCTCACCTTGTACCTGAAACGCCGCGAGCGCCGCGAGCGCCGCGGGCTGCAGGCCGAGGCCGAAAAGCGCCGTCAGCGGGTGAAGGAGGTCCGGGTCGCGCCGCCGGCGCCGAAGCCGCCGAAGATCGCTCCGGCGCCGCGGCAGGAGGTCTTCGAATTCATGCACGGCGGGAAGGGCTACCGCCTGCCGCCGGTCACGCTCCTCGAGGACCCCGACCCGCACCCGGTCTCCCAGGACCCCGAGAGCCTGCGCATGCAGTCGGCGCTGCTCGAAAAGAAACTCGAGGATTTCGGCGTCAACGGCCGGGTGGTCGCCGTCTCCCCCGGTCCCGTGGTCACGACCTTCGAGTACGAG
>CAZQUP010000120.1:0-6952 GCA_964596545.1 uncultured Desulfatibacillum sp. | reverse complement strand
GGGCTCGTGAACGCGCACACCCACGCCGCGATGACCCTCTTCCGAGGGCTCGCCGACGATCTGCCCCTCGAGCGCTGGCTGCACGAGCACATCTTCCCGGCCGAGGCCGCGCTCACGGGCGAGAGGGTCTACCGCGGGGCGCTTCTGGCCTGCGCCGAGATGATTCTCTCGGGCACCACGACGTTCTGCGACATGTACCTCTTCGAGGACGCCGTCGCCCGCGCCGCCCACGAGGCGGGCCTGCGCGCGGTCGTGGGCGAGGTGCTCTTCGATTTCCCCTCGCCGCACTACGGCGGAATTGAAAACGGTTTCGCCTTCACCGAGCGCCTGGCCGCCGAGTGGCGCGGGGACCCTCGGATCACGGTCGCGGTTGAGCCGCACTCCACCTACCTCTGTGCACCGGATCTTCTCGTGCGCGCCGCCCGCCTGGCCGAACGGCACGGGCTGCCGCTCGTCATCCACCTGTCGGAAACCCGGGGCGAGATCGCCACCGTACGCGCGCGCTACGGCGTCTCGCCGGTCGAGCACCTCGAGCGCCTGGGCATCCTGGGACCGAACCTCCTCGCCTGTCACGCCGTCTGGGTGGGAGAGGACGACATCGAGCGCCTGGCGGCCCACGGGGTCGGGATCGCCCACAACGCCGAGAGCAACCTCAAGCTCGCCTCGGGGGTCGCCCCCGTGCCGCGGATGCTCGCCGCCGGTCTCCGCGTGGGGATCGGCACCGACGGCGCGGCGAGCAACAACGATCTCGATCTCTTCGGCGAGATGGACACCGTCGCCAAGGTGCACAAGGGCTGGACGCTCGACCCGGCCGTGATGGACGCCGAGACGGTGCTCGCCCTGGCGACCCGGGAGGGCGCCCGGGCGATCGGCCTGGGGGAGACGATCGGGACCCTCGAGCAGGGCAAACGCGCGGACCTGATCGTGGTCGACACCCGCCGGCCGCACCTCGTGCCTCTCTACCACCCCGCTTCGCAGCTCGTCTACGCCGCACGCGGAAGCGATGTGGTCTGCACCGTGGTCGAAGGCCGGGTGCTCATGGAAAACGGCCGCATCGAAACCTTCGACGTCGAGGAAGCGATGGAGGGGGTGTGCCGGCTGGCGGGCGTCGTCCGTGAGTCAACCCGCAGGGGATCCGGAGCCGCGCCGTGACCGCCTGCGACCTCCTGATCACGCGCGCCCGGGTGCTGACCTGCAATTCCGCGGGGGAGGCGTTCCCCGAGGGCTGGGTCGCCGTGCGGGGCGGCCGCATCCTGGCCCTCGGAGGCCCGGGGGAACCCGCGCCGCGGGATGCCGCCGCGCGGATCGACGCCGCCGGAAGGATCCTGATGCCGGGGCTGGTGAACGCCCACACCCATCTTCCCATGACGCTTTTCCGGGGGCTCGCCGACGATCTGCCCCTCGAGCGCTGGCTGAACGACTATATCTTTCCCGCCGAGCGCATGATGCTCGACCCCGAAACCGTGCAGGCGGGGGCGCTCCTCGCCTTGGCTGAGCTCGCCCTCTCCGGAACGACGACCTGCGGCGAGGGCTACTTCCACGCCGACGCCGTGGCCGAAGCCGTGCTCGCCTCCGGCCTGCGGGCCGTGATCGGCCAGGGCGTGATCGATCATCCCGCGCCCGGGGTCCCGGACCCCGCCGGGAACCTCGCCGCGGCTCGGGCTTTCTGCGACCGCTGGCGAGGACGCTCGCCGCGCATTCACCCCTCCGTCTTCTGCCACGCCCCCTATACCTGCTCGGCGAAGACGCTCGCCGGAGCGAAACGCCTGTGCGCGGAACGGGACCTCCTCTTTCAGATCCACGCCGCGGAGAGCCGCCTCGAGCGGGAGCAGAGCCTGCAGCGCCACGAGGTGACGCCGATCGCGTTCCTCGAGCGGGCCGGCGTGCTCGACGAGCGGACCCTCCTTCACCATGCGGTCTGGGTGGACGAGGCCGATCTCGCGCTCATCGCCCGCTCGGGGTGCGCGGTTTCGCACAACCCGGAGAGCAACCTCAAGCTCGCCTCCGGGATCGCCCCGCTGCCGGAGATGCTCGCCCGGGGGATTCCCGTGGGGCTGGGAACCGACGGCAGCGCGAGCAACAACGATCTCGATCTCTTCGGCGCCATGGATCTCGCCGCGAAAATCCACAAGGCGGCGCGGCTCGACCCCACGGCGGTCTCCGCCGCGCAGGCCCTTGATCTCGCCACCCGCGGCGGAGCCCGCGCGCTCGGTTTGGCCTCCGACATCGGCTCGATCGAGCCCGGAAAACTGGCCGACCTCGTCCTGCTCGAAACCCGATCTCCCCATATGACCCCCCTTCACGATCCCGTATCGGCCGTCGTCTACGCCGCGCGCGGGGCGGACGTGCACACGGTGTGGGTCGGCGGCCGACGCATCGTGGAGGGAGGTCGACTGCTCTCGTTTGACGCGGCGGCGGCGATGGCGCGGGTGGAGGAAGCCGCCTGCCGTCTCCGGCGGCGGCTGCCGCCGCTTGGCCGCAGTCGTCGTTCTTGACAGCCGCCGGCCCCGCTCTTTATAGTGGAATCTCGATGCGATCCTCCCGCCGCGGGTCTTCCGGGGGAAAGACATCCCGGGCCGTGGCCTGCCTTGCCTTCCCCGCCGGGAGAATGGCCATGAAGCTCTCCGAGATCGTGCGCGAGCTCGAGGCCGTGCCGCTCACGGACGAGGATCACCTCGAGCTGGAAATCACCCGCTGCGCGGGAAGCGATCTGATGAGCGACGTGCTCGCGCGGCCGACCGAGGGGATCCTGCTCCTGACCGGGCTCACCTCCATTCAGACCGTCCGTACGGCGAAGATCGCCGGCGTCGCCGCGGTGGTCTTCGTGCGCGGCAAGAGGCCGCCGCCGGAGACGATCGAGCTGGCGCGTACGGAGAGGCTTCCGGTTTTCGCGAGCCCGCTGTCGCTCTTCGTCTGCTGCGGCCGGCTCCACGGCCGCGGCCTGACCGGGCTGGACGGCCGGCGCTGAGGGGGCTGCTCCCGCGCCGCCCCCCGACGCCGGATCCCGCATGGCTTCGCTGACGAAACGCTACCCCTTGCGCGCGCGCGACTTTCTGCACGCGGGCGAAGCCTCCATCCAGGTCCAGGCGTTTCTCAAAACGATGCGGCTCGATCCCGGACTCATCCGGCGCATCGCGATCTGCAGCTACGAGGCCGAGATGAACGCGGTGATCCACGGCGGCAATGGAGAACTGGAAATGACGCTCGCCGATGATCGCATCGTGATCGAGGTCCGCGACGAAGGACCCGGCATCGCCGATGTCGAACTCGCCATGCAGCCGGGCTATTCCACGGCCGACGAAACGGCGCGCGAGATGGGCTTCGGCGCCGGCATGGGGCTGCCGAACATGAAGACCCACGCCGACGAGCTCGAGCTCGAGTCCGCCCCCGGCCGCGGGACACGGGCGCGGATGATTTTCCGTCACCGGCCGCCGCGGGAGAAGGCTCCGTGAGCCCTCCCGTCCGGGAAACCCTCTACGTGCGCTTTCACCCCGAGCGCTGCCGGGGCTGCGCCTCCTGCCTCAAGGTCTGCCCCACCAAGGCGATCCGCATCCGCGGACGAAAATCGCTCTGTCTCGTCGACCGCTGCATCGGCTGTGGGGCCTGCATCGGGGCCTGCGCGGCGGGGGCGATCACGGCCGCCGTGCACCCGGTCGAAGGCATCGGCGCGGGCCACACGGCGATCGCCTTGGTCTCGCCCGTGCTCTATGCCCAGTTTCCGAACGTCATGCCGCGCGAAGTGCTCAAGGCCCTGCGGCGGCTCGGCTTCCATCACACGATCGACAGCTCGATCTTTCTCGAGATGTTCCAGTTCGCGGCCGCCGAATTCATCCGCCGCAACCGCACCGCGGCCGAGGCCCCGTGGCCGCTGATCTCCCCGGTCTGCCCGGCGGTGGTCCGCCTGATCGCCTTCAAGTTCCCGCGGCTGCTCGCCCATGTCCTCCCCGTGCTGCGGCCAGTGGCGCTCATGGCGCGCGAGGTGCGCGACACCCTTCTGCCGCGGATCGCCGCAGGCGGCCTGCCCGCGGTGCTCTACTACATCAACCCCTGCCCGACGATGGGGGCGATG
This sequence comes from uncultured Desulfatibacillum sp., assembly GCA_964596545.1. Taxonomy (GTDB): domain Bacteria; phylum Desulfobacterota; class Desulfobacteria; order Desulfobacterales; family SpSt-501; genus SpSt-501. Next base: position 2,883 of record CAZQUP010000120.1, on the reverse strand, counting down.
CGGACACCGTCGGGTCCGCATCCCCTGCCGTTGACCGAGGTTTCGATCGGCATCAACGAACTCTACCCCGCCCTGCGGCGGGCGGTGGAGGAAGCGGTCGCCGAGGCCGAGCCCTTCGGCCGCGAGGGTTTCGAATTCGAGACCTGCACCACCGGCAACGCCTCGCTCGTCGCCATGTCCGGCGGGGAAATCGCCACCATGCGCATCGAGGCCTCGATGGCCGTCTCGGGAATGCAGGAGACGACCGCCTCCCTGAGCAAGATCGAGATGGGCCTCTTCCGCGACGTCGAGTACTTCGAGCTGCGGACCTGCCGCGAAGGATGCCTCGGCGGGGTCCTGAACGCGGTCGACAAATATCTCGCCAAGAGCAACATCCATCGCATGATCCACATCTACGGGCTGGGGCGCCGCATCCCCCGTCAAAGCATCCTCCAGCTCTACGACCGAGGGTGCTTTCACCCCGAGCAAAGTCCGCTCGCCCTGGCCGAGATCTTCGCCGACCGCAAGCCTCCGCTCACCCTCGCCCAGGCGGCGGAAATCGAACGCCTGCTCGGGGAGCTGCCGGGCTACGGCTGCGGCGCCTGCGGCGCCCCGGACTGTCCGACTTTCGCCGAGGATGTCGTGCGCGGCCTGGCCGAACGCGACGACTGCGTCTGGCTGTCGACCGGCACGCGCTACGCCCGGAGCCGAGGAAGGAGAGATGAAAGTCGCTGAGCTGAGCACCCGGATGGGCTGGAAAGCGGTCGCGGGCGCCCGCGGCCTGGAACGCGAGGTCCGCGGCGGCTACTGCGGCGACCTCTTGAGCGACGTGATGGCCAAGGCGCCTCCGGGCTGTCTCTGGCTCACCGTACAGGGGCACCTGAACATCATCGCGGTCGCGCTCCTGCGCGAGATGGCCGCCGTGGTCATCACCAGCGGACGGGAGCCCGATCCCGACACGGCGGGAAAGGCCGAGGAGGAAGGAATCCCGCTCTTCACCTCCCCCGAGACGGCCTTCACGCTCGCCGGCCGCCTCTGGGAGCTGGGGATCGGCCGGACCGATCCCGCCTGAACGGACGGTGGGGACTGCCGCCGTGCTCAAAACCTTCGCGGCCGATCTCCACATCCACAGCTGCCTCTCCCCCTGCGGGGATTGGGAGATGAGTCCCTCGCGGATCATCCGCCGCTCGCGCGAGGCCGGCCTCGAGCTGATCGCCGTCTGCGACCACAACAGCTGCGAAAACGTCGGCGCCGTGCAGCGCGCCGGCCGCCGTGAGGGAATCACCGTGCTCGCCGGCATCGAAGTCTGCTCCAAAGAGGAGGTCCACGTCCTCGCCCTCTTCCCCGGGCTCGACGCCGCACTCGCCCTGCAGACGTGGATCTACGAGGGGCTCGAGGGGGAAAACCGCCCCGAGGTTTTCGGCTGGCAGGTCGTCGCCGACGAAAACGACGCCGTGCTCGGAGAAAACCCGCGGCTTCTGATCGGGGCGACGCGCTGGGGGCTGGCCGAGATCGTGCGCCGCACCCAGGGGCTCGCCGGTCTGTGCATCGCCGCGCATGTCGACCGCCCCGCCCACGGTATCCTCAACCAGCTGGGGTTCATCCCGGCCGAGCCCGCCTTCGACGCGGTCGAGGTCTCCTGGAGGCTTCCCCGCGGCGAGGCGCGGTCCCGTTTCCCCGAGATCGGCGCCCTGCCCTGCATCACCTCCTCCGACGCCCACACGCTCGCCGACATCGGCCGCGCCCGCACCCGGCTCCGCCTGGCGGCCCCCGCCCTGGAGGAGCTGCGCCTCGCACTGCGCGCCGAGGCCGGCCGCGGTCTGCTCGATGACTGAGAGGGGGCGGATTCCGTGCGCGAGCTTTCTCTCCACCTGCTCGACCTCGCCGAAAACGCCGTCACCGCCGGGGCGCGGCGGGTCTCGATCACGGTCGAGGAGTCGCCGGCCGAGGATCGTCTCACGATCCGCGTCGCCGACGACGGCCGGGGGCTCCCCGAGGAGAAGCTCCGGCGCCTCGAGGACCCTTTCGTCACCACGCGCACAACGCGCCGTGTGGGGCTCGGGCTTTCGCTGCTGGCCGCCGCGGCCCGGCGGGCGGGAGGCGGTCTCACCGTACGCAGCACTCCGGGAGAGGGCGCCGAGGTTATCGCCGAATTCCGCTTCCACCACATCGACCGGGCCCCGCTGGGGGATGTCGCGGCGACGATCGCCGCCCTGATCGTGGGTTACCCGACGGTTGACTTTGTTTACCGCCACAGGATAGAGGAGCGGGAAATCGTGCTCGATACGCGCGAACTGCGCGCCGGGGGGGAGGGCATGGACCCGGCGGATCCGGCCGTGGCCGATGCGGTCGCCCGCTGGCTGCGCGATCGGCTGCGGCCCCCCGCCCGGAGCGAAGAGGAGGATCCCGATGCCCAAACTGACCGTTGACGATCTACGGCAGATCAAGGAACGAACCCTCCAGGCCACCGCTCTGCGCCACGGGGAGGCCCGCGTCAAGATCACCGTGCACATGGGCACCTGCGGCATCGCCGCCGGCGCGCGCACGGTCATGACCGCCCTGATGGAGGAAATGGCCGAGGCCGGACGCACCGACATCCGGGTGGTCACCTCCGGCTGCATGGGCATGTGCAGCAGCGAGCCCAACGTGACGGTCGAAGTCCTGGGGGAGGAGCCGATCGTCTACCAGCACATGGACGCCAACCGCATGCGCCAGGTCTTCCGCCGCCACGTGCTGCTCGGCGAGGTGCAGACCGATTTCGCGCTCGCCAAGATGTGAACCGGCCATGAGCGCGGAGGCTTCCCGGACGCGCCCGATCCGCTGCGAGCCGGCCTTGGGCCGCCTGGTCGTTCTCGACCAGCGCCGGCTGCCGCATGAAACGGTTTTTCTGGAGCTGCGCACCCC
>CAZQUP010000119.1:0-7027 GCA_964596545.1 uncultured Desulfatibacillum sp. | reverse complement strand
CACCGCGCGGGGCCAGCGGACCCGGGCGCAGGCGAGCACGCGGCCGGGAAGGCCCGCTGCGCGGAGGTCGCGGGCGATGGTTTCGACTTCCGGAAGCTCGGGCATGGTGCGGGACGAACGCGGCGGGTTGACTTGTCCGCGGCCCGCCCCTATAACGCCGGCATGCCGGGTGGGGCCGAACGCCGCGGGCCGCCGCCCGTTTTCTTCCCCTACCAGATGCGGCGCCGGTTGCCAAGAACGCCGGCGGGGAGCCGAGCCGCCTCCGCCGCGCCCAGGCCCCGGGGGGATCCCCTTCCCCCGGAAGCGAGCGGGAGAGAGCCATGGACTTCACCCTCTCCACCGAGCACGAGATCCTCCGCGACACGGTCCGCAGCTTCGCCGAAAACGAGATCCAACCCGTCGCCCGTGAACTCGACGAGCGGGAGGTCTTTTCCTACGAGACGATGGCCAAGATGGCCGAACTCGGCCTCTTCGGCATCTTCGTCTCCGAAGCCTACGGCGGACAGGCGATGGATTACCTCTCCTACATCATCGCCGTCGAGGAACTCGCGCGCGTCGACGGCTCGCACGCGGCCACGGTGGCGGCGGGCAATTCGCTCGGCATCGGCCCGCTCTATTACTTCGGCAGCGAGGAGCAGAAGCGCCGATACCTGCCGAAGCTCTGCAAGGGCGAGACGCTCTGGGGTTTCGGCCTGACCGAGCCGAACGCGGGCTCGGATGCCGCCAACACCCGCACCACCGCGGTTCTGGACGGAAACGAGTGGGTGATCAACGGCAGCAAGATCTTCATCACCAACGCCGCGACCGACATCACCGCCGGGGTCACCGTGCTCGCTCGAACCGGCACGCGACCGAACGGCAAGCCCGAGCTCTCCTGCCTGCTCGTGGAAACAGGAGCGCGCGGGTTCACGGCCCGTCCCATGCACGGCAAGATGATGTGGCGCGCCTCCAACACCGCCGAGCTCTACTTCGAGGATTGCCGTGTGCCGCGGGAAAACCTGTTGGGCGAGCGCGGCCACGGGTTTCACCAGATGATGCAGACCCTTGACGGCGGCAGGCTCTCGATTGCGGCGATGGGGCTCGGGGGGGCGCAGGGCTGCTTCGACCGTGCCCTGCGCTACGCGAACCAGCGCGAGCAGTTCGGCCGGCCCATCGCCACCTTCCAGGCGAACGCCTTCAAGCTCGCCGACATGGCCACCGAGATCGAGTGCGCCCGACTGCTCCTGTACAAGGCTTGCTGGCTGCGCGACCGCGAGTTGCCCTTCGCCAAGGAGGCGGCCATGGCGAAGCTTTACTGCTCCGAGGTGATGTACCGATGCGCGAATCACGCCGTACAGCTTCACGGCGGCTACGGGCTGATGAAGGAATACGACGTGGAGCGATTTTACCGTGACCAGAAACTGCTCGAGATCGGAGAAGGCACCTCCGAGGTGCAGCGCATCGTCATCTCGCGCCACATCGGGGCCCGCTGCCTGTAGTCGGGATGCGACCCGGAGGAGGACCCATGGAGACCGGCGGACGAAAGACCCTGGCCGACATCGATTTTTTCGAGGACCTGACGGGCGACCTCTCCTGCCCCGCCCCGGCGGAGGCCGAATCGATCGGCCGACGCATCCGATCGGTGCGGGAAGAGCAGGGGATCTCCCGCGAAGAGCTCGCGCGCCTGACCGGTTTCGACCTCGATTACCTGGCGGGTGTCGAGGACGGGGAGATCCAGCCGCCGCTGGGGGAGCTCATGCGGCTCTCCCGTGCCTTGCACAGCGCCTTCGGCGCGATCGTCTCCGGCGCGGGCGAAAAGCCTTACGCGGTCACGCGCGTTCACGAGCGCCGCGTCGTCCAGCGCTCCTCCGCGCAAGGCGGAAAGCGCCACCTGTACAGCTACCGCAGCCTCGCCCCGCAGGTGCGCGGGCGCCACATGGAAGCCTTCCTCGTCCAGCTCGGCCCGGCCGCCGAAAAGGACCTCTCCCTGCACGAGGGCGAGGAGTTCGTCTTCGTGCTCGAGGGCATCGCACGGCTGGAAATCGGCGGAGAGACCTTCGACCTCGACCCCGGCGACAGCGCCTACTACCTCTCCACGACCCCCCATCGGATTTCCGCTCTGGGCGAGCGCGCGACGATTCTCGCCGTCCTCTACCCCGCGTAAACCCGGCCGCCGCGGCCGAAAAACCGCACCTTCCCCTTCACGATAAACCTCAGGCCGCGGCTTGCAATTTCCGCCGGAGATTCCTAGCATTGCCGATCAAGCGCGCGGCGGCGGCTCCCGCCGCGCACGGGAGGTTCCGATGACGCCGAAGCTGTGGCGACGCTCCCTGGGGGCGCTTCTCATTCTCATCGGGGCGGTCGGCGCCGCCTCGGGAACGGAGGCGCTTCCCGGGCTTGCCGTGCAGGAATTCACACTGCCGAACGGCATGCTCTTTCTCGTCGTCGAACGGCACACCGCCCCCCAGGTCGCGGTGCGGCTGGCGATCCGCGCCGGCTCCGCCCTCGAGGACGCCGGCCGGACGGGGCTGGCGCACTTGGTCGAACACATGCTCTTCAAGGGGACCCGCAACTTCGGCTCGCGCGATTTCCGCCGCGACGCCGAGATCCAAGAGCGGATCGACGCGGTCTTCGAGGAACTCCGCACCGAAGAGGCCCGCCGTCATCCCGATCGCGAGCGCATCCGGCGGCTGAGCGAAGAGATGGACCGGCTGCGTCTCGAGGCCCAGGGCCTGTTCATCCCGCAGGTCTTTTCCACCCAACTCGGAAAAAACGGCGCCGTGGGCGTGAACGCCTTCACGAGCACCGATCAGACCCAGTACGTCGCCTCCGTGCCCGCGGACATGCTCGAGCAGTGGTTTTCGATCGTGAGCGAACAGGTCTTCGAGCCGGCCTGGCGCGAGTTTTACGTGGAAAAGGAGGTCGTCAAGCGCGAGTGGGCCTTCCGCTACGCCAACAACCCCGGCGGGGCGGCCTGGCTCGACCTGCACGCCCTCGCCTACCAGGCGCATCCCTACCGCAATCCCGTGATCGGCTGGCTCGCCGACATCGAGCGTCTCGGCACCCGCGACGCCATGGCCTTTCATGAACGCTATTACCGGCCCGCCAACGCCGTCGGCGTCGTCGTCGGCGATGTCCGGCGGGAAGAGGTTCAGCGGCTGGCGGCCATCTATTTCGGACGCTACCCCGCCGGCAACCGCGCTCCGGAGGTCGTCACCGCCGAGCCGCCCCAGGCCGGCCCTCGCCGGAGCGTACGCTTCCTTGAGGGCGCGCGGACTCCGCTCGTGCGCATCGGCTTTCACGGTCCGCGCATGACGCACGCCGATTTCTACGCCCTGGACGCCCTGTCGCTTCTGCTCAGCCAGGGACGGAGCGCCCGGCTCACCCGCCGCCTTGTCGAGACGGGCCTGGCGGCCGAGGCCTGGGCGATGAATCCGGACCGGCGCTACGCCGGCCTGTTCGTGCTCGGGGGAACTCCCGTCGAGCCCGAAGAAGCTCAGGAGGCCTCCTCCTCCGAGGAGAAACGGCGTGCGGCTTACCTGCGGGCCTGCGAAGAACTCGAGGAGCGGCTGCTCGCCGAGGTCGAGCGGATCCGCGACGAGCCGATCCCCGAGGAGGAACTCTCGCGCATGAAAAGGCTCAACCGCCGCGATTTTCTTGACCGGCTGCGCAGCAACGGCTCCATCGCCGGCCTGCTCGCCGCCCTCGAGGTCCAGGCGGGATGGCGCTACCTCCAGGACTACCTCGCCCGCATGGAGGCCGTGACGGCGGAGGACATCCGCCGGGTGGCGGCCGAGGTTCTGCGGCGCGACCGGCGCAACACGGTTTACGTGATCCTCGGGGGGGCGGCCTCGCGCCCCCCCGAGGAATACCGCGAGGAGCGCTCGATTCCGAGCGCCGCGGCGGGTCGGCGGGCGATCGAGCCGCCGGATTTCGAGAACCGCTCGCGGTATCCCACCCCCGAGGGCTGGAGGCATCCGCTTTCCTTCCGGCGCGAACCGCGGCGCATCGACTACCCGCCGCCGCGGCGGCTCACGGTCGGCGGAGTGCCCGTGGTTTTCCTGCCGGATCCTGAACTCCCGGTCGCCGACCTGGTGCTGCTGTCGCGCACCGGCGCGGTGGACGAGCCCGAGGGGCTCGTCGGGTTGACCGATCTTCTCGAGGAGACCCTGGTCGAAGGCGGCACCGAGATCCGGCCGCCGGAGGAGCTCGCGGCCGTCCTCGATGACCATGCGATCCGCCTGGAGGTCTCCTTCGGGCTGGAGGAGTCCGCGCTGCATCTGTCGACCCTGTCCGCCGATTGGGAGAAGGGCGTCGAGCTTCTGGCGGAAGTGCTCGCCCGGCCGGGCTTCGATGCGCGCATTCTCGAGTCGGCCCGGCGGAGGATCCTGGACGTTCTGCGGCGCCAGGGCGAGGACGCCTCCGCCGTGGCCCTGCGTGAGGCGATGATCTGGCACTTCGCCGGGCACCCTTACGGCCGGGATCCGCTTCGGGCGCTCGAGACCCTCCCCCGGGTCTCGGCCGGGGATCTCCGCTCTTTCCTGCGCGAACGGCTCACCGCCGGGAACCTGGTCATCGCCGCGGCGGGGGATCTTTCCGAGGAACGACTGGAGCGGGGGCTGAGCCGACTGGTCCAGGCCTTCCGCCCGGCCGGTCCCGGCCGCAACGCCGTCCCTGTGCCGGGGACGACCCCCCCGGTTCTCGCCCTCGTCCACAAGCCGGGTCAGGTTCAAGCGCAGGCGGCGCTTCTGCTGCGCACGGTTCCGCGCTCGGATCCCCGATTTTGGAAGCTCGGGTTGCTGACGGAAGTTTTCGGGGGCAACGACTCCCTGGTCTATACGCGCTTGCGCGACGATCTGGGCTACGTCTACTCCGCAGGCTTTTATCCGGCTTCCCGTCTCCAGGCGGGGATGGCCGTGGGGGGGATCGGCGCCCGCAGCGACCGGATGGCGGCGGCGATCGAGGAGACGCTTCGCCTCCTGGAGGGGCTCAAACGCGGGGTTCCCCGGGAGGAGTTCGAGCTCAAGCGGCTGGATGCGCTGAACAGCTTCGTCTTCCACGTCAACTCCCCCTATGACCTCGCGCGGGCTTACGCGCGCTTCGACTTGCGCGGAGAGCCCCCCGACACCCTGGTCCGCATTCAGGAGAGCTACTTCGGCGCCACGGCCGAGGAGTTGCAGCAGCTTGCCGCGCTCTTTTTCGACCCGCGGCGGATCCAGGTGTTCGTCGTGGCCGACAAGGCGACGCCCGTGAGCGGGACCGGCGGCCGCAAGGTCACCCTGGAGGAGGAGCTGCGCTCGCTTGCCGATCGCCTGCAGCTTCCCTTTCGGGAGATCGACTGGCGTTGAAGCCCGCGATCAGGTCCCAGAAGAGGGTTTCGAGACCCGGCGGCTCGGAGAGAGGCTCCGGGAGGATCCCCGGCCGGAAACCCCGCCGGAGGAACTCCGCGAGCGTGGAGGGGCTGCGCGTGATGAGGTGAACCGGGACGGCGTAGGCCTCCACCGCGGAGGGGATCTCGATGGGGGGGGCGTGGTCCCCCAGGACGATCAGAAGTTCGTCTCCCCGCAGGTGGCGGCGGGCGAAGCCGGCCACGGCCGCAAGCGAATCGAACAGCAGGGTGCGGTAGGCCTCATGGGCTCCCCGGGCGTTGAAAAGCCCCCCTTCCGCCTCCCCCGCCGCTTGTCCGTACACGGACCCGTCGCCGAGCGCATCCCAGTCTTCGAGATACGGGGCCCGGCGATCGAAGGGGGTGTGGCTTCCGGTCAGGATCACCTCCACGAAGAACGGCCCACGGCCTGCCGTGTAGCGGCCGACCCATTCCAGCACGAACTGATCCGGCACGGGGGAAAATCCGAAGCCGGGGCCGCGGTAGCCGAATTCGGAGGCGGTCCGCGTCTCTTCGAAACGGTAGAAAGCCCCCTCGGCCGCGGGCCAGCGGGTCCCGGGCGCGGCGCGAAGCGTGCGGTAGCCCGCTTCCCGGAAGTGGGCCGCCAGGGGGACGAGCGGCGAGGAGAGCAGCAGGTCGTGGGCGAGCTGGTGGTCGATCCGCACGCCCGAGGCGAGTGTGGCGTGCGCCAGCCAGGAACCCCCGCCTGCGGTCGGTGAACGGCGCAGCGCGCTGGCGAGGCGGAATCCCGCCGCCGCGAGATCGGCTTCGAGGCGCTTGAGCGCGAGGACCCCTTCTCCGGCGATGCGCGGGTCGAACAGGGCGTTCGCCCCGTAGGATTCGACGAAAACCACGAACACGCTTTCCCGCCCGAGACCCGAGAAATCAGAACGCAGCGCCGCCGCGCGCGCCCTCGCTTCGAGAAATCGCTCGTTCCACCCGGAGCGGATCGCATCCATCCGCAGCCATCGGACGATCTCCGCCGCAAGCCGAGGAGCCGCGGCCGGGGCGAGGAGGCCGGGAGCCGCGGCGGCGAGCAGCGCGGCGGCGAGGCTTCCCCCGAGAGCGATCCTCGCGACCCGTGAGCCCAGCCCTTGCACCAGTCCGGCCTCGAGCGCCGCGAGCGCCCGGTAGAGAACGAGGGCGATCGCGATCCCCGCTCCGACCCCCGCGACGGCGAGACCGGCGGCCTCCGTCGGGGTCCGCGTGAGCGTGAGGAGGCGGAAAAAGTCCGCCAGCCGGGGAAGGTCCATGGCCAGATTGAAGGAGCGGTGGAAAAAAAGCGGGATCGCCGCCTCGGCGCTCTGGAACAGCCGCAGCCCCAGCACGAGGGCCGCAAGCGACCCGAGGCGCAGGCGGCGGCCAAGCGGCCCGAGACGGAGGGAGACGGCGAGGAGCGCCGTCAGAAGAAGGGCATCGGGGGAAAGGCGAAGCAGCGCGGCCGGCGTCCAAGGGTCGGCGGGAAACGGAAGCGAAAGCAGCGCGTTCAAAAAGCCGAAGGCGAGTGCGGTGCGCAGGATCGCCGCAGAGGACCGGCTCTTTTTCGGTGTTCCGCTCATCGGCGAGACCCGTTTTCCATGGACGGGTCCTGCTTCCGCCCGGGAGGGCGCGTTCCCAGTTTTTCGACGAAGCGGCAGGCTCCCGCGAGGCCATCGCTCCATC
>CAZQUP010000118.1:0-7081 GCA_964596545.1 uncultured Desulfatibacillum sp. | reverse complement strand
AAATGTACGCATCAACGCCCGGTCCCTCGAGGAGGAAACGCTGCGCGACGAACTGCTCGCGGCGGCCGCTCGGATCGAAGCCCGCGCCGACGCCGGGGAAGTTGCGGCGCTGGCCTCCTGGAGGTCCTGAGGCGAAGGCGCCTTCGGAACGGGAGCGCGCGGCGGGCCGCCGGGAGAGGCGGGTTGTGGCGAACGGGGATCCCGAGATGCAGGCTTCCTACACCTACTTGAGCGACATCGATTGGGGGGAGCGCACCGCCGCTTTCGAGCGGCTCGCCCGGCGCTGTGCGCTCTGCCCACGCCGCTGCGGCGTCGACCGCCTGTCGGGGGAGCGGGGTTTCTGCGGCGCACCGGGGGAACTGGTGATCTCCAGCCTCTTTCCCCACCACGGCGAGGAGCCCCCGATTTCCGGAACGCGCGGCTCGGGGACGGTCTTCTTCACCCACTGCACGCTGAAATGCGCCTTCTGTCAGAACTGGCAGCTCTCCCACGAAGGGGAGGGCCGCCCCTACGGCACGGAAGAGTTCGCCCGCAAGCTGCTTGCACTCCAGGAGCGGGGCTGCCACAACATCAACCTGGTGACGGCGACCCATTTTCTGCCTTGGATCCTCCCCGCCCTGCACCGCGCGGCCCGGCAGGGCCTGCGCCTTCCCCTCGTCTACAACTGCGGAGGGTACGAACGCGAAGAGGTCGTCGATCTCCTCGAGGGAATCGTGGACGTGTGGCTGCCGGACATGAAATACGGCGACGACGGGCCGGCCGCGCGCTACTCGCAGGCGCCCGATTACGTCGCCGTAAACCGCGCGGCCGTGCGTCGGATGTTCCGACAGGTCGGCCCCTTGCGGCTGGACGGAGAAGGGATCGCCCGCCGCGGCCTGATCCTCCGCCACCTCGTGCTCCCCGGAAACCGGGCGGCGAGCGATGCGGTGCTCTCCTTTCTCGCAGCCGTCTTCGACCCCGAGGATCTCACCGTGAGCTGGATGGCCCAGTACCGTCCTCTCCACCGCGCGGGGGAGTATCCGGAGCTCGCCGGCCGCCTTGACCCCACGGAATACGCGGAGAGCTGCCGGGCGCTGCTCGAAGCGGGTTTCTCGGGCTTTCTCCAGGATGCCGAGCTCCTGGACGAAGCCTTCGTGATCGATTTCCAATCCCGCAAGGAGGAAGCCCTGACGGGGCAGCCCGAAACCGGCCCGCCCTCATCGACGCGGCGGGCGAAGGAAGCCGCACATGAAGTGGACACGATGGGCAAACTTCCGGACCGGGACCGCGCTCGCGGCCGCCCTGCTCTGGATCGGCTGCGCGACGTCTCCCCCGCAGCCTTCCTCGCCGGGAGCCCCGGCGGCCGGGGGTGAGAAGATCGCAGGGCCCTTTCCGGCGGACTACGAATCCCGCATTCTCAGCTGGCTGCGAGTGCACGAGGTCGATCCCGACAACGTGGAGATCCTCTCGCTAGCCGCACCGCAGCTGCGGACTCTCGAGGAGGATTTCCCCGAACAGGGTCTCGGGAAAGGGGAGGCCGTCTGGGAGTCCGTCCTCGTCACCCGGAAGAAGAGCCCCGCGGGGCCGCCGCGTACCAGCCGGATCCTGTTCCGCGACGGCGTAATACGCGCCGTGCTGCGCTGAGGCGATTCCCCTTTACGCCCCCGATTCCCGGCCGTGCAGGGGATTGGCGGGGTCCCCCTCGTCGATGATGCGGGCGAGGAGCTCGCGTTCCGACCCGCAGGGAAGCCGCCCCCTCAGCTGGGCGAGGAGCACCCGTTCCCCCGCCGGGTTGGTCCACTCCGCCTCGGCCTCGGCGCGTCCGTCCTCCTCCAGCCGCGTGATCGTGATCGTGCAGCAGAGCATTTCCCCGAAATGGACCGGCTTGAGGAATTGGAAGCTCATGCCGCTCGCCAGCCATCCCACCTGCCCGCCGAATTCGCAGATCATGGAACCCGCGAGCAGCCCGTGGCAGATCCGGCTGCGAAACCCTTTGGCCTCGCTCCAGCGGGAATCGTAATGGACGGGGTTGTAGTCGCGCGTGAGATCACCGAAGGCCCGGGTCTCCTCCTCGGAAAATGCGCGGCGGATCCGGAAGCGGTCTCCGACCTTGAGGCCGCGTACGGCGGCCTGCCGTAGAGAAATGCCCATGGCCTGCCCCTCCCTCTTTCTTGGGTCCCCCGCCTCGGCGCGCGGACCTTTCGCGGTCTCAGAGAACCCGGATCGGCTCGAGTCCCTCCCGTCGGCAAAGGCAGTCGATCAGCCCGGCACAACCGGTCATGAGGTTGTCGCCGAACGGAGCCCCCCAGAGCACCGGCGGGCGGATCCCGGCGGCAAGCTTTCGTTTCGGCCCGGTCGCCAGGATGCAGGCGAGCGCCTCTTCGCCCGCCGCACGCCGGAAATAAGCCCCGTGCCCCCCCTGGGCGACCACACGGTCATGATCGATCTCGCCGGCCGCCGTGCTCCGGATCAGTTCCTCCAGCCGTTGCGGCGTGAGATCCCGCGTGTGGATCTCCACGAGGGCGCAGAGCTCGCCCTTGTCCAAGGCCGCGCAGACGGTGTGGGAGGTGGCGATATCGAGAACCAGAAAGGGCCGGCCGTCGGGCGCGCGGGGATCGAGCGCAGCGCCCGCCACGGCGGCAAGTCCGCTGTCCATGGCGTACACCGCAGCGGCGGGGATGCGTCGGGCGCTTGCCACGGCGCTTCGCAGGCGGTTCAGGGCCGCGGGGACCTCCTCGGCCCGCCAGAGAAGTTCGGAAAGGGGCCGCCCCGATTCGAGGGGTTCACGGTAGAGGCGGTGGCGGAAGTCGAGATGCGAGCCCCCCGCCGGGGGCACACCGTGATCCTGCAGGCAGAGGGCCACGAAATCGAAGGCGAAGGGAACGCCGAATCCCTCGACGATCGTCCGGATCCGCTCGACCTCGATGTCCTCAAGCACAAGGTGGGAAAGCGACCGTGTGCGGCGCAGCGCCTCCGCTTCCGCGGCGGCGATCCCCTTGAGCCCCCAGCCGTCCACGACCTCCGGGTCGTGGTGCAGGGTGGCCGCCGCCTCGCGCGTGATCCAGACGCGGTGGATCGCGGCGCGCCGCCGCAGGACCTCGGTCACCGGGCCGCCGCCCATCTCGCCGCCGGTGACCAGCAGATCCCCCGGCAGGCGCTCGGCCCGCTCGGCGATCGTGCGCACGGGAGAGGCGACGACGGCTTTGAGCGGCGGCTCGCGCGCGGTGTCCACAAAGAGGATATCGAGGGTTCCCGCGCCGACGTCCAGGCAGAGAATGCGGCTCACGGCGGGTCTCCTTCTTTCCGCGCGGGAAAGGCGGACGCCGCGCCCCGTCGGGGGACCCCGGTCATCAGCCATGCGGCGCCGGCGGCGCAGGCCGCGCCGATGCCGAAGGCGACCGCGTAGGATCCCGTCGCGTCGCGCAGCATCCCCGTCACCCAGTGGGTGAGAATGGCGCCGGAGCCGTAGAACGGCGTCCACAACCCGGCCACGGTGCCCATCGCCTCCCGCGGGAAGTAGTCGCCGGCACAGGCGCCGTAAATCGGAAACGTCGCGCCGTAGCAGCCGGCGAAGAGGGCGGTCAATACGCAGAGCTCGGATAAATCGGGCTCGCCGAGGGCAAGCCGTCCGAGCACGAACGCGACCACGAGGTTGGAGGCGAGGATCGTGTTGCGGCGGCCGAAGCGGTCCGATGCCGGAAGCAGGGTGAGCACGCCGGCGACCTGGAACAGCCCGTGGACCGTCGCCAAAAGTCCCGCACGCTCAAGGGAGACTCCCGGCCGGCCGGCGGCGAAGTCCACAAGAAAGGTCGTCAGCCCGTAGAGCCCGAAGGAAAGCAAGGCGTAGGAGGCCCCGATCCGCCAGAAGACCGGCAGGCGAAAGATGTCCGCGAGGCGAACGCTCTTTTCGGCCGGCGCCGGCGAAGCAGCCTGGGCCCCGACGGCTTCCCCCCAGGGCCGGCGGCCGCAGGCTGCGGGATCGCTTCGCAGCAGAAGCCCGTTCGGCGGCACCAGGATTAAGGCGGAGGCCCCCAGAAGGGTCCACGCCGTCCGCCAGGAGGTCAACTCCATAAGCGGGGGGAAGAGGATTCCGGAGGCGGCGAAACCCAGCCCGTAACCGGTCGAGAGCAGCCCCAGGGCGAGCCCGCGGCGCGCGGGGGCGAACCAGCGCTGGACGAGGGTGATGACCGGGACCCACAACCCCGCTGCGCCCAAACCGGCCAGGCCGAAGGCAACGGCCGCCGTTGCAAGCGAATCCGCCCGGCCGAGACCGAGCACGCCTGTTCCGAGGACGAGCAGACCGCAGGCGATGACCCGGCGCGCCCCGAGGCGGTCGGTGAACCAGCCGGCGAGGGGAGCCACCCCGATGTAGACGAACAGGTAGGCGTTGTAGATCGTCCCCGCCCCCGTGCGGCCGAGGCCGAGGTCGCCGATCATCGCCGGCAGGATCACGCCGTATCCCAGGCGGACGGCGTAGTTGACGAAGAGAACCGCAAAACACAGGCTCAGGATGGTCCAGGCCGAGGGCGAGACGAACGCGGTTTTTCCGCGAGGGGTCATTCTTCGGTTTCCGTCCGCCATGGGGAAAAGCGCACCGCCGGCCGCGTCCGGTCCGGGGATCGGGAACCGCCGCGAAGCCTTCAGACCCTCAGGGTCTCCCCCTGCCGCGGGACCGCGACCGCGTATCCGTCCGCCCGGAGCGTCCGCTCGAGCGCCAGCGTCTGCTCCTCCTCCCCGTGCACGAGGGCGATCCGCCGGATGCGCAGGTTCGCCTCCTGCAGAAAACGGCGGATCTCCTCGCGGTCGGCGTGTCCGCTGAACCCGTCGAGCTTCACCACCCGCGCCCGCAGGGGATAGTCCTTGTTGAGAAAGCGCACCACCGGCTCCGGCCCGCGACGGCCGGCACGCTCGTATTCCCCTCCCAGCTCCTCGATGCGCCGTCCGAGCGTGTTTTTGGCCATGAAGCCTACGATCAGGATGGTGTGTTTCGGGTTGTGGATCTTGAAGCGCAGATGATGCAGGATCCGGCCCGCCTCGCACATGCCCGAGGCGGCGATCACGATCTGGGGGCGGTCCTCGCGGTTGAGGGCCATCGATTCGGCGACCGACTCGACCAGCCGCAGCGACTCGAAGCGGAAGGGGTTTTTGCCCCGGGCGATGAAATCGTTGTGCGCCTCCTCGTCGCAGGCTTCCAGGTGGGCTCCGAAGACCCTCGTAAGGCGGACCGCGAGCGGGCTGTCCACGTAAACCGGAACGCGCGGAAGGCGCCCCTCCTCGAAGAGCTCGTGCAGGACGTAGAGCAGCACCTGGGTGCGGCCGAAGGCAAAGGCCGGGATCAAGAGCGTCCCGCCGCGGGCGAACGTCTCGGCGGCGACCTGGGCGAGGCGGCCCTTCAGGTCGGGGACCGACTCGTGGAGGCGGTCGCCGTAAGTGCTCTCGAGGATCAAAAGATCGAGATTGCGTTCTTCTTCGGGGAAAACGAGCTCGGGATCGTTATAGACCGGCTTTCCGAAGCGGCCGAGATCGCCCGTGAAGCCGATCCGCCGGAGGGCTCCGTTTTCCCGGGCGGAGATCACGGCGATCGCCGAGCCGAGGATGTGACCCGCCTCAAAGAACGTACAGCGGACCTCGCCGCCGACGGCGAAGGGTTCGCGGTACGGGTGCGGGGTGAAGGCGGCAAGGGCGTTTTCGGCATCGGCGAGTGTGAACAGCGGCTCGACGGCCTCGAGCCGCAGTTCGGCCAAAAGCGCGCGGATGCGCTCGACGTTCAGCTCGTGGCCGTTGCGTTTGAGCATCCGTTTCACGGCCGCCGCCTCCGGGGGGGGCAGGCCGCCGGGGACGTGCCGGCCGGCATGCAGCAACGCCGTGCGCAGGGTCTTGTAGTTCAGGTAATCGGCGTCGGACTGCTGGATGCTCGCCGCGTCGGGAAGGAGGTAGTCGCAGGCCGACTTCGTCGGGGGGGTGCAGAAGACCGGGCCGGCGTAGCCGCCGCGCACCAGCAGCGGAAGTCTGCCCGAGTGGTCGGCATGGGCGTGGGAGAGAACGACCGCGCCGATGAGGGCGGGGTCGAAAGGCAATACGCGGTTTTTCTCGGCCGCCTCGCGGCGCCTTCCCTGGAAGAGCCCGCAGTCGAGAAGGATGCGCTGCCCTCCGGCCGTGACGAGGTGCATCGACCCCGTCACCTCGCGGACCGCACCGTAGAACGTGACGACCATGCAGGGGAACCTTTCCGGATCGACACCCCGTCCGCGGGCGAAGCGGGCGAGGATGGCGGCGGCTGCAAACCTCTAGCCGAGAGAAGCCGCCCTGTCAATGCCGTCCGCCGGGACATGGTTGTGTCTTCGTGCATCCCGCGATACAAGAAAGCATGCGCGCCCAAGAAAATCGCAACTCGCGGCGGCGCCTGCGTTTCGGGCTGGTCGTGGCCGCCGTGCTCTGGGCGGCTCCGGCGATGGGCACCCCACCTGTCCGCGCGGACGCCGTGGTCGAGTTTCTGGACGGCGACGACCGCGTTCTCGCCCGGCTGATCGTGGAAACGGCCCGCAAGCCCGAGGAGCACGCCCGGGGCCTGATGGGTCGGCTGCTCTCCGATCATCTCTACGGGATGCTCTTTCTTTTCGAACGCGCCCGTCCCCTCACCTTCTGGATGCGCGATACCCCCACCCCGCTCGACATCTTCTTCGTGGATGAAGAAAAGAGAATCCTGAACATCGCCGCCCACACCGTGCCTTTCTCCGAGCGTCTCTACTCTTCGGCCGGTCCGGCCCGCTACGTGGTCGAGGCCCGCGCCGGCTTCGCCGAGCGCTACGGGATCCGCCCCGGCCATCGCATCCGCTGGAGCCGCGCCCGCTGACCCCATGGGAACCCGTGCGATCTGCCCTGGGCGATGGGCGCTGCTCCTCGTTTTCCTCTGGACGTCGGCGGCGGCTTTTCCCGAGGGATCTTTTGTCGGCGTCAATTACGGCCCGTTCCACCGTCCGGGGCTCTACCCCGGCGGCCCCGAAGAGCCGAAGGATGCCGAGATCGTCGAGGACCTGCGCACGATCGCGCAGGCGGGCTTCCGTCGGGTGCGCACCTACGGTCTGGAGGGCGTGCTCTCCCG
>CAZQUP010000117.1:273-7174 GCA_964596545.1 uncultured Desulfatibacillum sp. | reverse complement strand
CCCTCAACTTGCCGTCGGCAAACGGCTCCTGAGGCCCAGCGGCTCTCCGCCGTCGCCTGCGCCGCGGACCACGAAGGGGGAAGGTCTCTTCTCCGCCGGCGAAGCCCGCGGCGCATCCCTGGAAACCGGGGGGGGTCGGAGGGTTGCCGCGTTCATTACTCCAAGCCCATCGATCTTGATCCTCATCTGAACGGACAATGCTCATCACCGTCTTGACATCAGCTTGGCCGTTACTAATTTTCCGGCCGACGAGGAAAACAACAAAACGAGATGCGAAAGGAGGAACGCCATGATTTATCGCCGGCTGCCGGGCTTTCCGGGATGGTTTGCGAGATCGCCGTTTGCGGAACTCGAGCGCATGCGGCGCCAGATGGATCGGATCTTCGAAGACTGGATGACACCCCGTCCGGTCTCGGGTGTCTTCCCCTTGATCAACCTGACCGAGAGCAAGGAAAGCTATTTCATCCGCGCGGAACTTCCCGGGATGACCGCCTCCGACCTGGACATCCAGGCGACGGCGAACAGCGTGTCCATCTCCGGAGAACGCAGGATTCCGCCCGAGAACCATAACGCGCGCTACCATCGCCGCGAGCGCGAGGCGGGCAAGTTCTCTCGTGTCGTCGGGCTTCCGGGGGAGATCAACCCCGACAAGGTGGAAGCACGGCTCGAGGACGGCATGCTCACGATCGTCGTTCCCAAGGCCGAGGCGAGCAAGCCCCGACAAATTACGGTGAAATGAGAAAGGGGGTGGAGGCGATGGCCGAAAGCAAAGAGCTGAAGGTGAAGGAGAAACAGGAGCTTGCCGTCAAGGCCGAGCAGACGACACCGGGTCCCACGTTCACCCCGGATGTCGACATCTTCGAGACCGAGAAGGCGATCACGCTGCTCGCCGACGTGCCGGGGGTGAAGGCGAAATCGCTGAGCATCGATTTGCGCGACAACACCCTCACCATCATCGGCGATGTCGATCCCTTCGAGAGCGCCGACGAGGAGGACATCCTCATCGAGTATGAAACCGGCAGGTTCTATCGCCAGTTCACCCTCTCGGAGGTGATCGACCAGAACCGCATCGAGGCCAAGCTGCAGGACGGGGTGCTGCGGCTGACGCTGCCGAAGGTCGAAAAAGCCACCCCGCGCAAGATCGCCGTTCAAACCGCTTGATCCTTGGCTCCGGATTTTCCCCGGCGCCTTCGCCGGGGAAAATCCGGAGACCCGCTCCCTTTCCACCGACCCCCGGCGGACGACGCAGGAATGAAAGATTATTACCTCATTCTGGGCGTCCCCCGCGGAGCAACCCCCCGGGAAATCCGGCAGGCGTATCGCCGCCGGGTGAAGCAACTCCACCCCGATGCCGGCGGCACCGCCGACGACACCCTCGCCTTCTGCGAGCTGAACGAGGCCTACGAAACCCTCGGGGAACCCGAACGTCGCCGGGCCTACGATGCGCTCCTCGCCGGCCGCGAATCCCGGACGTGCGTGGAACGTCGGGCTCCGCACCGCCGACGTCCGGGGGTCGGCTCCGACCTCGTCGTGGAAGTCCTGCTCAGCCCGCGGGAGGCGCGACGGGGAGGGGTTTTTCCGCTGCGTCTGCCCATGACCCGCCCTTGTCCGTTCTGCGAGGGCATCCCGTTCTTCATCGACTTCTGCGCGGTGTGCGCGGGAACCGGATGGCGGGAAACGCTCCTGGAGGTCGACCTCGTCGTTCCCCCCGGCGCGGCGGCGGCCGACCGCCTTGCGTTCTCTCTCGCCCCGTGGGGCTTTCCGGGCAAGCGGCTTTCGATCCTGCTGCGCACCGACCCGCGGGTGCCGGATTGAAGGACGGAAGCCGGCCGGTGCGCTTCAGGAGATTCGGGAGACGGCGCCCGCGGTTTGGATTTCGGGCGGCAGATCCTCGGGACGGATCACGGCCTCCACGCCGAGGGCGAAGGCGCGCTCGATCACGTTTTCGAGCTGGATCAGGTTTCCCGGCCAGCTGTAGCCGTGAAGAATGTCCATGACGTCGGCATCCACGGTGTAGACCGGTTTCACCCCGCGCGCGTTGAACCGCTCGAGGAAATGATGAACCAGGAGGCAGAGGTCTTCCCGACGTTCCCGCAGCGGCGGCATGCGGATCACCGCGCCGCCGAAAAGGGGAAAGAGCGCGGCGTCGAGTTCCCCGCGGGCGAGCGCCTCGCGCACGATTTTTTGGGTCGCCCCGATCAGACGGGCCGGGGGCCGCAGCGCCGGCTCCGAAACGGCGGCCAAGCGGGTGCGGATCATCCGCGCGAGCGTCTCCTGGGCGATGGGGGACAAATCGCAGAGCTCGTCCAGGTAGAGCGTACCTTCGCCCGCCGCAGCCCAGAGCTCGGTCAGACGCTCCCGGGCGGCTTCGGCCTCCAGCCCTCGAAGACCGCTGCGGCAGGCGACGATCACGAAGGGTCGGTCCGCCGGCCCTGAATTCTCGTGGATCACGCGGGCGGCGAGTTCCTTTCCGGTTCCGCTTTCCCCCTCGATCAGCACCGGGCCGGGACCGCGGCAGGCGCGCTCGATCCCCTCGTAGACCTCCTGCATGCGCGGGCTGATGCCGACCAGCCGCCCGCAGCGGTGCCGTTTCCCCGCCCGGACGGTCGTCCCTTCCGCTTCACCGCGCCGTCGGCGGTCTCCGAAAATCCGTTCGATGATTTCCCGGAGAACGGGGAGCTTGAAGGGTTTCTGCAGATAATCGCAACTTCCCGCCTTCATGGCCCGGATCGCCGACTCCATGGTCCCGTGACCGGTCACCATGACCACCTCGGTTTCCGGCCGAAGCGCCTTGATGGCGCTCAAAAGCTCGAGGCCGTCGATATCGGGCATCTTGATGTCGGTGAAGACCACGGCGAACGGGCGCTCGCGGATGCGCTCGAGAGCGGCCAGGCCGTTGTCCACACACTCGACCCGGTAGCCCCCTTCCTCGAGATATTCGCGCACGAGCTCGAGGATGGCCCGGTCGTCGTCCACGAAAAGAATTTCCTTTTGGTCCATCGTTCCCCGCTTCCGCCGCGCGCTCCGTTTCGAGCCTTCTCAGGATTCGTCCGCCTCGCCTTCGAGCCGGTAGCGCTTGATTTTCTCCAGCAGCGTGGTCCGCTTGATCTTCAAAAGCTCGGCCGCCCGGTACTTCACCCCGCCCGCCTGTTCCAGGGCGCTGCGGATCAGGGCTTTTTCGAACTCCATCACCGCCGCCGGAAGCGAAATCCCCTCGACCGGAAGGGCGGACGGAGCGCGCCGGCTCTCCCGCGCGGGGGAGCCGGAGCGGACCTTATCCGGCAAATCCTCGACATCCAAGAGATCGCCCTCTTTCAGGACCACGAGCCGCTCGATCAGGTTGCGCAACTCGCGGACATTGCCGGGCCAGGAGTAGTGCACCAGGCTTTGTAAGGCCTCGGGGGAAAAGCGCATCGGCGGCCGGCGGTTCCGGCGGGCGGAATCCTCGAGAAAATGCTCGACGAGGAAGGGGATGTCGCTCTTGCGCTCCCGCAGGGGGGGGAGCAGGATGGGAATGACGTGCAAGCGGTAAAAGAGGTCTTCGCGGAAGGTCCCCTTCTGGACCTCCTCCTCGAGATCCCGGTGGGTGGCGGCGATGATGCGCACGTCGATGCGAATGGTCTCCCGTCCGCCCACGCGCTCGAACTCGCCCTCCTCGAGCACCCGCAGCACCTTGACCTGGAGCTCCGGGCTCATGTCGCCGATTTCGTCCAGGAAGACCGTGCCGCCGTCGGCGAGCTCGAACTTGCCGGGCTTGTCGGCCACCGCCCCCGTGAAGGCGCCGCGGCGGTAGCCGAAAAACTCGCTCTCCAGAAGCCCCTCCGGGGTCGCTCCGCAGTTGATCGGCACGAAGGGTTTGCCGCGCCGCGGCGAATACTCGTGGATCAGCCGTGCGAGCACCCCTTTTCCCGTTCCGGTCTCTCCGTTCAGCAAAATCGTGGTGTCGCTGACGGCGGCCTTTTCCACGATGCCCAGGATGCGTTTCATCGAGGGACTCCGGGCGACCAGGCCCGGCGGGGCCGTCGCCTCGGGAGCCAGCGGGAGGATCTTGAGGTTCGAGCTGTTGGAACCGGTCATGCCGAAGCAGCCTTTCCCGCCCGGGCCGGCGTCGTCCGTCTGGCGAAAGCGGCGCGAATCTGATAACAGGTTTTGCGATGCATCGCAAACCGCTGTACCCCGGAATCCCGTGAATTCCCTCCCCCTCCCCGCCGCAATTCGCTCCGCAGCCGAGCCGGCCTCCGCGACGGACCCCGCCCCCGAGCTCGCGGTCGGGGTCCGCGAGCTCGTCGACTTCGTGCTCCGCCGCGGGGATTTGCGCTCCGAATTCACGGGATCCGCGCGCGCGGCCGAGGCCGTGCGCCTCCACCAGCGTCTCCAGGCCTCCCGCCCTCCCGGATATCTGCCGGAACTGGCCCTGTCCCGCATCGTGAAGGCCCCCGGCTTCCGGCTGCGAATCACGGGCCGCTTGGACGGCGTCTTCGCCGCCGAGGCCGTCCCGCGGATCGAAGAGATCAAGACCACCCGGCGGCCCTTGCGGGACTGCGTGCGGGAGGAAAACCCCCTCCACTGGGGCCAGGCAAAAATCTACGCCTTTCTCTACGCCTCGACCCACGGGCTGCCGGAGGTCGAGATCCAGCTGACCTACGTGCGCGTGGACACGGGCAAAATGCGTGAAATCCGCCGCCGCTGCGACACCGGGGAGCTGGCCGTCTTCTTCGAAGAGGTGACGGGCCGCTACCTCGCCTGGGCTTCGATCCTGCGGAGCTGGACGAGCCTGCGGGATCGTTCGATTCGGAATCTGCCGTTTCCTTTCCCGGCCTTCCGGCCGGGGCAGCGGGAAATGATCGCCGCCGTCACCCGGGCTCTCGAGCACGGCGAGCGGATCTTCATCCAGGCGCCGACGGGCATCGGAAAAACCCTCGCCGTGCTCTACCCGGCCCTGCACGCGCTCGCCGCAAATTTCCTCCGCCGGATCTTCTACCTCACGGCGCGCACCACGGGTCGGCGCACCGCCGAGGCGGCCCTCGCCGCCCTGCGCGAGCGGGGGCTGCGGCTCAAACACCTCAGCCTGACCGCCCGGGAAAAGATCTGCCCCCGCCCCGGCGCCGCCTGCACCCCCGAGGAGTGCCCGTTCGCCGAGGGCCACTACGACCGCTTGCCGGCGGCCCGCGAGGCCTTCTTCGAGCAGGATGCCTGGACCCGGCCGGCCCTGGAGGCCGCAGCCTTCGAGCACCGCGTCTGCCCCTTCGAACTCTCCCTGGATCTCGTGCGCTGGGCCGATCTCGTCGCCGGCGATTACAATTACGCCTTCGACCCCCAGGCCTCGTTGAAACGTTTCTTCCTCGAAGAAGGCGGGGACTGGGCCTTTCTCGTGGACGAAGCCCACAACCTCGCCGAGCGCTCGCGGGAAATGTTCTCGGCGCAGATCCGCCGCCGCCCCTACCGGGAGCTCGACCGGCAGCTCGGCCGCGAACTGCCCGGCGTCCGCCGCGGCCTTTCCGCGCTCGAGACCTGGATGCGCGAGGAGAGCCGGCGCATCCGGGAAGCCGGCGGGGCGAAGGCCGAGGCGGCCCCGCCCGCCGAGTTGCTCGCCTCGCTGCGGGAGTTCACCGCCGCCGCGGAGCGCTGGCTCGAGAAAAACCGCCCCGCCCCCTACCGCCGGGCGCTGCTCGAGCGCTACTTCGAGGCCGCCGGGTTCCTCAAGACCGCCGAGCGCTCCGAGGAGACCTACGCCGCCTGTTCCGAGCTCCTGCCGCACGATCTGCTCCTCAAGCTCTTTTGCATCGACCCCTCCCGTCCGATCGGCGAGGCGCTCGCGCGTTGCCGCGCGGCCGTCTTTTTCTCGGCGACCCTCTCGCCCGGCGACTACTTCCGCACCCTGCTGGCGGGCGAAACCGCCGCAAGCCTCGTCTTGCCCTCGCCCTTCCCCCGGGAAAACTTGGGCGTCTTCGTCGCCGACCGGATCTCCACCGTTTATCGGCACCGCGCGGCGACCCGCGAGGCGGTCGCCCGCATGTTGCGCGTTTTCGTGGAAGGGCGTCCTGGTCACTATCTGCTCTTTTTTCCTTCCTACGAATACCTTCTGCAGGTCCTGGAGGTCTTCCGTTGCGGGGCCCACGGGATCGAAGTCCTCGTTCAGGAACCGGGAATGGCCGACTCCGAGCGCGAGGCGTTCCTCGCCCGCTTCGAACAAGGCGACGGCCGCACACTCGCCGGTTTCGCCGTGATGGGGGGGGTCTTCGGCGAGGGCATCGACCTGGCGGGGCCCCGGCTGGCGGGGGCGGCCGTCGTCGGGGTGGGGCTGCCGGCAATCTGCCTGGAGCGTGAGCTCATCCGCCGACATTTCACCTCCCGCCTCGGCCGCGGCTATGAATTCGCCTACCGCATCCCCGGCATCCACCGCGTCCTCCAGGCCGCGGGGCGGGTCATCCGCTCCGAGAGCGACCGCGGGGTACTGCTGCTCCTCGACCGCCGCTATGCGGAGGCCGAGACGCGCCGGCTGCTTCCCGAAGCCTGGAGACCCCGTCCCGTGCGCAACGAAGGGGAACTCGCCTGCGAGCTGTCGCGTTTCTGGGAAGCCGCCCCCGGCCCAGCGGCCGCGCCGGAAAATTGACTTTTGCACCGCTTTTGGCTACAGGCGGAACCGATTTGCCGGGCAAGGAAAGCAGGAGGCCCCGATGGCAGGAATCGGACAGATCCTCGGGCTGGCATGCCTGATCGCCGTGGCGGCCGCCGCCCCGGCCGCCGCCCAGGTCAAGGTTTACACCTGGACCGATGCCCGCGGCCGGCTGCATCTCACCGACGAGCCGCCGCCGGCCGACGCGCGGCTGCAGGAAGTCGTGGAGGCCGAAGCCGCCCCCTTCGAGGACGCCCGCGCCGAGGAACTCCGCCGGCGCCGCTT
>CAZQUP010000117.1:0-248 GCA_964596545.1 uncultured Desulfatibacillum sp. | reverse complement strand
ACGCCGGGAATTGGAAGAGGAACTTGAGCGCCGCGCTCGGGAGGCCGAAACGGCCGCGCAGGAGGCGATCCGGCGCGCCGAAGCGGAGGAGCGGCGCGCCCTGGAAACCCGCGAGCGCTTCGGCAACACCCCCTCGCGCCGTGAACAGTTCAAGTACCGCATCCGGGCCGAGGAAGAAAACGCCGCCGCCGCGCGCCGCGAGGCGCAGGATGCGCTCGAACGCGCCCGGCGCGCCGCCGAGGAAGCCC
>CAZQUP010000116.1:0-7539 GCA_964596545.1 uncultured Desulfatibacillum sp. | reverse complement strand
TCGAGCGCCACCGTTGCACGATCGAGGAACGCGAGGAGTACGAGCCCCACCTCGCGCGCGGCAACGTCGTCTACGCCGGCGTCGACTACGCCGAGGTGCTGCGGGCCGCGGAGAACGATCCGCGGGGCTGCGACCTGATCGTCTGGGACGGCGGAAACAACGATTTTCCCTTTTTCCGGCCGGATCGGATGATCACCGTCGTCGATCCCTTGCGTCCCGGCCACGAGCGGCTCTACCACCCGGGAAACGTCACCCTCCGGCTCGCCGATGCAGTCGTGATCAACAAGATCGACAGCGCGCCGCCGGAGGGGATCGAGGCCGTGCGGCGGAGCATCGCCCGCGACAATCCGCGCGCGGCGGTGATCGAGGCGGCTTCGGTGATCACGGTCGAAGACCCCGCGGTGATCCGCGGCAAGCGGGTGCTCGCCGTCGAGGACGGCCCGACCCTCACCCACGGCGGCATGGGCTTCGGAGCGGCGGTCGTCGCCGCACGCAAGTTCGGCGCCGCCGGCCTCGTCGACCCGCGGCCCTTTCTCGTGGGGACGCTGCGCGAGACGTTCCGCATCTACCCCGAGATCGGGGCCGTGCTCCCGGCCATGGGCTACGGCCGGCGGCAGCTTCAGGATCTCGCGGCGACGATCCGCCGGAGCGACTGCGACGCCGTCGTCATCGGCACCCCGATCGATCTCGGCCGCCTCATCCCCATCCGCCGCCCCACCACCCGCGTCCATTACCGCTTGCAGGAAATCGGCCTCCCCGACCTGGAGACCGTCCTCGGGGAGTTCTTGAACGCCCGACGCAGCCCTCGCGCCGGCTCCCGCCGCAAGGCGACACCCGGATCGCCCCGAAAGGACCCCCGATGTTGACCCGGATGATCTACGTGGCGATCGGCGCCCTCGGAACCGGGCTCTGGAACGTCTTCATCTCCGCCGCCTCGCGACAGATGCATCCCCTGCTCGGGGCCCTCATCACCGAGATCACGGCCTTCAGCGCGGGGCTGATCCTTTTTCTGCCGCTTCTGCGCCAGGGCCGCCCCGAGTTCTCGGTGCCGGCGGCGTTTCTCTGCATCGGAGCCGGCCTATCGGTTCTGCTCGCCGACTTCTTCATTCTCAAAGCCTACAAAGAAGGGCTTCCAGTTTCGATCGGCGGGCCGATCATCATCGGGGGCGGCATTCTCGTGGTGACGTTCGCGGGCCTTATCCTCGGAGACCGCATGAGCTGGACGAAAGCGCTCTCCATTCTGATGATCCTCTGCGGGGCATCCATTCTCGCCGGGCAGCCGCGCTGACCGCGGCGAGCCTTTTTCCCCGGGGCAACGGGAGGTCTTTCCATGAGCAAAGAGCAGACCGACATCATGGCCGTCTTCTGCGATTTCGAAAACGTCGCCCTGGGCGTGCGGGACGCCCGCTACGCCCAGTTCGACATCCGCAAGGTGCTCGAACGGCTGCTTCTCAAGGGCACGATCGTCGTCAAAAAGGCCTACTGCGGCTGGGAACGCTACAAGGAGTTCAAGGCCACGATGCACGAGGCGGCCTTCGAGCTGATCGAGATCCCTCACGTGCGCCAGTCGGGAAAGAATTCGGCCGACATCCGGCTCGTCGTCGACGCCCTCGACCTCTGCTACACCAAGTCCCACGTGGACACCTTCGTGATCGTGAGCGGAGACTCGGACTTCTCGCCGCTGGTGAGCAAGCTGCGCGAAAACAACAAGAAGGTGATCGGCGTCGGGGTGAAGAGCTCGAGTTCGGATCTTTTGATCGCCAACTGTGACGAGTTCATCTACTACGACGACCTCGTGCGCAAGAAACAAGCGGCCGCGAAGCCCGTCCGCGAGCCCGCGCGCGCCGCGGCGGGCAAAAAGTCCGCGGCCGCCGTCTCCGAGCCGGAGGCCGAGGACAAAACGCCTCAAGCGCTCGCCCTCGTTATGGAGACGCTCGAGGCCCTCGCCGAGGAGCGCGGCGCGGAAGAGAAGATCTGGGGCTCGATGGTCAAACAGGCGCTCAAGCGCCGCCGGCCCGGATTCAACGAGTCCTATTACGGGTTCCGCTCCTTCAACCGGCTCCTCGAGGAGGCGGCCGCCCGCGGCCTGCTGGAGCTCGAACCCGACGAGAAATCCGGCGGCTACATCATCCGCCGCTTTCATCCCCAGGAATGACAAGGCCCGCCCGCCGGCAATTGCCGCGGTGATGCTCCGCCATCCCCGGCGCGTCCGCCGCGCGCGGCAGGGCAACCCGAAGGGCCGCCGCCGCATCGCCCTTTTCGCGGCAGCGGGCAAGCCGGTCGAGATAGACGCGATCCTCGCCGGCGATGCGTCGGGCCTCCGCCGCGGAAAGCCCGGGGCCGTGCCCGGGGATCACGCGCTCGATCCCCGAGGTCAGCCAACCCAGGAGCCGCCCCAGAGTGCGGCGGTAGGCCTCGAGGTCGTCCACGAAGGGGATCTCGAGCGGCGATAGGTAATCGCCCGCGATCAGAGTCTCCTCCACCCGCAGGCCCAGGGCGTCGGGGGCATGACCGGGCAGCCCCAGAACCTCGAGGTCGAGATCGCCCACGTTGAAGTGGAAGCCGTCCTCGAGCCCCCGCAGATCCTCGGGCCAGCTGTAGCCTCCCGGCCGCTCCACGTACCACTCGCCGTCGTGACGCCGCGCCTCCTCCAGCGCCGCGCGGGAAAGCTCCCCCGACTCGGCGACGGCACGCACCAGGAGGGCGGAAGCATAGACCGGCACCCCGGGGAAGGCGAAATGCCCGACGACATGATCCCAGTGAGCATGGGTGAAGAACAGGGCCTCGATCCTCACCCCGGCCGGGATCCGGCGACGGATCGCCTCCACTTCCGCGGGGAAAACGCCGGGGTCGACGACGAGGGCGCTTCGGCCGCAGACGACGAGCGTGCTCGTCATCTGCCAGATCATGCTGCGGAACACCTCGATCCGAACCCTTGGGCTTTGGAGAGCCGCGGAAGAGAAAGAATCGGCCGCCCGGCCCGATCCGCCTTTCCCGTAGAGATCCTGACGGCGTTCGGCGAGATAGAATAGGGCTCGTCTTGCCGCCGCCAGCCGGCTTCGATCCAGCGCGGCCGCAATCAGGCCCGGCGCTCTCCCCCCCGCCCGGGCGAGGACATCGCCCTCCGGGCCGACGATCGCGCTCCGGCCGCAAAAGGCGATCCCCTCCTCCTCGCCGCAGAGGTCGGCGTAGGCGAGAAAGATCTGGTTTTCGAAGGCCCGGACCGGCACGACGGCACGGGCGACGATCTCTCCGGGCCGGGGGAGAGCGGCGGGCACGAGGACCAGTTCGGCCCCGGCAAGCGCCAGGCGGCGCACCGCCTCGGGAAACTCGACATCGAGGCAAATCAGCACCCCGATCCGCCAGCCTCCAAGATCCACGATCGTCCAAGCATCTCCCGGGGTGAAGAGCCGTTTTTCCTCCGCGCCGTAAAGGTGCAGTTTGCGGTGACAGCCCCTCCTCCGGCCCTCTTGGTCCAGCAGCAGCGCGGCGTCGTAAAGGCGATCCCCTTCGCGCTCCGGGAACCCGTAGAGGAGCGCGATGCCCTCCCGCCGTGCGATCGCCGCCGCCCGGGCGGCCGAAGGACCGTCCGCCGGCTCGGCAAGCGCGGCGAGGGCGCCGCCGCCTCCATAGCCGGTGAGGAAAAGCTTGGGGAAGACGAGCAGCCGTGCACCACGGGATGCGGCCCGACGCGCCTGCCGGGCGAGAATCGATAGCGCCCTTTCCTTGTCCCCGGCCACGTCGGCGGCCTGACAGAGGGCGATCTTCATTGTTCGGCGTCCCCGATCGGTTCAGGAGTTGCGGCTCTCGGGGGTGAGGGCGCCCATGAGACGCGGCAGATCCCCGAAACGCCCGATCAGGCCGAAGACGAGGGCCGCAAGCAAAACGAAGACGAGGGTCACCGCGGCCATAACCGGGGTGTAGCCGTAGCGGAGTGCATTGAAGATCTTGATCGGAAGCGTCTCCACGGTAAAGCCGGCGACCATGTAGGCCACGATGTATTCGTTCAGGCTGAGCACGAAGGCGAAGGCGAAGCCCGAGACGAGGTAGGAGCGGATCATCGGGAAAACGGTCGAGCCGAAGACCTCACGGGCGTCGGCCCCGAGGACCTGGGCCGCCTCGACGATCTCGCGGTCGATTGACTCGAAGCCGAGCGACAGCGTGACGAGCGGGAGGGTGACGAAGAAGACGGCGTGCGAGACCACGGTCGCGACCATCTTCCCGTAGAGTCCGACCGTCGCCCAGAAAGCGAGAAAGCCGAGGGCGGTGATCACCGGCGGCAGCATGAAGGGGGCGATGCCCAAAAGAAAAAGCGCTCGCGCGTAAAAGACGCGGTAGCGCCAGAGGGCGTAGCTGAGCGGAAGGGCGATCGAGACCGCCCCGAGGCTGGAGAGAAGGGCGATCGTGAGGCTGTTGCCGATGGGGATCAGCCACTCGGGCTCGCCGAAGAGCTCGGCGTACCAAACGAGCGAAACCCCCTGCGGCGGGAAGAAGAGCGCTTTTTTCGCGTTGAGCGAGACCCCGCCCACGACCACGATCGGGCTGAGCAGAAAGAGGCCGATCAGGCCGAGAAAGACTCCCCGCAAGACGCGGCTCATGCCTCCTCCCCCGGGCGGCCCCGCCCGCCCAGCATCGCCAGCCCCACAAGTGCGAGACTGACCACCATGAAGAAGACGGCCATCGCCGCGGCGAGCGGCAGGTTCGAGCGGTAGATCGCCTCGTCGGTGATCAGCACCGAGAGCGTCCAGTGCTGCGGCCGACCCAGGATCTGAGGCAAAAGATAGGTTCCCAGGTTGAAGGCGAAGACCATGACCAGGGTGGCGATGATCGCCCGGCGCAGCGAGCCCACGACCACGGTGAAGAAAGTGCGCAGCGGCGAGGCCCCGAGCGTGCGCGCGGCCTCCGGCAGGTGCGGGTCGAGCCGGGCAAGCGGCGGATAGAGGACCAGCACGGTATAGGGAAAAGCGAGATAGGCCATGCCGCAGACGAGCGCCCAGAAACCCGGGGACCAGCTCCGGGGCTCCGCAAGAAGCTTCAGCCGCACGAGGAGGTTCGAGATCCCCGCCGTCTGCGAGAGCATGATCGACCAGGCGAAAGCGACGATCACCGCGGAAAGGGAGAGAACCGACACCAGGATGACCAGCCAGACGACCTGCCGGGGTCGCGGCATCCGGGTGAGGAGATAGGTGAAGGGAAACCCCAATCCGACGCAGAGAAGCGCACAGAAGGCCGAAATGAAAAGCGAGAAGGCGAGCACCCGGCCGAAGAGGACGGTGAAGAGGTTCGCGTAGTTGGCAAGCGAGAACTCGGCCGCGTAGAAACCGCCGGGCTCGCGTCGGAAAAAGCTCACCGCGAGCATGATGCCGAAGGGGATCACGAAAAAAACGATCAGGCCCACCGCGGGGTAGAGAAGCGGCAGGTGGGCGAGGGCGCCGCGGGGTCGCTCGGCGATCATGGGGCAAGCACCACGCAGGCCGAGGGCGGCAGGACAGCCGTCGCCGCATCTCCCCGGCGGAGGTCGGGCCGGTTCTTCGGCGTGGAGGCGCTCACGATGGGAATCCCCCCGCAATCGAGATGGATCTCGATGCTTGCGCCGACGTCGCGCACGAAGGTCACCCGACCGGAAAGATGGTTCTCCCCCTCCCGGCCGCCGGGAAGAAGCGGGATCTCCTCGGGCCGGATCGAGAGGGTCACTTCACCGCCCGGGGATGTCCCGGCGGGAAGGGTCTCGACCCGCAGCGCCGTCCCGCCGACGGTGACCCGGCCGTCTTTCTCCAACACCCCCCGGAGCAGATTGCTCGTCCCGATGAAGCCCGCCACGAAGGCATCCGCCGGCCGGCGGTAAATCTCGAGCGGGGTTCCCGTCTGGTGCACGCGGTTGTCGGTCCCCATGACCACGATCCAGTCCGCCAAGGTCATCGCCTCGCGCTGATCGTGGGTGACGAGGATGGTCGTGATGCCGAGTCGCTGCTGGAGCAGCCGGAGCTCGAGCTGCATCTCTTCGCGCAGCTTGGCATCGAGCGCGGAGAGCGGCTCATCCAGCAGAAAAAGCCGCGGCTCGATCGCCAGCGCACGCGCGATCGCCACGCGCTGCCTCTGGCCGCCGGAGAGCTGGGCGATGCCGCGGCCTCCGTAGCCCGGTAGCCGCACGAGCTCGAGCAGCTCCTCGGATCGGCGGCGGCGCTCGTGGGCGGCGACGTTGCGGATCTTCAAGCTGTAGGCGATGTTCTCTTCGACCGTGAGGTGGGGGAAGAGGGCCAGCGATTGAAAGACCATCCCGAAGCGTCTGCGGTGGGCGGGCTGGTCGGTGATGTCCTCGTCGTCGAGAAAAATGCGCCCTCGGCTAGGCCGTTCGAGCCCCGCGATCAGCCGCAGAAGCGTCGTCTTGCCGCAGCCCGAGGGCCCGAGGAAGCAGACGAGGCGTCCGTGTGGGATCCCGAGCGTGACATCACGCACGGCGGCGACGCCGCCGAAGCGCTTTTCGATGTTTTCGAGGTAAAGACCGGGCATGCTCCAGGGGCCTCCTTGCGCCCGGCGACCGGGCGCAAGGAGGCGGGGTTTCCGATCTCCGCCGTCAGCGGGTGATCATCTCCGTCCACTTCTGGTTGATCCAGTCGCTCAGCTCCCCGGTATAAATGTCGTAGCGCGGCAGGATGGGTGGGATTTCGCTTGAGACCGCGGCGAATTCGGCGTCGCTCAGGCCGGTCAGCTCGCGCTTCACCGTGGGCGCGGTCCCCACCTTGAGGGCGAGCTTCTTCTGGATGTCGGGCCGGCTCATGTAATTGATGAAATCGTGGGCCTCCTCCACCTTCTTGCAGGCCCGGGTCACCGCCCAGATGCCGGAGTCGAGAATCCCTCCCTCCCGAGGGAAGGTCGAGCGCACCGGGTGTTCCTTGGAGGCGAGGGTGGCGACGTCATGGTAGTACTGGCCCATGGGAATCTCGCCCGCCTTGAGCGCCTGCTCGAACTGGGCCTCGTCGCGGTACCAGAGCTTCACGTTGGGCTTGAGCGCGGCGAGTTTCTCGAGCGCCTTTTGGATTCCCTCCCGGGTGTCGAGGAGCTTCGTTCCGCCGAAGAAGGTCTTCGCCGTCACCTCGAGCAGGAAGGAGTTCGAGGCGAGCGCCAGCAGCCCCAACTTGTCCTTCTTGTCGGCC
Source organism: uncultured Desulfatibacillum sp. (assembly GCA_964596545.1). GTDB lineage: Bacteria > Desulfobacterota > Desulfobacteria > Desulfobacterales > SpSt-501 > SpSt-501. The sequence continues at coordinate 385 of CAZQUP010000116.1, read as the reverse complement.
GCCCAGATCTCGGCCCAGGACTGGGGCGCCTGCGGGAAGACCCGGGTGTTCGAGACGAGCGTGATGTACCAGGAGACCGCCCCGATGCCGTCCACGCGGCCGTCGGGGTACTTGTGGATGAAGACCGGCAGCAGGTTCTTGTGATTGGGGATCTTGTTCAGGTCGAGCGCCATCCAGAGGTTCGTCTTCTGCCCCCGCAACATCGGCGTCTGGGCGATCATGTTCACATCGGCGGGGGCGACCCCGGCCTTGGCGGCCTGCTCGAGCTGGACGAGCCAGGCCTCGCCGGTCGGCTCGGCCACGGATTCGACCTGGATGCCGGTTTCCTTCGTGAAGTCGGGGAAGATGTGCTTGTCGAAGGAGTCCTTGAAATAACCGCCGTAGA
>CAZQUP010000115.1:0-7555 GCA_964596545.1 uncultured Desulfatibacillum sp. | reverse complement strand
GGCCGTCGGGGCCGATCACCCCGATGCAGGCCTCGTCGGCGCACAGGCGCCTTCGCGCCCAGTCGTCGTCCCCGGCGGAGTTCTCCGGCGGCGCCGCCTCGCCCCCCTCGGGGCCGGGCTCCGGGGTCGAGGGGGGAGCCCCCGCCGCAGGTTCAGGGTGCGGCTCCCGTGCGGGGCCCTCCGCCGGCCGTCCACATTCCTTGCAGCGGCCGTCGGGGCCGATCACCCCGATGCAGGCCTCGTCGCTGCACAAGCGCCGTTCTTCCCACCCCCCGTCCTCGTCGGCGCCTTCGGGCGGGTCGGCAACTGCGGTCATGCCGGATTCTCCTTTCGTTTGCGGCTCTCCGGGTCCCCGGGGTTCCGCGGCCGGGGACCGTCGAGCAGGCTCCGGAGCTGCCCCAGGGAATCGATGTGGTGCAGCGCTTCGAGCCCGGCGTTGCGGTAGGCGATGAAGGGGACACCCGCCGCCCGGGCCGTCTCCTCGTCGACCGCCGAGTCGCCGACGAAGACCGCCTCCTGGGGGTCCGCGGCGAAACGCTCGAGAATGAGCTGCAGGCAGTCGGGCGCGGGTTTCGGCCGAGCGACATCAAGCGAGGTGACGACCAGATCGAAGCGCCCCTCCAGATCGAAGGCCCGCAACAGCCGGCCCATGGTGTCGGTGCGGTTGGTGGCGATCGCTTTCCGGAAACGCCCGCCCATCCAGTCAAGCAGGCCCTTCAGGTCGGGTTCGATCGTCAGATGGGCGATAAAGTCCCCGTAGTCCATCGACCGGCGATAAGCGTGCGCGGCCTCCCGAGCGACGGGATCTTCGAAGAGGAGCGCGAGGGTTTCGTGAACCGTGTGCGCGTGGGCGAAGCGGAGCCGGGCCTCGTCGAGCGGGGGACGGCCGAAGTGCGCGAGAATGCGGTCGTAGTAGTGACGGTTCGCCTCGAGGGTATCAAAAAGAACCCCGTCGCAGTCGAAAGCGACCACACGGATGCGCCTCATCGTCCCCGCTCCGGGCCCGCGGGGGCGGCGGGCGGCCTGAGGTAGACGAAGACCCGCAGGTCGAGTTCGGGCTTGCGGGGGTGGTCGGTTTTCAGGCGGATCGTGTCGTTGAACGAACCCGCTTCGGTGCGGAGGTTTTCCACCTGCAGACGGAAAGCGGGCCGGCCGTCTCTTTCCTCGGCGAGTGTGGCGACGCGGATCATCCCGCCGCCGACGCGGGCTTCCAGGATGCGGAAGGGGTGAGCCTCCTCCGGCTGAACGAGAATCTCCCCGCGCAGCCGCTGTCCCGCCTCGCCCCGCAGGTGAAGCACACGCGGCTGGATCAGCGCCAGACGCTGCACTTCGCCCGCCAAGCGCAGCTTGAGGGAGGGCTCGGCCGGATCGCTCGTGAGCACGTCGGCGGACTTGACGATTCTGCGGCCGCCGTAGCCCGAGGTATCGAGCCGCAGCCGGATCTTGCCCTCGCCTCCGGCCGGAACCTGCCGCGGGTAGGAAACCGCCGTGCAACCGCAGTCGGCGCGCACCTGATGGATGAGAAGCGGAGCGTCGCCGCGGTTGGCGATCACAAACTCATGGACGACGGTCTCCCCGTCGATCACCGGCGGAAACTCGAACGTGCTCTCGGGGGCGAACAGCACCGGCCCCGCCGCCGCGGCCTGCGCTGCGGGAAGCAAAACCCCCGCCGCCGCCAGCACGATGACCGCAAGCTTTGTTGCCGCCGAGCAGGTCGTTTTCCCCATAAGCGCCGACGCCTCGCTTCTGTACAGACGAAGCAACGTGTGGAAGGCGATCCTATGGAGCGGTCGCAGCCTTGTCAAGGCGCCGCGGCAGGGGTCCGGCGCGGCCTCAAAGCAGGAACACCGGATCGACATCCACCTCCACCGTGACGGCACGCGGCAGCCCGAGCTCCGTCCGGAGACCCATCCAGCGATCGACGAAACGGTGCAAAAGCCCGGCGTCGGCGCATTTGAGCAGGACCTGGAAGCGGCTTCGCCCCGCGATCCGGGCGAGCGGCGCCTCGACCGGACCCTGCACCTCGACCGCCTGAAACCCCCCCTCCTCCGCCCCCCGCAGGGCGCGGCAGGAATCGCCGACGGCCGCGGCCGCGCGGCCCGCCTCTTCTCTCTTCGGACCGCCGATCCGGAGCAGCACCAGCCGGGTAAACGGCGGATAGCCGAGTTGGCGGCGGAAAGCGATCTCCGCTTCGTAGAAGGCCTCGAAATCCTGTCGGCAGGCGGCCTGCAGGATGAAGTGCCCCGGGTTGTAAGTCTGCAGCACGACCCTTCCCGGCCGATCGCCGCGGCCCGCACGGCCGGCCACCTGGGCAAGCAGCTGGAAGGTGCGCTCCCCGGCGCGGAAATCGGGGAAGTGAAGCGAAAGATCCGCGCAGACGATCCCCACCAGCGTGATCCCCGGAAAGTCGTGCCCCTTGGCGACCATCTGCGTTCCGACGAGGATGTCGATCGTCTTTTCGCGCAGGCCCTGGAGCAGGGCGACGACCCCTTCTTTCGTGCGCGTCGTGTCGCTGTCCATGCGGGCGATGCGCGCCTGGGGGAAAAGGGTTCGGAGCGCCTCCTCGACCTTCTCGGTGCCGAGCCCCAGGGGGACGAACTCCCTGCGGCCGCAGGCGGCGCAGGTCCCCTCCCCGGAGGGCCGCTCGAAGCCGCAGTAGTGGCAGCGGCAGCTCCGCTCGGCGCGGTGGAGCGTGAGCGAAATCTCGCAGCGCGGGCAGCGCAGCGCCTCGCCGCAGGCGGCGCACACCAGGAACCCCGCGAAACCGCGCCGGTTGAGAAAGACGAGCGCCTGCTCGCCGCGACCCAACGTTGCGGCCAGCGCGCGCTGCAGCTCCTCGCTGAGGAAGCGGCCGGGGCCGCGCCGACCGCGAAGCGCGCGCAGGTCCACGAGCCGCACGGCGGGAAGCGTGCGCTCCTCGATACGCCGGGTCAGCACGAGCTCGGCGTATTTGCCGCGCTTCACGTTGTAGACCGACTCGAGCGAAGGGGTCGCGGAGCCGAGCAGCACGACCGCCCCGTCGTTGCGGCCGCGCACCAGCGCGAGGTCGCGGGCGTGGTAGGGAACCCCGCCCTCCTGCTTGTAGGAGGTGTCGTGTTCCTCGTCGACGACGATCACCCCCAGGCGGGAAAACGGGGCGAAGACCGCCGAGCGCACGCCGACCGCCATCGGCGCCCGGCCTTCCAGAATGCGGCTCCACTGGTCGAAGCGCTCCCCCTCGGAGAGCCGGCTGTGGAGGACGGCGATCCGCTCGCCGAAGCGGGCGCGGAAGCGCCGCTCGGTCTGGCTGACGCGCGCGATCCCGGGACCGAGCACGAGAACGCAAAGCCCCCGCCCCACGGCCTCGGTGGCGACGCGGAGATAGATTTCGGTCTTGCCGCTTCCCGTCACTCCGCGCAGGAGAAAGGGGGAAAAACCCCGGCCCAAGGCGGCCAGGACCCGGCCGAGGGCCGCCTCCTGCTCGGGGTTGAGCACGGGCGCCGCATCGGGGACGACCGCCTCGCCGAAGGGATCGCGGAAGAGGCGGCGCACGAAACGCTCGACCAGCCCCTTGCGCTCGAGCGCGCGCACGGCGGCGGCGGCACGCGGAAGACGCCGGGAAAGCTCCTCGATCGCAATCTCGCCGGCGCGCGCGATTTCGCCGAAGACCGCCTCCTGCCGCGGGGGGAGGCCCACGGCGTGAGCGCCGGGGAAGGGGCGCACCCAGGGCTGCATCCGGGGAGCGCCCGCGCCCTCGGCGAAGCGCGTCGAGCGCTCGAGGAGTCCTTTGCGCTCGAGGGCGGAAAGCAGGGCTCGCAGCCGGGTGGCCGGAACGACACGGGAAAGGCCGGTGAAGGTCTTCCCGCCGCGGCGCAGAAGATCCAGGATCCGCTCTTCGGCCGGATCCAGGGACAGCGCCGCTCCCCGCGGGGGCGATTCCTCCCGCAGCCGGTAGACGGTCCGCTCGGAGGAGCGCGTTCCCGCGGGCAGCGCCGTTTTGATGACCTCGCCCAGCGGCTGTTTGTAGTAGGCGGCCGCCCAGCGGAAAAAGGGAATCATCGGCGGCGGGAAAATGGGCCGTTCGTCCGGAGCCTCCTGGACGGCCTTCAAATCGCCGCGGTCGGGCTGCAGCCCCGGGCCGAGCGCCCAGGCGGTCAGGCGCCTTCGCCCGAAGGGCACGATCACGCGCATGCCGGGATGGATCGTTCCCGCCAGTCCCGCCGGAACCCCGTAGGTGAAGGTTTCCGCAAGCGGCAGCGGGACGGCGACTTCCACGGTCTCGGGAAACTTCTCGGACATCGCCAGATGGAAAAAAAGATTTTCGAAAATCCGTGAGTTGCGATTTCGATTTGAGTTTTCGGCGGACCGGCGGATATAATAGAGGACGGTTGCAGGCCGTGCAACCCGTGGCGGGCCGGCAGGGCCCGCGGCGGGGATCGCCCGGGATTCGTGAGAAGGAGGAAATATCATGCGGTTCGGCAAATCGGTAGGGATGGCGTCAATGATGGCGGCGCTGGTCCTGTTCGCCGCAACGGCGACGGCGGCCGCGGGATACCGCACCCAGAGCGGCAATTGCCTGGAAAAGGAATACTACACCGGCTGCGAGCAGGAGCCGACCGGAGGCCAGATGATGTGGGACGCGCTCGTCCTGCGGCCGGTCGGGATCGTGGGGACGGTGCTGGGAACGGCGGCCTGGCTGGTGAGTTATCCCTTCTCGGCGCTCGGCGGCAACATCGACCAGGCGACCGAAAAGCTCGTCGTCGCCCCCTTCGATTGGACTTTCCAGCGCCCGCTGGGCGAGTTCTGAGCGCGTATTTCCCCGCTGCGGTCCCGCGCGGCGCAGCACACCCCGGGCAAACCGGCAGGGCGGGCGAAGGACGGAGTCGTGGCGCGCTATCCGGTTCCTGACCAGGCGGCAGGCATGGCGCGCGCCTCGCGCGCCGCCGGCGCCCGACCCCGCCGGAAGGAGCCCCCGGCGCTTCTGCGCCTCGGACCGCGCCTCACCGAGGCCCTGCACGAGATTATCGAGTTCACCCGGCGGACGACGGAGATCGAGCCTTCCCAAGCGGAGCTCGCCCAGGCGCTCAAGTCCTACTTCACCCTCGAAGAAATGGCCAACCAGCTCGCCTACCTGCGCCGCCGGCCGGAGGCGGCCGAAGAGGACCCCGGCCAGGCGCTCTTCGTCCCGCGGTTGCGGGTCGACCTGAAAGGCGGGCCGGCGAGAAACAGCCTCGCCCGGGCGGGATATTTCCAGCGCGAGGTGGCCGAAGGTCTTCTCGCCATCCGTCGGCACGCTAGGACCGTTCTGGGGGAAGCGCCGGGGGAAGCCGCAATCGCGGCCGGGCTGAAGAGCAGCTTCATCCGAAGCGAAATCAAGAACCAGATTCTCCACCTGCGCTCCGCCCGCAAGTAATCCCCCTCTTCCGGCTTACGGTTTCCGGCTTATGTCGGAGCCTGGACGACCAACAGGCCGGAGAACCGTTTCCCGGCGGAGGATCTGCGCCGCGCTTTCCTCCGGCTCCGCCTCCGAGCGCGCCCGCACCGCCGACCCCCTGTGCGTGAAGGACAACTCCTGGCTTCTGTTTCCGCTGCGGCTCGCCGGGGACTTCGCCGCGAAGCCGGCCGAAGACCCGACACCGGCTGCGCTTCCGATCGGCTTTGGTCGTACGCGGCGCGTGGCCGTCACTTGCCCCGCGGACGAGGGCTACACGCCGGGGGACGTCTACGAGCTCCACCTCGACTCCGAGGACCGCATCCTGCAATGGGTCTACCGCGAGGCCGGAGCGCCTTCGCCCACGCGCGTGACGAGCTGGAAGACCGGCGGCCGGTGGAGCCGCTGGCGCTCGCCCTTGACCGCCGCGGCGCCGGCGGCCTATTCAGGGGCCGGTTCACGAACGTCGCGGTCCGGCCGACAGGCGCCGCCGGCTGGATTCCCGCCCGACCCCGAGGCGCCGCGGAAGGGGAAAACGCCATGCTCAACCACGTCGTGCTGATGAAGTTCAAACCCGGGGTCCCCGAGGAGGAGATCCGGACCCTCGAGCGACTGCTCGATGATCTGCCCAACCGCATCCCGGAGATCCGCATGTACGAATTCGGCCGCAACGTGCTCCAAACCGAGCGCTCCTGGGACTTCGCCCTGGTCGGACTCTTCGCCAATCCCGAAACCCTCGCCCGCTACCAGGCTCACCCCGCCCACGAGCCTGTGGTTGAAAAGATCCGGTCGCTGTGCGAACATGTGGCCACGGTCGACTTTTACGGGACGGACGCCGGCGCGATCGACGCCGTCTCGCGTTTCTGGGAGCGCGACCCGCTCGACACGCTGAAGTTGAGACCGTAGCGGACGCGAAGACCGCGCTTTCGGAGGGGAGGCGCCGGCGCCCGCAGGCCGCCCTTTCCCGGCAGAGCGGCGCCGGCCGGAGAGCGCTTTTCGGACCGCGATGGGCGATTTCGAATCTTTCGACATCCGCAGCCGCGTCACGGCCTCCGTGGTCGACACCTACGGCACGATGCTCGCCTTCGAGGTCGAGCCGCTCGACGAGGAGCCGCCGCCGGGACACGGCGTGCACCGCCTCGTGGGGACCCTCAACTTCGCGGGCACCGTCACCGGCATTTTCAACCTGCAGGTGACCGAGGAGTTCGGCCGTCTGATGGCCGCGCACATGCTCGAGCAGGATCCGGCCGCGGTCGATCTCGCCACCGACGTGCGCGATCTTCTCGCCGAAGTGACCAGCATCGGCGGCGGCAACCTCAAGTCCGCGCTGAACGACGCGGGCCACCCTTGCGTTCTCTCCACCCCCTCGATCACCTTCGGCACCGACTTCACCATCCGCTCGCTCGCCATGGACCGCTTCGAGCGCATGGTCTTCCGCCACGGCGACCACGTCTTCGTGGCCGAAACGGGGCTCAAGGGCAGCGAGGGCGCCGAGACGGGGCTCGATTTCAGCTCGCCCGAGGCGATGTCGCGGCTGCCGCACGTCGATCTCGCCCGGCTCGATGCGCTCGACCCCCGCGCCAAGGTTTCCGAAGGCGTGCTCGAGGTGTTCGAGACGATGTTCTCGCTTTCGATCGCGCCGCTCGAAACCGTCTCCGCCGCCAGCCTCACCGGCATGCGCTTCGTCTCCTCGGTCTGCTTCGCGGGGGATGCAACGGGCATCGTGAGCGTGCACGTCGGCCGGGAGCTCGCACGACGCATGGCCGCGAACATGCTCGGCGTCGAGCCCGAGGAGATCGACGACGAGTCGGCGATCCACGACCTGTTGGGGGAGCTCGGCAACATCGTGACCGGCGGCCTCAAATCCGCGCTGACCGACACGGGGCTGCGCTGCGCGCTCTCGACCCCCTCGGTCACAACGGGAACCGACTTCATGATCGAGGCCCTGAACCTCGACCGCTACGAGCGCTTCGCCTTCGAGGCGGGCGGGCATCCGGTCTTCGCCGAGATGGGCTTCAAGATCTCCGATCTCGTGAAGGCCGCACCCCGCGGCGAAAGGGAAGTCCACTACCGCGTGGAAGAAACCCCGCCGCAGCCGGCCGAGGCGCCTCGCGCCGCCGCCCCCGAGCGCCCCGCCGTCCGGCC
>CAZQUP010000114.1:0-7747 GCA_964596545.1 uncultured Desulfatibacillum sp. | reverse complement strand
CCCGGCCTTCCCGGGCACCGACGGCTACGGGGACACCTTCCGCTACGGGTGCAAGGTGGGGGGGTGCACGGTGCATTTCGTCGATTACGGGGAGGACACCGGGCCGATCATCGGCCAGCGGGCCTTCCCCATCGAAGAGGGGGATACCCTGGAGGCGGTGCGGCGCAAGGGGCTCGAGCAGGAATGGCGCCTCTACCCCGAGTGCATCCGGCTTTTCGCCGAGGGGCGGTTGCGCACCGAGCGTCGGGTCTGGGATCTGCCCGCCGGGCGGGTGGAACGGACGGTCGTGGTTATCGCCCCGTCCGCGCCGCGGGAGGCCCCGGGGGGCCCCTACAGGTAGGTGCGCGCCCCGACAAAGGTGCGGCGGTAGAAATCGTCTCCGAGGGAATCGACGCGGATGCGGCTTCCCGGCCGGGGCGCATGGAGGAAATCGTCCCCGCCGAGATAGATCCCCACGTGGGAGACCCTCGAGCCGCCTTTGGTGGCGAAAAAGACGAGGTCGCCGCGTGCAAGCGCACGGCGTTCCCGGGGACGCCCGACCCGCCACTGCTCCCCGGAGGTCCGCGGCAGCTCGAGGCCGTTCAGCCCGTAGACCACGCGGGTCAGGCCGCTGCAGTCGAACCCCGTCACCGTGGAATCCCCCCCCCAGCGATAGGGGACGCCGATGAAGCGCTTCGCCGTGCGCACGATCTCGGCCCGGAATTGCTCCTCGGTCGCCCCCCCCTCGCGGCCCAGAGGGTAGTCCTCGGGGGCGATGATGAAATAGTCCTCGATCAGCCGCCGCCGCTGCAACCGGCCGGCCTCGGAGACGGCCACCTCCCGCGAGGGGAAGTTTCCGATGCGAACCTTGTAGAAGCCGGATTCGTCGATGAAGTGGTAGGCGGAAAGCCGCTCGGCGAGCAGTCGCTCCGTCAGGCGCACGGCGTTATCGAGCTGCAGAAAGGCCCCCACCTGGATGGTGAAGCGCAGCGAGGGCAAGGCCGGCCGGGGACGGGCGGGGGGGGCCTCGGGCCGGGAGGGCGTTGGCGGGGTGGCGCAGCCCGCGGCGAAAACCATGAGCCCCGCGGCGAGGGCGGCAAGCCGGAGGGTGGGGTCATTCAACGCCATCAGCCGAATCGGGTCAGCAGTCCCATCAGCAGGGGAAAGGCGATTATCGTCCCTAAGGCCGCACCGAGGTTGGTGAAGAGCACCACGAGGAGGATGCGCGTCAGCTGGTTTCGCCAGAAGCCGCGCACGGAGAGGATGTCCTCGGGGAGTCCTTCGAAATCCCGCACGCGCGGACGGCGCGAGTAGGCCTCCACGAAGCCCGACACCCAGCCGGCGGCGACCAGCGGGTGAAGGGTCGTCACCGGGGCGGCGAGCACCGCGGAGAGGATCGTCACCGGGTGAGCAAGCGCGATCGCCGCCCCGAGCCCGGAGAGAAGGCCTGTGCTGAGGACCCAGAGCGTGATCATGTCCGCTCCCATCCGACCGCCACCCCAGGCGAAGCCCGCCGCGAAGAGGGCGAGCAGCAGAGTCGGAACGGACCAAGAACACAGGCGTCCGAAGCGCCCCGGCGGCGGGACCGCCTCGAGCGCCCCGAGATCCTGCGGCTCGCCCCAGCGGGCGAGGATGCCCGGCAGGTGGCCCGCGCCCACCACGGCGAGAACCCTCTTTCCGGGCGCCTGCCGGATCATGGCCGCAAGAAAGCGATCGCGCTCGTCGAGAAGCACCCGTTTCAGCGTCGGCACGGTGCGGCCGATTTCGGCGAGCATCGCCTCGAGCACGTCGCGGCGCTTGAGGCGCTCGACCTCCTCCGGCTCGACCGCGAGGGGGGAGAACAGGGCGAGGGCGAGCTCGCGCAGCAGGCGGAAACGCTCGCGGAAGCGAAGCTGGCGCCACAGCCGGTTGAGGCTCACGCGGATGTCGCGGTCGACGAGGCGGATCTGCGCCCCGACCTCCTCGGCAGCCTCGGCCGCGCGCCGCATTTCCGCGCCGGGCTCCACCTCGAGCCCCCGGGCGATCCGCTTCTGAAAAGAGGCGAGCAGCAGGTTGACGAGCAGGACCGAGGCCTTCTTTTCGCGCAGCACCCGCAAAATGTCGGTGTCCCGCCAGCGCTCCCGTTGACGAAGGGCTTGGTAACGGGAGGCGCAGAGCTCGAGGCACACCGTGTCGGGACGCCATTCGCGGATCGTCTCTTCGACCAGACGCACCGAGGCGGCCGAGACATGCGCCGTCCCGAGGAGGAGGAACTCGCGGTCGTCTTCGCTTAGGCGGTGTATGGGGGGAGGGTCAGGGTCGGTCATCCCGGATCGTTCGTTCCGCCGGGCAGGCTTGCAAGCGGCGGAGGTTCGGATACAATTCCATCTTACGTCGATTCCCCGGCGTTGACAAGCCGCATCCCGAGGACGGTCGCCATGAGCCCGATCGATGCCTACCGGATTCCCCAGCCTCCGTTTTACCTGCGCCGCGGCGCCGAGGTGGAAGTCTTCGAAGCCGCCTGGAAGGCCCGCCTGCCGGTTCTCCTCAAAGGCCCGACGGGTTGCGGCAAGACCCGTTTCGTCGAGTACATGGCCCATCGGCTCGGCCGTCCGCTCGTCACCGTCGCCTGCCACGAGGATCTCTTCGCCTCGGACCTGGTCGGCCGCTACCTGCTCCAGCGGAACGAAACCGTCTGGGTGGACGGGCCGCTCACGCTCGCCGTGCGCCACGGCGCCATCTGTTACCTGGACGAGGTGGTGGAGGCGCGCAAGGACACGACCGTCGTCATCCACCCGCTGACGGACAACCGCCGCCGCATGGTGATCGACAAGACGGGCGAGCTGCTGGCCGCGCATCCCGACTTCCTGATGGTCATCTCTTACAACCCCGGCTACCAGTCGGTCCTGAAGGATCTGAAGCCGAGTACCCGGCAGCGGTTCGTCGCCCTCGATTTCGACTACCCGCCGCCGGAGCAGGAGGCGAGGATCGTGGCCGAGGAGTCCGGCGTCGCCCCCGAGGTCGCCTCCCGGCTCGTGACTCTCGGCGGCAGGATCCGCAACCTGCGCGACCAGGGGCTCGCCGAGGGCGCCGGAACGCGGTTGCTCATTCAGGCCGGCCGCCTGCTGTGCGCCGGGATCGACTTCCGGGAAGCGGTGCGCACGGCGGTTTGCCTGCCGCTGACCGACGATGGGCATCTGTTGGAGACGCTCGAGGATCTGATCGCCGATGTCGTTTGAGACGAAGCCCCTGCCGCAAGCTCCGCCGCCCGGGGATTTGGCTGTTTCCGACGCGGCCTGGGCTTCGGCCCGGGAGCCCGCCTTCGGGGAGGCGGTCCAGGCGGCCTACGGTCTCCTCGAGGGCCCCGGGCGGGCGACCCTGCGGCGGGTTTTCCACCGTGCCGTACGGAAGGCCGGTGCGGCCGGTGCCGCCCAGGGACGGCTGCTTGCCGAAATCCTCCCCGCCGTGCTTCTACACCCGGAGCCCGAGGTCGCAGGGCGGTTTTTCCGCGTCTGGGATGGCTTCGCCGCGATCGGCCTGCAGGCGCTCCAAGGGCTACTCTCCGGCCTGCCGCGGTGGCTTGCGCTTTCCCCGCCGTCGTCGGACGCCGTGCGACTCGCGCTCGAGACGCTCGAGGCCGTCGCCCGAAGTCGACCCTCGCATGAGGACATCCGACGCTTCAGCCGCACGCTTCCGCCCGCCTTCGCGCGGCTCGTACGCCGGCCCGACACCGGAGCGCTGCGAGCGCTCCGGGATCTCGCACGCCTCGACCGCCTGCTGCTTGAGCCCTTTCTCGCCGGCCTGGACCGCGGGCTGCCGACGCCCGAGGGGGAGGACTTCTGCGGCTTCGTCGCCCAAGCCGAAAGGATCTATCGCCGCCAAGGCCGGTCAGCCGCTCAGTCCTTTCTCGCCCTCGAAACCGAGGCCGCGCGTCGTGCGGCGTATCGCTGGGGGCGAAGCGCGCGGCTGGCGGATTTGCGGCCGCGGCTGGTCCGCTACCTGGGGGCCCGGCTCGGGGAACCGCTTGCCGTGCGGTCGTTTTCGGAGTTCGGCGGCGCGCTCGAGCCGGGGAGGATGGTCCTCTCCGACGGCCGGAGCCTGTTTCTGCCCGAAGAGATCGACCGCGAGAGCGAGCGCGGTGCAAACGAGGAACTCTACCGACTGCTTGCGGGACTCGAGGCCACCCTGTACGAGTTCGGGACCTTCGCACCTGCCTTCTCCGCGCCGGGGGCCGACACCGGTGTCGAGGGCTTTCTCGCTGCGTTCCCGGACCCCGCCTTTGCGGGAGAGCTCTTCGCGCTGTTTGAAATCGTCCGCCTCGTCTGCTGTCTAAAGTTGCAATCCCCCGGTCTGGCGCGGCGCTACGACGAGGCGCTGCGCCGGGAGCCCGGCCCGGCGATGGCGGAGGAGAACCCGCTCGGCGCTCTGCTCCGCCTTCTCCTGCTGGACGGAAGGGAAGGGGACGAGGAAGCAGGCGGGGCCGGGGCGCTCGCCCGCCGCCTGGCCGCGGGGCTCTCCCCGGCCGGCTCCTCGGCGGACACCCTGCGTTGTGTCGCGGCCGCCTATCGGCCGTTTGCCCGCATCCTTTCGGGGAAAGGGCTCGGGCGGCGGCTCGAGGTGCCTTTCGGATGGCGTCCTTGGCCGCATCCCGGCCACCGGCCGCAGCACGCGGCGGCGGCCGCCCGACTTTTCCGTCGCGGTCTCCCGGGCGGCGCAAACCCACGGTGCAGCTCTGCGGAGCCGATTCCGGAGTCGACCCCGGCCTTCCGCTTCCGAAGGCTCGGTCGCGGCGGCGCCGGCGGGCCTGAAGAGGACGGGCGCGGGCCCGCCGCGGTGGAGGTCTCTTCCTCCCCCCCGACGGGCCCGGAAGGCGGGGCGGCGGCGGGGTGGCGTTATCCGGAATGGGACGCGGCGCTGAAGGACTATCTCCCCGATCACGTCACCGTATGCGAAAGCCCGGCGCCGCCCGGTCCGCCCGGGTTCTATCACGAGGTGCTCGCGCGGAGGGCGTCGCTCGTGCGGGCGACGCGACGGGCTTTCGAGCGGCTGCGTCCCGAGGGGCTTCGGCGGCTCCGGGGCTGGTGCGAGGGGGACGCCTTCGACCACGGCCGGCTCCTTGCGTATGCCGTCGACCTCCGGCGGAGGGATGTCCCTGAGGAGCGGATTTTCGTCAAGCATCTCCCCGACCGGCGGGAGGTCGCCGTTCTCTTTCTCGTGGATGTCTCGCGTTCGACCGCCGAACCGGTCGCCGGCACCGAGGCGAGCGTGCTCGCGGTCGAGAGGGAGGCCCTGGTCCTGCTCTGCGAGGCGCTGCAGCGGCTCGGGGATCCTTTCGCCATCGCCGCCTTTTCCGGCTCCGGGCGTCACCACGTGGAGTACCGGGTCGTCAAGTCCTTCGCCGAGCCGCTTTCGGAGGAGGTCCGCGGCCGTATCGGGGGGCTCACCCCGCGGCGCAACACGCGCCTCGGGGCCGCCCTGCGCCATGCCGGAAGGCGTCTTGGCGAGCAGCCCGCGCGCCTGCGCCTGCTCGTGCTCCTGAGCGACGGCTTCCCCAACGACACGGGCTATCGCGCGGAGCGGGCGATCGGCGACACCCGTCGGGCGCTCTGCGAGCTCACCTCCCGGGGAATCCGCTTCCATGCGGTCACGGTCAACCACTCCGCCGATGCGCGGCTGGACCGGCTCTACGGCCGGGCGCGGCACCACGTAATCACGGACGTCCGCGGGCTGCCCGCGCGGCTGCTCCGCGTCTACGGCGGCCTGGTGCGTGGAGCCGTGTAGGGGGGGGCGCCGGCCATGCTCCTCCACGACGGGATCTATCGTTGGGAAGGCTTCGGGGGGAAGCTCCGGCTGCCGCGCGGCTGCTGCCGGCTGCGGATCTGGGATCTCCATCGCCGGGGCTTGCCCGGGGAGGTGGTTCCGTTGCGGCCGATCCTGGTTCTCGTCGCCGATGTTCCCGAAAGCCCCCTTTCCGTGCGCAGCTGTGCCGGCCACGTGGCCACCCGTATCGCCCGGGATTTCGACCTCGACCCGCAGCGGATGCTCTTTGTCGAACACGTTCCCGCCCGACGCTACGGTCGGGACGCAGAGCGCCTCATCCCCGAGGAATTCCTGGCGGTCGAGTTCACCTGGACGGAGGGCGGGGCGATCCGGCCCCGCTGGCGGACGCTTCCACCGCCGCTCGGCGAGGCGATCCGGCAGCTGGCGGCGCCGCTCGAGGATCCCGAGAGGTCGGGACCCTAAGGACTTCCGCGAAAGGGAAAAACGCTGAAAACGACACTGCTCCAGAGGGCGTGGGAGACGATCACCGCGGGCAGGCTGCCGCCTCGGGCATACCAGCCGCCCCAGAAGGCTCCGGCTACGGCCGCGGCGCCGACGAGCATGAAGTTCAAGGAAGCCACGTGTACGGCGGCGTAGAGGGCCGTCGTCGCCGCCCATCCCCGCAGCCGACCGAGGCGTTCCATCAGCGCCTGCTGCAGGGTTCCGCGCCAGAAGATCTCCTCGGCGGGGCCCGTGACCAGGAGAAGAAGCCCGACGATGACCCAGGCCGGCGTGCCCTCCCCCCGGTGATAGATGTCCTCGATCTGGCGGCCGGCGAAGTCGAAGCAGGCGAACGAGATCCCGCGACCGGCCCAGAAGACGAGGTAGAGCGCCGCCGCCCCGGCCGTCCCCCGGATGAAGTCGCCTGGTCCCGGAAGCAGATCGGAGAGGGGCCGCGGCCGCCATCGCAACGAGGCCGCGGCGAGGAGCGCCGCCGAAAAGGAGATCTTGAGCCAAAAAGAGCCGCGGGGCCAAGCGAAGGTCCCCCCCCACAGGAGGAAGGCGAGGAGGACGAGCATCCCGAGGATCCGGAGAGGCGGCGCCTTCGACACCGGCTTCACCCTGCGAGCATCGAAGCGACCAGGAGCAGCCCGAACACGGTGTCCAACCGCGCGGTCTGGGCGTCGGCGTCGAGGGGCACGTCGTTCACCATGCGCCGCAGGAGGCGGAAGCCGAACGGGGCCGAGAGCAGAACGGCGAGCGATAGGCGGGGCAGCGGGCCGAGGAGGGCCATCGCGGCGACGGCGGCGTAGGCTCCCACGATCAGCGCCAGAAACAGGGCGATCCCGCGGCGCGCGCCGATTACGATCGGCAGCGTGCGGATGCCCTTGCGGCGGTCGTAATCCAAGTCACGCAAGTTGTTGGCGAGCAACACGAGGGCGACGAGCAACCCGAAGGGCAGCGAGACGAGGAGCGCCTCGACGCTGAACCTCTGGCACTGGACGTAGTAGGCCCCGCTCACCATGAGCGGGCCCCACATCAAGAAGACCGAAAACTCTCCGAGCGCCCGGTACTTGTAATGAAAAGGCGGTGCGGTGTAGGCGATGCCGGCCGCCGTACCGGCCAGACCGAGCCAGAGGATGGGCAGGCCCCGCGCGGCGGCGAGGGCGATGCCGATCAGGGCGGCGAGTCCATAGAGGCCCCAGGCGGTGTTGCGGACCGCGGTGAGCTCCAGGCGACGGATGAGCAGCGGATGCGGGCGGTAGTTCGCCGTCGGTACGGCCGGGTCGTCTACGCCGGAGCGGACGTCGTCGTAGTCGTTGATCAGGTTGCTTGCGGCGTGCATCAGAACGGCGGCCAGCAGGGTTCCGGCGTAAAGCGGCCAGGAGAAGGCGCCGTCGCGTGCGGCAAGCGCCGCTCCCACGGAGACCGAGATGGCGGTCATCGCAAAAGACCAGGGGCGGGCGGCGAGCAGCCAGTCGAGCAGCGCGGGGGGCATCAGGGAGCTCCCGAAGGGGCGGGTCGACTC
>CAZQUP010000113.1:0-8041 GCA_964596545.1 uncultured Desulfatibacillum sp. | reverse complement strand
AGGCGATCTGGCCCATCAGGATGAAAAGCGGGATCACCGTGAAGCCGTAGGAGGACAAAACGTCGAAGACGTCCTTGGCGAGCAGGTTCAGCCCGGCCTTCCAGGAGACGATCGTGCTGAAGCCCACGAAGCCGACGATCGCCATGGCGAAGCCGAGTTCGATCCCGGTTAGAAAGAGCAACAGCACGACGGCCAGGCCGAGCAAGCCGATCGAGACCTCACTCATATTGCCCCCGGAAGATTTTCACGATGTCCGCCAACAGGACCAGGCACTCCACGAAGCAGGCCGCGCCGACCCCGTAGGCCACGGGGTAAAAAGGGAGCTGCAGGGTGAGCGAGACTTCCCCCGAGCGTTGGAGATCCATCCCGAAGAGGATGAGATTCCAGCCGATGACCGCAAACAGGGCGAAGCCGAGCGCGCGTGTGGCGAAGTGGACCGGCCGCCGCACCGGCGGGGGGAGCTTGCCGGTGAAGAAATCGACGTAGATGTGGCCCCGCAGCCACGAGGTGAGCGGCAGGGCGAAGCCGATGACCACGGCCCCCGAGAAGGCGACCAGCTCGTAGGTGCCGACGATCGGCCGCCGCAGCAGCCGGAGCACGACGTCGAGCACCGTGAGGAGCATGATGAAGGTGATCGCGATTCCGGCGACGATGTTGAGCAGGCGGCTCAGCCGTTCGACGAGACGGAGGGTGCGTTCCACGTGCGCTCCTGGCCGCGAAAAGGGGAAGTTCCGGGCCGGGGGAGGGAGGCAAAGCGCCCGCCGCCTTCCTCCCCCGGCGGGGATCGTTTAGGGCTGCTTTTTCACCTCATCCAGATAGAACCGGAGCGCTTCCTCGCCCGGAAGGTTCTTCGCCTTCATCCCGGCCACGTACTCGTCGAGGATGGGACGCACCGCCTGGGCCCATTTCGCGTCTTCTTCGGGAGAGAGGGCGATGATCTGGTTCCCGCGCGAGAGGGTGAACTGGCGGCCCTCTTTGTCGATTTCGTCCCAGAGCCGGCCCGTCTTTTCGACCCACTCGCGGCTGACCTCTTCGATCGTCTTCTGGACCGGCGCGGGCAGGGCGTTCCACTTGTCTTTGTTCATCACCACGAAGAAGCCCGTGCTGTAGGAGGATCCGAAGTTCTCGATCGTGTACTTGACCACCTCGCCCCATTTCCAACCCTGCAGCGACTCCTGCGGGGCCATCGAGCCGTCGACGACGCCGCGGCTGAGCGCATCGTAGGTTTCGCCCATCGGCATGGCCACGGGCACGGCGCCGAGCGCGGAGACGATCTTCGCCGCCATCCCGGTGCAGCGGATCTTCATGCCCTTGAGGTCGGCGAGCGTGTTCACGGGCTTCTTCGAGTGCAGCAAGCCGGGCCCGTGGCCGTGGAAGTAGAGCACCTTGACCTCGTTGAACTCGGCGGGCTTGAATTTCTCATAGTAAGCGTTGATCAGCCGGCTGGCCGTCAGACCGCTTTTGATGCCGAGCGGCAGGTCGGTCACCTCGGTCAGCGGGAATTTCCCCCGCGTGTAGGCGAGCACCGAGAAGCCGATGTCGGAGATGCCCTTCACGACGCCGTCGTAGCACTTGTCGGCCGGGGTGAGGGTTCCGCCGGGAAAGATCGTGATCTTGACCGCGCCCTGGGTGCGTTTTTCGACCTCCTGGGCCCATTCGGTTGCAAGTACGGTCATCTTGTGGGGGGCGGGAAAAAAGATGGAGTAGTTGAGCTTGACGGGATCGGCGGCCTGTGCGGCGCGCGGCGGCCCGCAGACGGACAGCGCGATTCCCAGAAAGAGGACGACCCAGGCGATCCGTTTTGCCGATTTCATGCGTTCCTCCCTTCGGGTGTGCGGGTTGATGGAAAGCGACTGCGGTTGGTTGTCCTGCGGAAGCCCGCGCCATCGGCGCGCGTGCGGCTCCTGCCGGGCAAGCCGGCGTATCCGAGCCATCGCTCGCGGGGCGAGGCGGCGGGAAACCGCCGTCACGCCGTTTCCCTTCCGGCCGGAGTCTTCCTTTTCGATCCACCACGGAACGCGAAGCGGAGCGGGAATGAATAATGGACTCCCTATTAGAGCATTGCGGGAAGCCTGTCAATTGCAATGTGATTGCAATATAGCTGCAATAGAGCTACGAGGACGCTCCGCCCTCGGCTTTCACCTCCTGCGGCGAGGCCGCCTTTGCTTTCCGCCGCCTGCCGGTGATAGAGCAGGTGGTGCCCCGAAAGGAGCCGATTTCCGATGCCGCCGCCCGGCTGGCAGGAGGATATTTTGCCGGTGTTGAACCCCCGCGAGTCGACCCCGCTTTATCTCGGCCTGCGCGAACTCATCCGCGGCAAGATCGCCGCGGGGAAATACCCCCCCGACCGGGCGATTCCCTCCGAGCGCGAGCTCTGCCGGGCTTACGGTGTGAGTCGCATCACGGTGCGTCAGGCGATCTCCGGTCTGATCCACGAGGGGCTTCTCTACCGCCGCCCGGGGAAGGGGACCTACGCCGCTCCGCGCAAGGTGAGCCAGGGGCTGTCCCGTTTCGTGCGTTTCGCGCAAACCGTCGAGCAGATCGGTCTTCGGCCCGCAACGCGCATCCTTTTCGCCGGAAGCGCCCCCCTCGACCCGGAGGCGGCCTCGGTGCTGGGCCTCAGCCCCGAGGAACCCTGCGCCCGGCTCGAGCTGCTCGGCCTGGGGGACGACAGACCTCTGGTCGTCTACGATTCCTTTTTCGCCCCGGAAGCGGGGGAGGCGATCCTGCGCGCGGCCGGCCTCCGGGAACGCTCGGGGCGGCCTTTTTCCACCTACGACCTGTGGGAGGAAACGCCCGGTCTGCAACCGGTGCGCGTGCAGCAAACCCTCGAGGCGCTCTGCGCCGCGGGGGTCGCCGCGAAGGCGCTCGCCGTCAAGCGCGGACAAGCGCTCCTGCGGGTGATCTCCGTATTCGAGGACCGCCGCGGCCGGCCGCTCGAATTCCGGCGCGCTCTTTACCGCGGGGATCTCTACAAGTTTCACGTGGTGCGCCATCTCGCCGGGTAGGCCGGCCGCCCTTGTGCGCGCTTCCCCTTCCGCCGCCGCGAGCCCCTCCGCCGCACGGATGGCCGATGCGCCCCGGAGACTTCACCCGGCCGCGCCGTTTCCCGTGGGGGGGCGAAGGACCCGCTCGGCTTTCCGGCATCGACGAAAGTGCGGCGCCTTGTATTTCCGTTGACAGGGTTCGGGCTCAACTGGTAATGACCGGATAATACCAGATCCCCGTTCCCGCAGCGCCGGCAAGACCCCTTTCCGGCGACCCCCCGTCGCCGTCTCCCCGCCCCGCGAAAGGAGGAAGCCATGGCCACCGACCGTCTCCGTCGCCCTTGCCTTGCCGTTTTCGCCATCCTTCTTCTCGTCCTGGCGGCCGCTTTTCCCGCGGCCGAGGCTCAGGTCCGCAACCTCAACATGGGCAGCACCTCGTCCACCTCGCCGGTCTATGCCTGGGCGGTCGCTACGGCGAACGTCATCAACAAGGCGAACGTGGGCTTGAACGTCACCGTCGTCGAAAGCGGTGCGGCGCTCGACAACCTGCGCAAGCTGAAAGAGGGCGTCTTCGACTTCGCGCTCTCGATCGACATCCCCTCGGCCATGCAGATGTACCACGGAATCGACTCGTTCAAGGGCCAGCCTTGGAAGGACGTGCGCGTGCTCTTCATCCGCAACGTGACCGTGGATCGGGTCTACGTCCGCAGGGACGCGGGGGTGAAAACCTTTAAAGAGCTGGGAGGCAGGAAGTTCTCGCCGGGCATCCCGGGCGCCTCCTCGACTGCCTACATGATGAAGTTCAACGAGGTCCTGAAAGCGAACATCGCCTTCGTCCCGGGGACACTCGCCGACGCGATCGCCGCTTTGCAGACAAACCGGATCGTCGGCCTGCAGAAGACAAGCCCCGTCCAGGCCATGGACTCCTCGCTGATCGAAGTGAACCTCACCACCCCCCTGACCGTGATCGGCTTCACCGCCGAGGACGTGGCCGCGATCACCCGAACCTATCCCTACATCCCCTTCATCGAGACCCCCAAGGGGACGATCGTCCAGCTGCCCGATGCCGGTCCGATGCACGAGCTCGCCCCGATCGTGGGCGCGATGGCGTCCAAGGATCTTCCGGAAGACGTCGCCTACCGCATCGTCAAGTCCTACGTCGCGGGCCTGCCGGAGGTTGCGGCCTCCTACCCGGCGGTCAAGGGCTGGGACCCGGTCGCCGATCTTTTCCGCTATGTGCCCGAGGGGGCCGAGGTGCCGGCGCACGCGGGGCTCCTGCGCTACGCGCGCGAGCGCGGCATCGCCGTGCCGCCGCGCTTTCTTCCCCCGGAAGGGAAGTAGGCCGCGCCGGATCGCCCCTGTACCTGCCCGCCCCGGGCGGGCCCAGGCCGAGGAGGGCCCCGAGCCATGCTGCCGGAGAAGGGCTTCACGACCCGGAACATCCTCTTTGTCGGCGGGCTCGGCTTCGCCCTCTTTCAACTCGTGCTTCCCGTCTTCGTGCACCTGATCGACATCGAGCTGCGGGCCCTCCATGTCCTCTTCGGCATCTCGCTCGCCTTCTTCCAATACCCCTTCCGCGCCGGCCGCGAGCGCAAGCGACCGGGGCTGGGGACCTGGCTTGCGGCCGCGGCCGTGACGGCGGCGACGCTCAACGTCTTTTTCCAGGCGATGGACATCTACGCCCGGCCCGGAACCGCCGACACGGTCGATCTCGCCCTGGGCGCGCTGCTCTTCGTTCTGATCCTGGAGGCCGGGCGGCGCTCGATGGGGATCGCCGCCCCGATCCTGCTGCTCGCGCTCGTCGCCTACATCTACTTCGCTCCCTATTTCCCCGGGATCTGGCAGATGCGCCGGCTTTCCTGGTCCTTTCTCATCGGCTCGGTCTACTACTCGCCGCTTGGGATCTTCGGCGGGGTGACCGGGATGTCGGCGACCTTCATCGCCATGTTCGTTCTTTTCGGGGCGCTCCTTTCGGTCACGGGCGGCGGGCGGACCTTCATCGATTTGGCGCTTGCGCTTACAGGACGCTTCACGGGAGGGCCGGCCAAGACAGCCGTCGTGGCGAGCTCCCTCTTCGGCAGCATCTCCGGCAGCGCCGTCGCCAACGTCATGGTGACCGGCAACTACACCATCCCGCTGATGAAGAAGTACGGCTACGAGCCCGAGTTCGCCGCTTCGGTGGAGTCGATCGCCTCGACCGGCGGCGGGGTGACCCCGCCGATCATGAGCATTACGGCCTTCATGATGGCCGAGTTCCTGGGCCTCTCCTACCTCAAGATCATCGGCTACGCCCTGATCCCCTGCATCCTCTATTACACGGGGGTCATGTCCGGAGTGCACTTCCGCACCGTGCGCCTGGGCTTGAAAGGACTGCCGCGCGGGGAGATTCCCCCCTGGTCGGAGATCCTGCGCTTCAAGAAACTCTCGGGTTTTCTCGTGCCGACGATGACGCTGCTCTTGTTGATCTTCTCGGGCTATCCGCTCGTCGAGGCGGGCTTCTGGGCCTCGGCCGCGGCCCTGGCGGTCTACGTCGTCAACCACTTGCGCGAGACAGGGACCCGCGAGCTCGCCGCCGGCGTCCTGCGCGCCCTCAGCGCGGGCGGTCTGGACATCGTGCGCCTGGTTCCGATCCTCGTCTGCATGAGCGTTCTCGTCAACCTGATCGGGGTGACGGGGCTCGCCCCCAAGCTGAGTGCCGTGATCCTCGAGATCGGGACCGAAAACCTTTACCTGTCGCTGTTGATCGCTTCGATTTTGCCGTTGGTCCTCGGTACCGCGCTTCCGGTGGTGCCGACCTATCTGCTTTCGATGTCGATTCTCACACCGGCGCTGCTCAAGCTCGGCGTGGACGAAGTCGCCGCCCACCTCTTCTACATCTACTGGGGGGTTCTCGGCGCGATCACGCCGCCGACCTGCGAGGCCGCCGTCGTCGCCGCTGGCATCGCCAAGGGGAACTGGGTGCGCACGGCGAACTACGCCATGAAATTGGGTGCGGTCGCCTTTTGCCTGCCCTACTTCATGGTCCTGCATCCCGCCCTCGTCGGCCGCGACACCCCGGAGCGGATCGCGGTGGCCGCGGTTACCGGTTTTCTGGGCGCCGTCAGCATGGCCTACGGACTCTTCGGGCACGCCCCGTCGCGCTGGAACCCGCTGTTGCGGGTTCTCTTCTTCGCCGGAGGCCTGATGATGCTCTTTCCGGAGATGCAGGCCTCGGCGGCCGGAGTCGGGGTCGTCGCCGGCGCCCTGGTCCTCCAGCGCCTCCTCGGGGCCGCCCGCGGCGCGGCCGCGGCGTGAGGGCTCCGGAAGGGGAGACCTCGGAAAGGACATCCGCCATGGCTCGCAAAAAGAAATCGCTGCGCATCCTCTGCCCCAACGGTCATCTGGGGTTCGCCCCGACCAAGGAAGAGAGCTTCTGGATCGGCGCCGAGACCCGGCCCGACTATTACTGCTGCGACTCGGGCTCGGACGACATCGGCCCCGTGCCGCTCGGCACGGACACGAGCGTCAGCCCCTACGACTGGCAGATGCACGATCTCGAGTTGATGCTCCTGGCCGCGCGCCGCCAGGGGGTGCCGATGATGATCGGCTCCGCGGGCGACACCGGGACGAACAGCCGGGTCGAGCGCTACATCGAGATCATCCGCAAGCTCGCCCGCAAGCACCGCCTGAAACCCTTCAAGCTCGTCGCCTTCTCCTCCGAGCTCGACAAGGCCGAGCTCCGGCGGCGGATGGAATCCGGCGTCGTGGTGGCGGGGCTCGACAACCGGCCCCCCCTCACGAGCGGGGAACTCGAGGCGACCGAGCGCATCGTCGCCATGGCCGGGGTCCACCCCTTCATGCAGGCGCTCGCCCGGGGGGCCGACGTCGTGATCGGCGGCCGCAGCAGCGACGCGGCCATCTTCGCCGCGGCCGCCCTGCACGAGGGCTTCCCGGAAGCGCACGCCTATTACCTCGGCAAGGTGCTCGAGTGCGCCTCCTTCTGCGCCGAGCCTTACATGGCGAAGGAGACCGTGATCGGCACGGTGACCGACCGGGATGTGACCGTGACCGCCATGCACCCGGCCCAACGCTGCACGGTCGCCTCGGTCGCCGGACATGCGATGTACGAGCGTTCGAACGCTTTCTACGAGCATTTCGCCGGGGGCACGCTCGACATGACCGGATGCCGCTACGAGCAGGTCGACGCGAAGAGCACGCGCGTCACGGGCCAGCGCTTTCTCCCCTCCGCCGACGGCATCCGCGTCAAGCTCGAGGGTTCGGGCAAGGTGGGCGAGCGCTTCATCGGGATCGTCGGCATCCGTGACCCCTATTCCATCCGCCACATCGACCAGGTGATCGGCTGGGCCCGGAGCCAGGTCGAGGAGCGCTTCGCCGGCCGTCCTTATGAGCTCTACTACCATGTCTACGGCCGAAACGGCGTCATGGGCGATCTCGAGCCCGTGCGCGAAATCCGCAGCCACGAGCTCTGCATCGTCGTCGAAGGGGTCGCGCCTACGGCGGAGATGGCCGAGGAGGTGACGCTCATCGGCTCGCGCCAGATCTTCTACGCCCGGCTGCCCGAGGTGAAGGGCACGGCGGGGACGGCCGCTTTCGTGATCGACGGCGTGCTTCCCGCGCCGCCCGCCTACCGCTGGACCTTGAACCACGTGCTGCCGGTCGACGATCCGCTGGAGCTGTTCCCGCTCCGCGAGATGGTCATCCGCGACGGGGAGGAGGGGGCATGAAAACGGCCAGGCTCGTCGATCTCGCCAAGACGATCCGCAGCAAAAACGCCGGGACCGACAAGATCACCTTCGACATCATCTTCCGCGAGAAGGAAAACTACGAGCGCGTGAAGAAAAGCGGGGTTCTCAGCCGCGAGCGCGTGGCCGCCCTCTTCGGCATCCCCGTGGAGCGGATCAGCGACTTCCACGACTTCGACCCGGCGCTGGCGATCAAGTTCACCCTCTACCGCCTCCGGCCGAGCGGGAGCCCCGGCGAGAGCGACATCTTCGGCTGCCAGCAGTACCCGCCGCTGCTCGATCTCGAGATCCCCCTCGACGACTGAGGGCGGG
>CAZQUP010000112.1:5234-8079 GCA_964596545.1 uncultured Desulfatibacillum sp. | reverse complement strand
GAGGGCGCCGTTCGCCGGGCGGGCGCTGCGGCGGGGCGGGTGGCCGCGCTCTGCGTGCTGCCCCTCATTTTCCTCACCGGCGCCGACGTCGCCGGCCGGCTGTTTTTCGACCGACCCCTGCTCGGGGCCTTCGAGCTCTCCGAGTTTCTGCTCGCCGCCTGCGTGCTTCTCGGCGCCGCCCACACTCAGCAAATGCGGGGTCACGTCGCCGTGGGGTTCGTTCTCGAACGCCTGCCCTCCCGTCTCCGGGAAGGGGTGCGGCTTTTCGCCGTTCTCGCCTTGCTCGCCGTGACGGCGGTGGTCGTCGTGGAGGGCTTCAGGCAGGGGTTTTCCGACAAGGCGGTATCCGATCAGCTGCGCATCCCCCTGGGGCCGTTCCGCCTGCTCGTGGCCGTCGGCGGGTTGCTGCTGGCCGCGGTGTGGGTGCAGGAGGGCCTTGAGGCGGCGCGCCGGCTCGGCCGGAGGCGTTGACATGGAGCCGACCCTGGCCGGTGCTGCAGGCCTCGCGGCGATTCTCCTGCTTTGGCCCACGGGGATGCCGATCGCCTTTGTGTTGAGGGGGGTCGGGCTGGGCGGGATCTGGGTGCTTTCCGGGCCGGAAGCGGCGCTGCCGGTCCCCGCGCGCGTGCTCTACGAAACGGCGGCCCATTACCCCTTTACCCTCATCCCCCTCTTCGTGTTCATGGGCCACTTGGCCGGGACCGCCGGGGTGACCCGTGAGCTTTATGCGAGTTTTGATGTCTGGCTGCGGCGTCTCCCCGGCGGATTGGCGCTTGCCACTCTCGGGGCCAGTGCCGGATTCGCCGCTGTCTGCGGTTCCTCGGTCGCCGCGGCGGCGGCGATGGGGGCGGTCGCCCTGCCCGAGATGAGGCGCTTCGGGTATTCGCCGCGGCTGGCCACGGGGGTCGTGGCCGCCGGCGGTACCCTGAGCTTTCTCATCCCTCCCAGCCTGGGATTCGTCGTCTACGGCATGCTGACCGAGCAGTCGATCGGAAAGCTCCTCGTCGCCGGGATCCTCCCCGGCGGGCTGCTTTGTGCGGCTTACGGCGCCGTCGTGTTCTTCTGGAGTCTTCTTTTCCCCCGCCACGCCCCCGCCCGCCTGCAGCCTTCCACGGCACGGGAAAAACTGCGCGCCGCGAAGGGGATCTGGCAGACGGCGCTCCTCTTCGTTCTGGTCATGGGAGGGATCTACTCGGGCCGGATCAACCCCACCGAAGCCGGCGGCGCGGGGGCGCTCGGTTTGCTCCTTCTTCTCGCCTGCAGACAACGGCTCACCTGGGAGGCGATCGCCGCCGCCCTCGGGGAAGCGGGTCGGGTGACGGCGATGGTTCTCTTTTTGGTCGCCGGGGCCACGGTCTTCAGCACCTTTCTTGCACTTTCCACGCTCCCCTACCGGCTCTCGGCCATGATTTCCGAACTCGGGCTTTCCCCCTGGGGACTGCTTGCCGTGCTCACCTTGCTCTATTTTTTTCTGGGCTGTTTTCTCGACGCGGTCTCCATGATGGTGCTGACCCTGCCCGTGGTTTTTCCCCTTGTCGTGGGGTTGGGCATCTCCCCGATCTGGTTCGGCGTCTTCTGCGTTCTCATGATGGAAGCCGGTCTGATCACTCCGCCGGTGGGCCTGAACGTCTACGCGATCGCCGGTGTCGCCGCACCCGTTCCCCCGGGCGAGATCTTCAAGGGGACGCTGCCGTTTCTTGCAGCCGTCCTGCTGACGGCGATCGTCCTGACCGCCTTCCCCGACTTGGCCCTAGTTCTGCCGCAAATGATGAGGCGATGAGGATTCTTGCCGGGCATGAATCCGGGGCCGGCTTGCAGGGCGGGCGACGGGGGATTATGTTTTGTTCATTGCCGCAAAAAGTTAAGGAGGTTTTCCCATGCGCCGCATCCGTTTTCTTCCCGCCCTGATCCTGACGGGAGTGCTCATGGTTTTTTCGCCGGGGGCGGAGCCGCTCTCCGCCCGGGAGACTGTCCCGACGGTGCTTCCCAACTTCGCCGAGCTCGCCCGACAGGTGAAGCCGGGGGTCGTCAACATCCGTACGGTGAAAATCCAGAAGGAAGGGGGGCCGGTTTTCCGCCATTTCTTCGGCAACCCCTTCGGGGATCGCGATCCCTTCCGCGATTTCTTCGGTGAGGGGGGGCCGGGGCGTGAATTCCGCCAGCAAAGCCTGGGTTCGGGCTTCCTGCTGGACACCGAAGGCTACATCGTGACCAACAACCACGTGATCGAAGGGGCCGACCAGATCAAGGTCCGCCTCTACGACGAGCGCGAATTCGACGCCCGGATCATCGGCCGCGACTCGAAGACGGATCTCGCCCTGATCAAGATCGAGGGGGCGAAAGACCTCCGGCCGTTGCGCCTCGGGGACTCCGACAAGCTGGAGGTGGGCAGCTGGGTGCTTGCCGTGGGCAGCCCCTTCGGCCTGGAGCAGACCGTCACCGCCGGCATCGTGAGCGCCAAGGGGCGCTTCATCGGGGCCGGTCCCTACGACGATTTCATTCAGACCGACGCCTCGATCAACCCCGGCAACTCCGGCGGGCCGCTTTTGAACCTCCAGGGGGAGGTGGTCGGGATCAACACCGCGATCATCGCGCAGGGCCAGGGGATCGGTTTTGCGATCCCGGTGAATCTCGCCCAGAGCATCATCGCCCAGCTCAAGGAGCGCGGCAGCGTCGTGCGGGGCTGGATGGGGGTGGGGATCCAGGATTTGACCCCGGAGCTCGCCCAGTACTATGGGCTCCAGGATCAGCGCGGGGTCCTGGTGACCCAAGTGTTCCCGGGCGATCCGGCCGACAAGGCCGGCATGAAGGTGCAGGCGCAGGGCGTCGCCGAGGCCCTTGGCGT
>CAZQUP010000112.1:0-5224 GCA_964596545.1 uncultured Desulfatibacillum sp. | reverse complement strand
AACGGTGCACAACAGTCGCGAGCTTTCCTCGACCGTCGCCGGGATGGAGGTCGGCCGGGAGGTTCCGGTGAAGGTGTTGCGGGACGGCAAGGAACACACCCTGCGCGTCAAGCTCGCCGAACGCAAGGACACCGATCAGCCCGTGCGCAGCCAGGCTCCTCAAGATACCGACGACTTGGGCATCCGGGCCGTTGACCTCAACCCGGACACCGCACGGCGCTTCGGCCTGGATTCCGAGGAGCGCGGCGTGTTGATCGTTCAGGTGCGCTCCGGAGGGAAGGCCGACCAGGCCGGCATGCGCCAAGGCGACGTGGTCAAGGAGGTGAACCGCGTCCCGGTGACGAGCGTGCAGGAGATGCGCGCGGAATACCAGAAAGTCCGCGCCGGCGAGACAGTGCTCTTTCTCGTCAAGCGCAGCGGCGCAGGCTTCCAGGTCATCCGGATCACCAAGTGAACTCCACGCCCTTCAACACAGCGCGAGCGTTCCGGGTGGCGTGCCGTCCTCGTTTCCGCCGGCATCCCGGGTCCGCAGATCCTCGAGGATCCGCCGCCAGTCCTCGAGACGTGCGGCCCGATGCACCCGGCGGCGGATCTCCTCCGAAGGGGAAAAAAGCGCGGCGAAATAGGTCCAGAATCCTTTCATGCGATTGAGCAGCCGCAACGGATCACCGCCGAGGCACGCCGCGTAGCGTGCGCTCAGCTCGTCGTGAAAGACCCAAAACCGCTCGCCGCGCTGCCGCGCCGGGGGAAGCGGCTTTCCCTTCAGCCGCGAGGGCAGAAACGGATCCTCGAGCGCCCCGCGGCCGATCATCCAGGCCGGAACCGGCCCGAGGCGTTCCCGGAGTATCCGGACATCCTCCTCCGTGCGGATCTCTCCGTTGTAGACCACGGGGTGGCGGCAGAGTTCCCGGAACCGCGCGAAGGCCACGAGATCGATCGGCCCGGCATACATCTGGCGCGCGGTGCGGGGGTGGACGATGACGGCGCGCAGGGGATAGCGGTTGAGGATCGGGACGAGCTCGAAGATTTCCTCGGGCCGGTTGCGGCCGAGGCGCATCTTGATGGAGAGCCGGCCCGAAAGATTCGGCGCCACGCGATCGAGAAAACGTTCGATTTGCTCCGGCCGGGGCAGCAGGCCCGCCCCCCGTGTCTTGCGCATGACCGGACGGAACGGGCATCCGAGATTCCAGTTCACGTCCCGGTAGCCGAGATCCGCCAGCCGTCGGTGGAGAAAAAGAAACTCCTCGGCCGATTCGCCGAGGATCTGCGGTTCGACCGGAAGCCGCCGGTTTTCCTCCGGCTTGAGGTCCAGGAGCATCGTTTCCCGGAAGCGCTCCGGGGGGCAGGCGGTGAGGAAGGGCGCGACGGCGGAGTCGAACCCTCCGAAATGCGCGCTGAAGGCGTTGCGGAAAATGCAGTCCGTAAAGCCCTTGAGCGGGGCGAGAACGAGTTCCGCGGAAGGGACGGCGCCGGTCATGGTCCTCAAAGGGTAGCCGAAGGCTTCTCCGGCGTAAAGACGGCAGGCCGGTGCTTGCGGCGCGTCCGGAAATCCGCTAAGCAGGGCATCGCATGACGCCCTCCACCTGTCCCCCCGACCGTGCGGAGGAGTCCCTGGCGCGCCGGACGGCCCTCGGAGTCGTCGCGGCGGGTTCTTTTCTTACGCCGTTCATGCTCTCCGCCGTCCACGTCGCTCTCCCCGCCATCGGCCGCAGCCTTTCCGCGGACGCCGTCCAGCTGGGTTGGGTCGCCACGTCGATCGTGGTGGCGGCGGCCGCAGCGCTGGTCCCCGCGGGGCGGCTGGCCGATTTGTACGGCCGAAAAAGACTGTTCCAGCTCGGGATGATGCTGCTGGCGGGCGCGACCCTGCTTGCCGGGATCGCCCCCACGATCGGCTTTCTGATCGCCTGCCGGGTCCTGCAGGGTCTTGGGATCGCCTGCGTCTTCGCCACCGGAATCGCGCTGGTGACCGCGGTCTATCCCCGCGAGGAACGCGGCCGCGTGCTCGGGATCACCGTCGCCGCCGTATACGCCGGGCTGAGTCTCGGCCCTCTCGTCGGTGGGCTGCTGACCGCCGGGCTCTCCTGGCGCGCGATTTTTCTCCTGCCGCCTCCCTGTTGCGTGCTGCTCGCCCGGCTGAGCGGGCGCAATCTTAAGGGGGAGTGGGCGCCCGCCTGCGGCGGGCGCCTTGACGGGACAGGGACGGTGCTCTACGCCCTCTCCGTCACGGCCCTCCTGTCGGGTCTCGCCGACCTGCTGGAACCGGCGGGAATGGTCCTGTTCGCCGTGGGGTTGGCGGGGCTCGGGGTCTTCGGACGCTGGGAGCTTCGCCAGCCGGCGCCGCTCTTCGAGATGGCGCTGCTGCTCGAAAACCGGGTTTTCGCCCTTTCCTGTCTTGCCGCCCTGATCCACTACGCTGCCACCTACGGGGTCATTTTCCTCCTGAGCTTGTGCCTGCAGATCGTCCAGGGGCTCTCGCCCCGCGAAGCGGGACTGATCCTCACGGCACAGCCCGTATGCATGGCGCTGTTTTCGCCCTTCGCGGGGAGACTCTCCGACCGGCTGGAGCCCCGGATTCCCGCCTCGGCGGGGATGGCGCTGACGGCGCTTGCGCTGGGCGGGCTGATGCGGGCGGCGGCCTCCGAGACGCCTCTCCCGATTTTCGCCGCGCTCGCGCTCCTCGGCTTCGGCTTCGCCCTGTTTTCCTCGCCGAACATGAACGCGATCCTGAGCGCCGTTCCGCCGCGCCTCTACGGCGTCGCCTCGGGCTCGGTGGCGACGATGAGGCTTCTCGGGCAAGGGTTCTCGCTCGGGATCGTCACCCTTTTTTTCGCCGCCGGTGTGGGCCGGGAGGCGCTCGATGATGTCAGCCGGGAGGCGTTGCTATCGAGCCTGCGCGGGGCGTTCGCCGTTTTCCTGGTCCTCTGCCTGGCCGGGGCCGTCATTTCGCTGTTGCGGGGGAATCTGAGGGGGAAGGACGCGGGGCGGCTTCCTGAAGCCGGGGGATGAAGGGGCGAAAGGAGGTTTCCGCGCTCAGACGGCGGGGGACCCGTCCAGGCCGATTTCGGCGGCAACGGTGCGCATGCCGTGAATGGTCTCGGAGATCAGCCAGAGAAGATCGACCCCGAGCAGGGCGGCGCCGGCTTCGATGACTCCGCGGTTTACGCCCGCGGCGAAGCGCTTGTCTTTCCATTTTTTGCGGACCGAGGAGGCCTCGAGATCGAGCACGCTGCGCGAGGGTCGCACCAGGGCCGCCGTGGTCACGAGCCCGGTGAGCTCGTCGATCGCATAGAGGGTTTTTTCGAGATCGCTTTCGGGGCGGACCTCGGAGCAGATGCCCCATCCGTGACTCACCGCGGCTCGGATGACGGTTTCGGGCCAGCCGCGAGTCTGCAGGATTTCCACGGTCTTGCGGCAGTGCTCTTCGGGGAAGCGCTCGTAGTCCAGGTCGTGGATCAGACCGACGAGACCCCAGAGATTCTCGTCCGCGCCCTGCAGGCGCGCAAAGTGGCGCATGACCGCTTCCACGGCGAGCGCATGCTTGAGAAGGCTTTCGCTCCGGTTGTATTCCCGGAACAGCGCCAGGGCTTCCTCGCGGGTCGGCAGCGGGGCTTCCATCGTTTCATCCGTCCGTGCGGGAGAAGAAAAAAGCGATCCGGGAGGCAAAACCGCATCGGCCGGCAGCCTATGTCGGCGAAGGGGTTCTGTCAAGCCGCAGGGAAGGCCGGACTCACGAGGGGCGGGCGCTTTCCTGTTCCGCCGCGGGGGCCGATGGCGGGCCCCGCCCCGAACCCAGCAAAAAGGGAGGAGGCATGAGCGACGAGGTCAGGGTGGAGATCGAGGAATTGGTGGGATTCGGCCTGGAGGCGATCCGCCGTGCGGGGGCGAAGGCGCTCGAATTTTACGGCAAGGGCCGGCCGCAGGTGAGATTCGACGACGGAATCGTGACCGAGGCCGAAGTCGTGCTCACGGAGTTCTTCGAGGCCGAGCTTCATCGACGCTTTCCCGAGCATCGGCTTTTTCGCCACGATGCCCCGGCGGATGGCTACTCCCACGAACGCGGCCGGTTTCTGTGGAGTTTCGATGCCCTCGAGGGGGTCGCCAATTTCCAGGCGGGGATTCCGCTCTGGGGGTTGTCGCTGGCGTTGATGGAGAATTTCTGGCCCCTCTTCGGGGTTTTCTACATGCCGGCCACGGGGGATCTTTTCCACGCTCGAGCCGGCGGTCGCGCCTTTTGGGGCGAGCGGGAGATTTGCATCCCCGCCTCCGGCGGAATGAACGATGAGAGCCTGCTGCTCACCTATTCGCGTTTTCATCAACACTTCCGCGCCAGCTTCCCGGGAAAAATCCGTTCCTTCGGCTGCACCTCGGCCCACCTCGGATACGTAGCCACGGGGCGCGCCGACGCGGCGGTCATCGCCAACGAAACCTTTCAGGGGCTTGCTGCCGCGCGGATCCTTCTCGAGGCGGCCGGCGGCCGGTTGCAGCGGCTGGACGGAAACGATTTCGAGCTCAACGATCACTTGGACGGCCGCAAAATCGAAGAGCCGCTGTTGGCGGGCGAGCCCGGAGCGATCGCCGCGGTCCGGCGATGCCTTTCCGTTGTGAAGTGAGATCCAGACATGAAGCTGAGAGGCAAGTTCTTCGCTGTGCTGGTGATCTTCAGCCTGCTGCCGCTTGCGCCCGTCGTCTGGGTCGGCGGGCGGCAAATGGCTCGTCTGGAGGAGGAGATCTCGGAGGATGTGCGCCGCCAGATCTCGGGGCTGTGGCGCCAGATTCTGCGGCTGACGACGGAGGATTCCGCCGCCATCGTGCAGACGAGCAAAGGCGCTTTCGAGTTCGCCCTCTCGCTGCTCGTACGCGAGGCCGAAGCGGTCTTCGCCGAAGAGCCTCCGGGGCGCGTGGCGGTGCTCCTGGCCTCCGATTTCGACGATCCGTTCCGCACCCCCCCGGAAGCACAGTGGCGGCCCGCTGGCACGGGGAACGCGGCGGAGGGACCGGGGGGCGGCTACTGGGTCAGCCACCGCCGGCCGGCGGTGCTTCTCGCCCCCGGTCTCCCGGAGGAGGAGGTCCGGGAGGACATCGACCGGCTGACGGCGCTCGAGGAGGTCTTTCGGGAAATCGCCGAGCGTCTGGGGACGGCTTTCCACGCGGCGTTTGCGGTCAGCGAAACCGGTGTGCAGATCGTCTTCCCGGGACGCGGCGGTTTTCCCGGCGGGTACGATCC
>CAZQUP010000111.1:0-8205 GCA_964596545.1 uncultured Desulfatibacillum sp. | reverse complement strand
TCAGCGCCGATGGTACTGCACGGAGTCCCGTGTGGGAGAGTAGGTCGCCGCCGAATCTCAATTGAAAAAGCCCGGTGATGAACCGGGCTTTTTCGTTTTCTCTCCTCCCATCCCCCTCCGTATCCAAAAAAAGAGCGCCTTTTTTCATCGCCTCCCCGCCTATCAGGGGTTCCCCGGGCGATCGACCGGCGCGGCGCACCCGCCTGCTTTTTCCGCTTTTTACCTTAGGCACTCGATTTGCATAAAATATTTTTCGAAAAGATTTTTATGGCTTTGATCCACTTCCGCCGTCTGCGCCTCCGACCGGACAAAGGAAGGAAGCTTCAGGCTGCAAGCGGTTCAGACCGTTAAAATTTATTGAAGTATCATTCGGTTATTCATCAAGACGATGCTGCGCGGACTCAAAGCGAAGATCGGGATCAATCTCGGTTTTTTTTTCCTTCTGGGCATGGGGGCGATCGATTTCGTCATCACCATGACGGCGCAGCAGATTCTTTTGCGCTCCGAGACGGACCGCGCCCGGGCCATGACCGCTCTGCTTGCCGCGAATCTGGAGCGAGTTGGCCTCTGGGAGGATCGTCTTCCCGACCCCGGGACGCTTGCCCGCCTGCGATTTCTCTTCGATCAGGCCGAGGCCGAATGCCTTTTGATCCGCGACGACGAGGGGCGCGAGGTCTCTTTCGGCGAAGGACGCTGTCTCGATCGGGCGCAGGATTTGTGCCGCAGACGCTCCGGCGGGCAAAGATCCGAGCCGATCGTCTTTGAGAGCGTGGGTTCAACCTTCGGTGTTTTCTGGATGCAACCCGAGCACCTCGCCGTCACCGCCGAGGCGGCGCATGCGGGAGCGCGCCAGACATTCGCCCTGCTTTTCCCTCTTGCACCCGTTTACCGCAGCCTGCGATCCCTGCAGCAGGTGGTTCTCTTTTTCATTCTCCTCAATGCCGCTCTGCTTTCGCTTCTTGCCGTTTACCGGGTTTTCAAGATCACCCTTCAGCCGCTGGGGAGGCTTGCGCGTCGAGCGGAGGAGTACAACGAAAACGACGCGGGCGAGCTTTTTTCGGTGCGCAAGGAGGACAACGAGTTAAAAAGGCTGTCGCTCGCCCTGAACGGGCTTCTGCGCCGGCTCTCTTCCGAGAAAGCCAAACTCCGACAGACGGTCGCTTCGCTCGAGGCTGCAAACGCGGGGCTGCGCCGGGCGCAGAGCGAAATCCTCCGGGCGGAAAAACTCGCTTCGGTGGGCCGCCTTTCCGCGGGCATCGCCCACGAGATCGGAAACCCGATCGGCATCGTCGCCGGCTATCTCGAGTTGCTGAAGGATGAAGATCTCCCGGTGAGCGAGCGCCGTGACTGTCTCGAGCGGGCGGGGCGCGAAATCGAGCGCATCAGCGCCATCATCCGGCAGCTGCTCGAAATCTCGCGGCCTTCGTCCGAGGGATCGCAGGAGGTGTCCGTACATGCGATTCTTTCCGAACTCGCCCAGGTGCTGCGCCTGCAGCCGTTTTGCGCTCATCTGCGGATCGAAACCGACTTCGCTGCGGCCTGCGACCGGGTGCGCACCGACGGGGAACCGCTGCGCCAGGTCTTCCTCAATCTTGCGATCAACGCCGCCGACGCGGTCAGCGCCCGCGGTCTGGGGGCGAAAGGCGAGCTTTCGATCTTCACCCGGAACATCCCCACCGGCGATGCCGCCGAGGAAGACGCGCGGGAGCTGGAGATCGCCTTCCGGGACGATGGGGTGGGGATCAAGGCCGAACAGATCCCCTGCATTTTTGATCCGTTCTTCACGACCAAGGAGCCCGGCAGGGGCACGGGGCTGGGCCTGGCGGTGAGCTACATGATCGTGGAACGAGCCGGCGGGCGGATTGAGGTCGAGAGCACCCCGGGAACGGGAACCTGCATGCGGGTCCGACTGCCGCTTGCCCGCAGCGCAACCGGGGGAAACCCGAAGTGAGGTCTGTGATGACGGAACATCCGACACCGAAGCGGATCCTCGTCGTCGACGACGAGGAAAACATGCGGCACATGCTGGCGGCGGTGCTTCGCAAGGCGGATTTCGCCGTGGAGTTCGCCGCCAACGGCGCCGAGGCGCTCGCGCGTCTCGAGCAGGCGCGCTACGATTTCGTGCTTTGCGACATCCGCATGCCGGTCATGGGCGGCCTGGAATTTTTGCAGGCCGCCGGCGAGCGGCTTCGGGATTGTACGGTCATCATGATGTCGGCCTACGGCACGATTGACACGGCGATCGCGGCCATGAAGCAGGGTGCCTACGATTACATCGCCAAACCCTTCAAGCCCGACGAAGTCCTGCTGACCCTGCGCAAGGCCGAGGAGCGGGAGGCGCTGCGGCGCGAAAACCGCGCTCTGCGCGAACGCATCCGCTCCTATGAGAAAGATTTCCAGTTCGGCAGCCTGGTCGCCGCAAGCCGGGCCATGTCGGCCGTCTTCGAGCTTGCGCGCAAGGCGGCGCGCTACGCGACGACCGTGCTCATATTGGGAGAGAGCGGAACGGGCAAGGAGCTTGTCGCCCGCGGCATCCACGACGAAGGTCCGCGCCGCGACAAGCCTTGGGTCCCGGTGAACTGCGGCGGGATTCCGGAGACGTTGCTCGAAAGCGAGCTCTTCGGCTACCGTAAGGGCGCCTTCACCGGCGCCGACCGTAACAAGAAAGGGCTTTTCCAGGAAGCCGCCGGCGGGACGATCTTTTTGGACGAGATCGGCGAGCTTCCTCTCGCCCTTCAGGTGAAGCTTTTGCGCGTGCTGCAGGAAAGCGAAGTCCGACCCGTCGGGGAGACGCGGGCCGATAAGGTTGACGTGCGCGTGATCGCGGCCACGGCGCGCAATCTCGAAGAGGCCGTCCGCAGCGGCCGCTTCCGCGAGGATCTCTACTACCGGCTCAAGGTGCTGACGATCGCGCTTCCCCCGCTGCGGGAGCGCCGCGAGGATATTCCCCATCTCGCGCGGCACTTTCTCGCCCGCTGCAACGCCAAGCTGAACAAGGCCGTGGCCGGAATCAGCCCGTCAACCTTGGCCCTGATGATCGAGTACGGCTGGCCGGGCAACGTGCGCGAAATGGAAAACGTGATCGAGCGGGCGGTGCTGCTGTGCGAGGAGGAGACGATTCAGCCCGAGCACCTTCCGGCCGAACTGGGGCCGCCGCAGGCTCCGGAGGAGATCGCCGGGACGGTATCGGGACTTTCGCTCAAGCGGGCGCAGCGGGCGATCGAAAAACGGCTGATCCGCCAGGCGCTCGAGCAAACGGGCGGCAACCGCTCCCAGGCCGCCCGCCTGCTGGAAATCAGCCATCCCTCGCTCTTGAGCAAGATGAAGGCTTACGGCATTACGCTCTGATCGACCTCGGCCGGCCGAGGAGAAGGGGAGTAGGAAGAGGCGGCCTCCGGGGGCAGGGGGGCGGCGTTGATCTTGTTTCGGAGTTTTCCGCTGCACTTGAAGGTGATCACGCGGCGGGCGCGCAGCATCAGGTCCTCGCCGGTTGCGGGGTTGCGTCCGCGGCGGGGTTTTTTGCTCTTGACACAGAATTTGCCGAAGCCCGAGATCAGGATGTCCTCTCCTTTCTCGAGCGTCGATTTCATGATCTCGATCAGGGTTTCCACGAGATCGACGGCCTGTTTTTTGGAAAATCCGAGCTCGTGGATCCGCGCGACGATATCGTCCTTGGTTACCGCCATGTCTCCTCCTCAACGCTCCCAGCAGCGGTCATCCCCGAAGGCGGCCTTCACTCGGCGGGGGACGGCGGCTGCTCGGCCGGCTGCGGCTTGGGGGGCATCACGGCCTCGACCCGGTGCATGATCTCATCGACCTTGCGCATAATGCGCTCGATTTCCTCTTTGAGCTCGACCTCGTCGTAATCCTGAGCCACGGTTTCCTCCCGCGGGCGATGCGATCGCTCTCCCTCGCCAGGGACTGCGGGACAACGTAGCCGCAAATCCAGCCCCTGTCAACCCGTATTGTGAATGTTTCTGGTTGCTTCCGGCGTACGATGAAAAGCTCCGGGCGGTCCGACCCTTGCGGTCGAACCGCCCGGAACATCCGACAGGAGGGCTTTTCAGAAATCCTTCAGCTCGTCGGCGTCGGTAAGGGGGATCACCGCTTCGGCTTTGGGGGCGGGTTTGGGCTTGGCCTGGGCGGCGGGCGGTTTGACGGCCGGGGCGGCCTTGTCGGCGCAGGAGGCTTTTTTCTGCGGTTTTTTGGAAGAGCCTCTTTTCGCGGCGGAGGCATTGCCGCCCACGATGGCGACGAGCTCGTTGATGGCGGCTTTCATCTGCTCGGCCTGGGCGTTGAGTTCCTCGGAGGCCGAGGCGGACTCTTCGGCGGTGGCGGCGTTTTGCTGCACGACCTTGTCCATCTCCGAGACCGCCTTGTTGATCTGATCGATCCCCTGGGCCTGTTCGTTGGAGGCGGCGTTGATCTCGGCCACGAGGTCGGCGATTTTGCGTGCGCTTTGGGCGACTTCGGCGAAGGCGGTATGGGTGGTATCGACCAGTCCGGTGCCGTCCTGGATGCGTTTGACCGAGCCTTCGATCAAGCTGGAGGTGTTGCGGGCGGCGTCGGCGGCGCGGATGGCGAGGTTGCGGACCTCGTCGGCGACGACGGCGAAACCGGCTCCGGCCTCGCCGGCGCGGGCGGCCTCGACGGCGGCGTTCAGGGCGAGCAGGTTGGTCTGGAAGGCGATCTCGTCGATGGTTTTGACGATCTTCTGGGTCTCCAGGCTCGAGGCGGAGATCTCGCGCATGGCCTCGATCAGTTCGCCCATGGAGCGGTTGGCGCGCTCGATCACCTGGTTGGCCTCGGTGACGAGGCCGTTGGCCTGGGAGGCGTGGGCGGCGTTCTGTTTGGTCATGGAGGAGATCTCTTCGAGCGAGGCCGAGGTCTCCTGGATGGAGGCCGCCTGCTCGGAGGCGCCGGCGGCGAGGTTCTGGCTGGAGGAGGAGACCTGGGAGGCGGCGGCGGCGACCTCTTCCGCGCCGGCGTGGACGAGCTCGACCACGCGGCCGATGGGGCGCGAAAGCGAGCGGGCGAAGAAGAAGACGGAGACCACGGTCAGGGCGAGAAAGAGTCCTCCGCCGAAGGCGACGGCGTTGCGGATGTCGCGCACGCTTTCGAGGAACTCGGCCTCGTCCTGGGTGACGACGAGGCTCCAGCCGGAGATCGAAACGGGGGCGAAGCCGGCGATCTTGTCCACGCCCTTGAAGCGGTAAGCTTCGATGCCGGTCTTCACGCCGCCGAGCGCCTTAAAGATCGCCGTCATTTCGGGGATCTGGCTGATGTCGGTCTTGAGGATGTGCTCCTTGTTCGGGTGCCCGATGACGAGTCCTGCGGCGTTGACGATGAAGGGGTAGCCGGTTTTGCCGATTTTCACGTCGAGGAGCTTTTCGGTGAGAAAGCCGATGCGCAGCACGCTGGCGAGCACACCGGCCGGCTGGCCCTGCTCGTCGCGCACGGGGACGGCGATCGGCAGCACGAGATTCCCCGAGGCCCGGGAGATGACCGGCTCGGAGATCGCCGTCGCCCCGGCCTTGGCCTTCTGGAAGTAAGGCCGGTTGGCGATGTCGACTCCTTTCTGGGAGCCGCCCTGGCCGTCGGCGAAGACCTTGCCGTCGAGGCCGACGAGGATCAAGAGTTCGTAGTCCGCGCCCAGGGCCTTCTGCGAGGCGCCAAGCTCGCGGTTCAACGAAGCGATCTCCTCGGCGGCGGCCTCGGGGCCGGCATCGCGCACGCGGGCCGCGGCCTGCTTGAGCGCGGGCCGCGCGGCCTGCTCGGAGAGCATCTTCACCTCTTCGGCGAGCACGAGATCGACCGTGTCGGCGAGGCTGCGGGCGGTGAGGACGGCCCGCTCGCGGGAGAGCGCGGTCAGCGAACCCGAGGCTTTCCAGAGCGCGTAAGCGCCGATTAGGACCACGGGGACAAGCGCGATCAGGATGCCGCCGGTGATGAGTTTAAAAGCGAGCGATCTTTTCTTCTTCATTTCAGGGAACCTCCCGGGGAAAATGGCGCTTGGCGCACCGAGCCTCTCTCGGAGGCTTCATTTCCCCTTTTCGGCCGCCCGCAAAAATACTTAAGCAATCTTAGGGGACGTCCATTGTGATATTACTTTAACCCGTTTGCCGGCTTGTCTTTCGGCACTTGACCTGTGCTGGAGGCGTAAGGGGTTGTGTGCTATTGCCGGAAGGGCTGCTCCGGCCGCGCAAACTTGGAAGCGATGTCAGGAGGAAGTCTTGCTGTCAGAGTGGATCTTGCGTGCACGCTTCGTGTTGATTTTGCTGATGGGCACGGCCTTCTTCCCGCTCGACGGCCGTGCCTGGTGGGACGAGACCCATCTGGCCATCGCCAGGGCCGCCGGCCACCGCAAATGGTACCACGCCGCGGGCGCTGATATCGCCAAGCTCAAGCTCGGGGACGTCGAAGGGCACAACCACTATGTGAACAACGCCTGCGGCGCACGGATCACCCCCGCCCTGGTCTTCGAGCAGGCGAAGCGCTACGACCGGCTCGACCCGGAAGGACACCTTTACGGAGCGATTCTCGGTGCGCTGCGGGGTTATCGCGACTTTCAAGCGCGCAACCTTTATGCCGAGTATCACCTCGCCTACGCCGTCCACTACCTCGGCGATCTCTCCCAGCCCCTGCACCATCTGCCCCAAGACGATTACAATCGGAAACACCACGCCGCCTCCGACGGCATCGTGAACCGGGAGGCGCTCCGGATGTTCAAGCGCATTCCGCTCTACTCCATCGCGATCGGCTCGGAGGAGGATCTGGCGCGCGAGATCGCACGGATCGCTCAGCTTTCGCTCAAGCTGGGTTGCACCCTGCGGAAGGAAGATCGGCTTATCGACCGCGAACAGGCCTGGGAGCAGCTCGGCCACAGCGCATCGCTTCTGCGGGCGGTGCTGCGCTGGCTGGGAAAATAGGTGGGGACGCGCGGGCCAAGAAAACGGAGCATCGAGGTCGGCTCCACACCCGTTGACGGCCTGCCGCCGGGTCAAGGTCATTCATCATTCAAGATCCAAGATCGGTTCCTTGAGCCTGAACCGCCTTTCCGGACCCATCGCCGATCCAGAGAACGCCATGTCATCTCTTCGACCGGCGTCCATGATCTCCTGCAATTGAATCATGCTTTGCTGACTCGTACGAGCCAGCCCCTGCTGCGGATGATCCAGGTCGATGATGAGCACAATCACCAAAACGACGATGATCCAATAGGCGGATGTCAGGATCAGGATACGACGGCCTGCGAGGCCATTTCCATATCCCAGGATTCCAGCCGCTAGCATTGCCAATATCAGCAGGATGAGCAACGCGCTCTCCGGTACATGATTGGCCACAGCGATATCGCGTTTCGTTTTGATGTCGATCACTTCGTTTATCGCGTGAGTAAACAAACCCAAAGGGATCGATCGGGGATCGGCTCCTGCGGCTTCATTGACGATGGACCACAACCGATGTTGGATTTGTCGGACTTCGCGGTCCAATTGCTCTCGTTCGGAAGATCCCTGCCCGGTCCGGAGAACAGACTCTAACCGAATTTCAATATAGCGGCGAATCAGCCTGTTCACGTCATCGTCACAAGATGTGGGCAGCAACTCCGAAAGAAGCGCCGCGGTACCGA
The DNA here is from genome assembly GCA_964596545.1 of uncultured Desulfatibacillum sp. Classification (GTDB taxonomy): domain Bacteria; phylum Desulfobacterota; class Desulfobacteria; order Desulfobacterales; family SpSt-501; genus SpSt-501. The sequence goes on along the minus strand of CAZQUP010000111.1, from coordinate 578 downwards.
TCGCATTGGATTCTTGGACGACCATCTGCTTTCGGTACTCGAAACGGGACAGGGCCAAGGCGAAAGTGAATCCGAGAAGCAGGGCAAGCAGCCCCAGGGTGGATGCTTGGATGCTGAGGATCTGCGTTCGCGTCATCTCATTGTTTGTTTGGCTTCCGCTGCGCCCAAGCCTGTACCCAAGCTCCGCCGCGAGCCCCATCAACAGGAGCAGCGTGAAGGCGATCAGTGCTGCTGGTTGCTGATAAAGCAACTCGGCCGGCAAGGGGTACCTCCCGCCGTCTGTCAGCAATCGGATGAAACTGTAAGTTCAGTTAGCATGATTTACAGTTTCGGGGCAAATCCTCCGTGAGAGACGACTCAAGGAGGGAGACCGGCTGGGGATCCGCCGCCAGGACCGGTTGCCGGCGATTCGAATTTATCGGGGGATTCGGGGGTTCTCCCCAGCTTGGTTTTCCTCTTTCGGCACAGCGGTGGGTGGCGGTGGTCCCCAAAACTTGGACAGTGTGGTAAGCTCTGAATCGGACCCTTGAAGGAGGATCTGAGATGAGCAAGAAACGAAAGCAACACAGCGCGCAGTT
>CAZQUP010000110.1:0-8548 GCA_964596545.1 uncultured Desulfatibacillum sp. | reverse complement strand
AAGGTGGCGCTTCCCCGGCCCGCGCCGCCCGAAAAACCCCGCGAGCCCGAACCCCGGCCGCGGGAGGCGGCACCCCGGCCGGCCGAGGCGGAACGAAAGCCGCCGCCCCCGGCGGAGGCGACCGCCGGGCGCACCTTCACCGTCCAGGTGGCGGCCCTGCGCTCGGAGGAGGAGGCCCGGAGTCTTGCGGGGAGGCTCCGGCAGCGCGGTTATGCCGCCTACGTCGAGCCCGTGCCCTCGGCCGGGGGCGAGAAGATCTTCCGCGTGCGCATGGGCGAGTACCCCACGCGGGATTTCGCCCGCGGCCTCGTCGAGCGGCTGCGGCGGGACGGCTTTTCCGCCGAGGCGGTCGCGAAATAAGACCGCGCCGGGCCGAACTTCAAGGAGCAACCCATGGGGATTACGAAAGAGGAAATCCTTCACGTCGTCGCGCTGGCGCGCCTGGAGATCCGGGAGGAGGAAACCGAGGCGTTCGCGGCCCAGATCGGCGAGATCCTCGCCTATATCGACCAGCTGCGCGAGGTCGACACCTCCGGCGTGCCCGGGACGGCCCACGCGGGTTTTTTCAAAAACGCCTTCCGCGAGGACGAGGAGCGCGCCCATCTGCCGCGGGAGGAGGCGCTCGCCAACGCCCCCGAGGCCGACGGCGAAAGCTTTCTTGTGCCGCGGGTGATCTGAACGAACGCGCTTCGGCTGGGGAAAGGAAAACGGCCTTGGAACTGCACGAACTGACGATCGCCGAGGCGCGCCGGCTGCTCGCGAAGCGGGAGATCTCGGCCCGCGAGCTGACCGCGGCCCATCTGTCGCGGATCGAGGCCCTCGACCCCGGCATCGGCGCCTTTCTCACCTTGACCGCCGAGGAGGCGCTCGCCGCCGCGGATGCATCCGACCGCCGGATCGCCGCCGGCCGGTCCGGGCCCCTCGAGGGGATTCCGCTCGCCGTGAAAGACGTCCTGTGCACGCGCGGCGTGCGCACGACCTGCGGCTCGCGCCTCCTCGAAAACTTCGTCCCCCCCTACGACGCCACCGCGGTCGCCAGGCTCCGGCAGGCGGGGGCGGTCCTTTTGGGGAAGCTCAACATGGACGAGTTCGCCATGGGGTCCTCGACCGAGAACTCGGCCTTCCGGGTGACGCGCAACCCCTGGGACCCGGACCGCACGCCGGGCGGCTCGAGCGGGGGCTCGGCCGCGGCGGTCGCCGCGCGCCTCTGCCTGGGGGCCCTCGGCTCCGACACCGGGGGCTCGATCCGCCAGCCCGCCTCGCACTGCGGGGTGGTGGGGCTCAAGCCGACCTACGGCCGGGTTTCGCGCTACGGGCTCGTCGCCTTCGCCTCCTCGCTCGACCAGGTGGGGCCCTTCGGCCGGACGGTCGAAGACGCCGCCCTCCTGCTCGAGGCGATCGCCGGGCACGACCCGGCCGATTCCACCTCGGCCCGCGAGCCCGTCCCCGCCTTTGCGGCCGGCCTGGAAAAAGGGATCCAAGGGCTCAAGATCGGGATCCCCGCCGAGTACCGGGCGGCCGAGGGACTCGACCCCGAAGTCGGCCGCGCCGTCGAGGAAGCGGTTTCCGACCTCGAGCGCCGCGGCGCGCAGCCCGTGGCGATCACGCTGCCGCACACGCGTTACGCGGTCGCGGTCTACTACGTCATCGCCCCGGCCGAGGCGAGCTCGAATCTCGCGCGCTACGACGGCGTGAAATACGGCCGCCGCGCGGAGGGCGAGGTGGAGCTTCTTTCCCTGTACCGAAAAACGCGCGGCCGCCTCTTCGGCCCCGAGGTCCGGCGGCGGATCGTGATCGGCACCTACTGCCTCTCGGCCGGTTACTACGAGGCATACTACGGCAAGGCCTCCCAGGTGCGCTCGCTCATCGTGCGCGATTTCGCCGAGGCCTTTCAACGATGCGACGCCGTCGCCTGCCCGACCGCGCCCACCCCGGCCTTCCGCCTCGGGGAAAAGACCGCGGATCCGCTGACCCTTTACCTCGCCGACATCTTCACCATCCCGGCGAACCTGGCCGGGATCCCGGCGGTCTCGGTCCCTTGCGCCTTCTCCTCCGCGGGGCTTCCGATCGGGCTTCAGCTCATGGGAAAAGCCTTCGACGAGGAGACGATCCTTAGGCTGGCGGCGGCGCTCGAAGAGGAAAGAGGGCTTTTCCGCCGCCGCCCCGGCTGAAGGTGCGGCGGCGCCCGGGCCCCCGAAACCACGCCGAGAAAGGAGACGAACCATGGCCCCCATCCTTCCCCAGGGCGAAAACATCCGCCGCGCGGTCAAGTGGATTTCCGAGGAGCGGCAAAGCGACCCCGCCCGGCCGATCGCCAAGCTGATCGACGAGGCGAGCGTGCGCTTCAACCTCTCGCCCGCCGACGGCGAGTTCCTGCACAAGTTCTTCAAAGAACAGAAAGCCTGAAGATGCCCCGCCGCGTCCGGCTCCTGCCCCCCGAGGTCGCCTCGCGCATCGCGGCCGGGGAGGCGATCGAGCGGCCGGCCGCGGCGGTGAAGGAACTCGTGGAAAACGCCCTCGATGCACAGGCGAAGAGGGTGGCGGTCGAGATCGAAGGGGGGGGGCTCGCCCTCATCCGCGTCGCCGACGACGGCTGCGGCATGGGACGCGAGGATGCGCTGCTCGCCCTCGAGCGGCACGCGACGAGCAAGATCGCGGCCGCCGAGGATCTCTTCCGCCTGCGCACGCTCGGCTTCCGCGGCGAGGCGCTGCCCAGCATCGCCGCCGTTTCCCGCCTGCGCCTCGTCACCTGCGCGCCGGGCGCCGCGGAGGGAACCGAGATCCGCGTCGAGGGCGGAAAACGGATCGGCGTCGCCGCGGCCGGGGCGCCCGCCGGGACGCTGGTCGAGGTGCGCGATCTCTTCTACAACACCCCGGCGCGGAGGAAGTTCCTGAAATCCCCCGCCGCCGAGGCGGCGCGCACCTCCGAGGCCATCGCCGCGCTCGCCCTCGGCCACCCGGAGGTGCACTTCGAGCTTTCCCACAACGGAAGAAGCCTCAGGCGTTTTCCGGCGGTCGCCGACCCCCGGGAGCGGGCGCTCGCCGTGACCGGGCTCGAGCGGCCGGCGGATCTGCTTTCCGTCCAAGCCGCAGCCGAGGGCTACACCCTCTCGGGCTGGATCTGCCGCCCCGGTCGCGAGCGGCGCTCGCCGGAGGGGATCTTCTTTTTCGTCGGCCGCCGCGCGGTGCGCGACCGCCTGCTGCAGCACGCCCTGCTCCAGGGCTACGCCGAAAGACTTGTCCGAGGCGAGTACCCGGTCGCCGTCCTTTTTCTGGAGGCCCCCGAGGGCGCGGTGGACGTGAACGTGCATCCGGCGAAAAGCGAGGTGCGCTTCGCCCGGCCGGGAGTGGTCCACGAGCTTGTCCGCCGGGCGACGGCCCAGGTGCTCTACGAGGCGGGACTTTCCGCCTGGGGGGCAAGGGCGGCTTTCCCGCCGCCGGCGGTCGAGGTCCGCGAGCGGCCCTCTTCCTTTGCCGCCGCGCCGCGGCGGCCGCTTCCGATCGTTTTCCCGGAGGAGCCGCCGGATCTTCCCGGCTTTTCGCCGCGGGGGAAAGAGTCGGCCGTTCCGGTCGTCCCCGCGATCGAGGTCCTCGAAAGAAAAGGCTTTTTCTCCCGGCTGCGCCTGCTCGGGCAGCTCGATGCCGCCTACATCGTCGGCGAGGGGGCGGAGGGGCTGGTCCTGATCGACCAGCACGCGGCCCACGAGCGCATCCTCTACGAAAAACTCGCCGCCCCGCAAGGGGAAAGGCAGGCGCTTCTGCTCCCGGAGACGGTCGAGCTCGGCGCCCGGGCGACGGCGGCGCTTTTGCCGCACCTTGAGGTGCTCCGTCAGGCGGGCTTCGAGGTCGAGCCCTTCGGCGCGGCGACGCTCAAGGTGACCGCGATTCCCGCCGTGCTGGCGGCAAGCGCCGCCGCCCCCATCCTCGCCGAGTTCGCCGCCGCCCTCGCCGCGGCCGAGGGGGGGGGCGCGGCCTTCGAGGCGCAAGAGCGCCTGCGGCGCCTTGCCGCCTGCCACGGCGCCGTGCGCGCGGGGCAGATGCTTTCCCCCGTCGAGATGCAGGCGCTTCTTTTCGCGCTCGACTCCTGCAGCAATCCCGGAAGCTGCCCCCACGGCCGGCCGACCTTCCTCACCTGGGGCAAGGAGATGATCGCGCGGGCCTTCAAGCGAGGCTAAATTTTCGGTTTTGATCGAAAAAAGAGAAAGCCCTTGACAGGGGGGGGCTGCCGGAATAAGATCCGCTCCGATTTTCGGCTCCAGGGCTCCGGGGGTTCTTCAGGCTTGCCCCCGGATCGAGGCCCAGGGCCGCCCGCTCCGGGGAAAAGGAGGTGCAGGAAGGGTCGGGTTTTTTTCGAACCGGTTTTCCCACAGCTTGTTCAAGGAGGATGGAAACGATGAAGAAACTGCTTGCGGTTTTTGCGGCGTTGTTGTTTGCCGCGCCGGCCATGGCCGCCGATTGGTCCTTCTACGGCAGCCAGCGCATGGCGACCTTCTACATCTACGACGATTTCGGCGACGCCAAGGTCGCGGGCGACGACTCCGACTGGGGCCTGCGCTGGGATTTCCAGGGCAACTCGCGGCTCGGCGCGCGCGTGAAGGCCGACAAGGTTAGCGGTCTGATCGAGCTCGCCCTGCGCGCGGGCGGCGGCGGAACGGGCGGCGATGACACCGTCAACACCCGGCGCGCCGTCGGTTTCTGGAAGTTCTCCGACAACGCGACTTTGAAGGTCGGGAAAGACTACAGCCCGGTCACCCGCTTCATCTCCGGCCAGGTCTTCGACACCGACAACGGGCTTCTCGGAAACGGCAACTTCTACGGCAAACGGCCGGCGATGCTCGGCTTGACCCTCGGCGCCTTCGACATCGCGCTGCTCACGAACGCGCTGGTCACGACCGGGATCGCCCCGGCGAACAGCGATCCCGACTGGAACCTGCCCAAGCTCGAGGCCTCCTACCTCATGAAGTTCGGGACCTTCGATCTGCGCCCCTTCGGCGGTGTCCAGTACTTCAAGGTCGACAAGGGCGCGAGCGCGCTCACCGACGACCTGGACATCTGGTCCTACGTCATCGGCATCGACAGCATGATCAACATCGGCGCCTTCTACCTCGCCCCGCAGCTCACCTACGGCCAGAACCTGTCGAACGCCGGCTGGGCCGGCGGCCGCTGGGGTGACACCTACGCCCGCGCGAGCCTCAAGGGCACCGACGACACGAACGACGCCAAGAGCTGGTCGGCGATGCTGGTCGCGGGCCTCAAGTTCAGCGACACGCTCAAGTTCGAGGCGGGCTTCGGCTACCGCAACGACGATGCGGACGTCAAGGGCGTGGACGACGCGGTGGCCTGGGAAACCTACCTCCAGGCCGTGATCACGCTCGCCAAGGGCGTCTCCCTCATCCCCGAAATCGGCTACATCGACTTCGGCGACGACCCCGTCTCGGATGCCGATGTCGGCTACCGCTGGTATGCCGGCGCGAAGTGGCAGATCGATTTCTGATCGCGCCGCTTCTTTTCCCCCCGATTCTCCTGCACGCAAAAACCCGGGGCTTCGGCCCCGGGTTTTTCATTTCCCAAGAAGCGGCGTCCCGCCGCCGGGAACAAGGTCCGTTTTCTCCTCTTCGCGAATCTCTCGGATCCCTTTCCCTTTTCGCCGCAAAGGGGTTGCGCCCTCTATTTGAAGTCGAGGGCGATCACCACACTCTTGGGCTCGGTGCCGATGACGTGGCCCTCCTCGAGGACGACCGCGGCGACGAAAGTGCGGCGGCCCTCGTTGGTAAAGTCGCCCACGGCGAAGTCGCGGATCGCCCCGGTGATCTTTCTCGTCCGCCACTCCGGGGCGAGCCCCAGCCCGTCCCAGAAGAAGGAGAAGATCTGGCTTTCGCGCAGGAAGCGCATGCGCTCCAGGCGGCGGCCCGCCCAGTCGTGGTTGCGCACGACGAGCAGACGGCCCTTCCCCTCCTCCCCCCAGGGAAGAAGCCGCATGGGAAGATAGATCGGGTTTTCGACGTCCCCCTGGTCGGCGCGCTCGGCGGCGAAATAGAGGGTGCTGCCGCCGTACTTCTCGGCGCTTTTCCACTCCTCGCCCCCCCCCGGCTCGAAGACGCGGATGAAGTCCTCGCGGTCGAAGGCGACGGTCGACTCCTTGGGGCCCTCGCCCAGCCGGGCGAGGGTCAGGCCGAGGACGTTCAGCGCGATCGGGACGGAAACCTGCGCTTCCACTTCATAGCGGCCGTTTTTCCAAATCATCTCGTGGATGCGGGTCGAGTGCGGGCTTCCCGGCCGGTGCTCCTGGCCGAGGAGGATCGCGCCGCGCTCGGGCGTCCGGCACACCCGAAAATAGAAGGGAAGCCCCTCGGCGAGCCGGCGGAAGCCCTTCCCGTCGTGCTCGAGGACATAGGAGGCGAGCCCGCGGCGGGTGGGGGTAAGCGCGGTGACGAAGATTTCGGGGCGGCCGTTGCCGTTCACGTCGGCCACGTCGACGGCGACGGGGATGCCCCGATTCTCCTTGCGCAGATCGTACACCTGATGGAAGCGGCCCTGCTCCATGCGCTGGACGATCAGCCCTTCTTGGGTGGCGATCACGGTCTCGGTCTTTCCGTCTCCGTCCACATCGCCCAGGGCGAGAGCGTTGAAGAGCTGCTTGAAGGAGGCGCTCCGCCAGAACTTGGGCGAAAGCTCGATCCCCCCGCCCCCCTCCTCGGAGACGAAGGGCGAGGGCCGGTCCTCGGGGGCAAGCCCGCCCTGGCGGCGGAAGAGCTTTTCGGGGTGGGCCTGGGCGTCGGCCGCAGGCGGGGCCGAGGGCGGCGAAGCCGCGGCGGGAGAAGAGGCTCCGGCTTGAACCGCAGCCGGCTTGCCCAGAAGAGCTGCCTGCATTTCGCCCGCCAGGCGGTGGACCCGGGAGATGATCCCCCCGGGATCGGCGCTCTGCTCGGAGAAGGAAAACGGCGGGCGGGCGCCTGCGGCGTCGATCGCCCGGAGATCGAGGCTCACCCCCTCCCCCAGGACGGTGAGGCTTCCGAAAACGAGAACATCCGCCCCCAGGGCGCGGGCGGCCTCGGCGGCGCGCGCCTCGGAAAAGCCGCCGGAAAGGGCGGCGAGTCCCCGCTCGACCGCCGCCCGGGGCTTCACCTCGAGCTCTCCCGGCCGGTGCAGGCGCGTGCTCAGCATGTCGTAAATTCCGTCCGCCATGAAGCGCACGTCGCGGTCGGCGTGAACCTGGAAGGGAACGATGGCGACGGTGGCGGCGAAGAGGGCGGCCGGAAAGAGGGCGCAAAACAGGGCCGCGGCAAGAGCGATACGGATTGTTTTCATGAACGCGACTCCTCGGGGCCCCGGCGCGGGGCAAACTTTCGCGCCGCGGGGGGTTTAGGATTTCAAAAGCTCGGCGAGCAGCTCGTTTACGGTTTTGGGGTTCGCCCGGCCGCGGGTTTCCTTCATCACCTCGCCCACGAAGAAGCCCATGAGCTTCTTCTTTCCGGCCTTGAAAGCTTCGACCTCCGCCGGACACCGGGCGAGAACCCCCCGGGCGATCGCCTCGAGTTCGTCCTCGGCGCTGATCTGGGAGAGGCCCCGGGCGGCGACGACCGCCTCGGGGGAGGCGCCGCTTTCGGCCATCTCGGCGAAGACTTCTTTTGCGCTCTTCGCGCTGATCGTTCCCTGCGCGACGAGCGCGAGCAGTCCGGCGAGCGCCTCCGGGGCGACCGGGGAGGCGTCGGCCTCGAGGCCGCGCTCGTTCAGCAGGGCGAGAAGCGGCCCCATCACCCAGTTCGCCACCGTTTTGGGCTGCGGGAAGCGCGAAAGAGCCGCCTCGAAGTAATCGGCCAGCGCCCGCTCGGAGGTGAGCACCGCCGCATCGTAAAGGGAGAGGCCGAAGCCTGTCGCGAAGCGCCGCCGCCGGGCTTCGGGAAGCTCGGGGAGATCGCGGCGCACGGCCTCGATCCAGGCTTCGTCGATCCAAAGCGGCGGAAGATCCGGTTCGGGGAAGTAGCGGTAGTCGTGGGCCTCTTCTTTGCCGCGCATGGAGACGGTGCGGTCGCGCTCGGGGTCGTAGAGGCGGGTCTCCTGGGCGACAGCCCCCCCCTCGGTTAGAACCTCCCGCTGACGCTCGATTTCGCGCTCGATCGCGCGCTCGACGAAGCGAAAGGAGTTCAGGTTCTTGAGCTCGGTGCGGGTCCCGAGGACGGGGCTCCCCTTGGGTTTGAGGGAGACGTTCGCGTCGCAACGGAAGCTTCCCTCCTCGAGGTTCCCGTCGGAGATGCCGAGCCAGCGGACCAGCGCCCGAAGCGCCCTCAGGTAGGCCCCGGCCGCGGCCGCGGAGTCCAGGTCGGGCTCGCTGACGATCTCGACCAGGGGGACGCCGGCGCGGTTGAAATCGACCCGGCTCTTTCCCGGATGGGCGTCGTGCACGAGTTTTCCCGCATCCTCCTCCATGTGGATTCTGGTTATCCCGATGCGTTTGGTGAGGCCTTCTGCCAAGGGGATTTCAAGGTGCCCTCCCGAGGCCAAGGGTGCTTCATATTGGGAGATCTGGTAACCCTTGGGCAAGAGTGTA
>CAZQUP010000109.1:6921-8589 GCA_964596545.1 uncultured Desulfatibacillum sp. | reverse complement strand
GCGACGACGCCGGAAACGTCCTTTGCGCCGTCTCTTTCGGCTTCCACACCGCGGCGCGCGCCTTCGCCGGCGCGATCGCCGGGCTCTGCAACGACGCGAGCTCCGACATCAAGTACTACCATGTCTGCAAGGTGATGGGCCGTGTCGCCAGCCACCTCGCCCTCGAGGTGGCTCTTCAGTCGCACCCCAACCTCACGATCATCGGCGAGGAACTGGTCGATTTCGTGGACGAAGAGCGGTTGGAGAAAGCCGCCGCGGAAAATGCGACGGACTACACCGCCTACGGGATGACGCTGCGGCACCTCTCGCGGCTGATCTGCGAGGCGATCGTCCAGCGCGCGGCCGTGGGCAAGAACTACGGGGTGATCGTGATCCCGGAGGGAGTGCTGGAGTTCATCAACGAGGTCGAGGTGTTCATCATGAAGCTGAACACCATCATCGCCGATTACAACCGCACGCACGACCGGGAATTCCATCTGGCCTTTCCTCTTCTCGAGGACAAGCTCGAATACCTGCACCGCCTCGCCCAACGCTCCCGCGAGGATTCTTCCTTCCGCCTCTGGAACACGCGCGACGAGGACCTTTTCAACGATCTGCCGGAGTTTTTCCAGGAGGGTCTGCTCACCGAGCGCGACAGCCACGGCAATTTCCAGTTCTCCCAGATCCAGACCGAAAAGGTGCTCATGGGCCTCGTCCAGGACTACCTGAACATCCTCAAGGAGAAGGGCCGCTACAAGCTCGGCATCCGACGGGACTATTTCCGAAAGACCCTCTCCAAGGCCGGCCTCGACCCCGACCAATACGGGCCGGCGATCTTCGAAAACTACCCCGCAGGCGACTATCTGCTCACCCGGCCGGCGATCATCTCCGCCAAGACTCTGCGTGCGGAGCTCGAACGAAGCGGCCTGCTCGAGCCCGGGGGGCCGATCCCGCCGGCGGTCGAAAAGATCTACAAGAAGACCGTCCCCAACTTCAAAACCCAGGAGCACTTCTACGGCTACGACGGCCGCGGCCATGACCCCACGCGTTTCGACTGCACCTATACCTACAACCTCGGCCTCACCGTCTTCAGCCTGATCGCCCACGGGGCGACGGGACAGATGGCGGCGATCCGCAATCTCGAGCACGAATTCGAGCGCTGGGAGCCGATCGGGATCCCGATCGCCCCTCTCATGCACCTCGAGGAGCGCAAGGGCCGCCTCGAGCTCGTGCTGGAAAAAGCGCTGGTGGATGTCGATTCGCCGGCGATGCGGATCTTCAAGTCCCGGCAGAAAGTCTGGTTGGCCGCGGATTCCGAGGAGGAGCACTACCGCCGGCCGGGACCGATCCACCTCGGAAGCGAAACCGACGAGGACCGGCCGCTCACGCTCACGATGAACGCCCTCGGATGACACCGCCCGGAGGGGCCGGGAAGGAAAGGGCGGTCACTGCAGTCGCCGCTCCAGCCGGTCTCTCTCCGGCGCGGTCAGAAAGCCCGCGTCGACCAGCACTTCCCCGATACCCGCTTCCCGCAATTCCCGGATCCGCAACACGGATTCGGGTTTTTTCTGGTGCAGGCTGTAAAAGGTGTGCTTGAGGTTCGGCCGGGTTTTCTTGAGCAGGTAGACGCCCTGGATGACGGAGGTCCCCCGGCCGGCGAAGACGATGTGGTGGGTGAGGAAAAACCAT
>CAZQUP010000109.1:0-6868 GCA_964596545.1 uncultured Desulfatibacillum sp. | reverse complement strand
GAGGCGGGGTTCCTTTCGCTTCCTCTCCATGATACATTAAATCAATTTTATCAGACCGGGCCGCCGGGGTCAATTTTCGGGGGTCCGCGGAGAAGGGGATGCAGGCTTCCGCGCGCCGATGGATCCACCGCCGCGATGGCGCCGACTCCATGGTTCTGACGGCGATTTTCCTTGCCGCCGCTTACTGGGGCCTGGAGGCGCTGCTCAACGTATTCTCGCCCTCCGAGATCAGCTTCTACCGCGAGCTCTTCGGCCCCCGCGTAGGGGAGATGGGCATGCGTGTCATCGCCGTCTGCCTCTTTCTTCTCTTCGGCTCCCACGTGCAGTACACGATCAACGAGCGTCGCCGCGCCGAGCAGGCGCTGCGGGCGAGCGAGGAAAAATACCGCACCATCCTGGAGACGATCGAAGAGCGTCGTGTAGGGAAAGAGTGTAGGTCGACCTCCGGGGCCGCCTGCGCTTCGCAAACGACTCTCTCGGCCGCATGCTCGGCCGGCCGCGGGCGGCGCTGGTCGGGCTTTCCCTCGAGGAGGCCCTGGGCGGGGAGGCCGCCGGGGTGTTGTCCGAGGCGATCGAACGCTGCCGGCGGTGGAACCGGGCGGTGAAGGCCGTGGAGTGTCGATTGCAGCCGGGCGGCGAAGAGCTTTGGGTCGAGGCGTCGGTGGCGCCGTTACGCGGCGAGGACGGGGAGATCGTCGGTTTCCGCGGGCTTTTCCGCGATCGCACCGAAAACAAGCGGCTGGAAACGGATCTCCTGGATTCCTACCGCAAGCTGCAGCAAGCGCGCGCGGCGACCATCCTGGGGCTCGCCAAGCTGGCGGAGTACCGGGACGAAGGGACCGGGACCCATCTCGAGCGCATCCGCGAATACGCGCGCCTGCTCGCTGAGGAGCTCGCCCGGCTGCCGCGCTACCGCGGGTACATCGACGCCCGCTACATCGAGGACATCTACCAATCGGCCATTCTGCACGACATCGGCAAGGTGGGCGTTCCGGATGCGATCCTGCTCAAACCCGGGGAGCTGACCGGCGAGGAGTTCGAGGTGATCCGCCGCCACACGGTCTTCGGCGGCGAGGCGATCGCGGCGATCCAGCAGCGGATCGAGGGGCGCTCTTTTCTCAACATCGGCCGCGAGATCGCCTACCACCACCACGAGCGCTGGGACGGCTCGGGCTACCCGCGCGGGTTGAAGGGCGAGGAGATCCCCCTTTCGGCGCGGATCGTCGCCCTGGCCGACGTCTACGACGCCCTCACCAGCCGGCGTTTCTACAAGGACGCCTTCTCCCACGAAAAGGCGCGGCGGATCATCGTCTCCCTCAGGGGAAAGCACTTCGACCCCGACGTGGTCGACGCCTTCCTGAGGCTCGAGGAGCGCTTCGACCGCATCCGCCGCGAGCGACTCGAGGAAGAAGGGCGGAATTCCCCTCCGGCTTCCTCTCCCGCGCCGCGTCAGGCCTCGGCGGGCTGAAGGCGCCTTTCGCCCGTGCCGGTCAGCCGGCTGCGGGGCGTACCCGCAGGCAAGGCACACCCTCGGGGGAAACTCCGCTCGAGAAAGGCGGCGAGCGGCGCCGCCCGAATGCGGATCCCCCGCGCGAGCAGATCCGGTCCGCGCTCGCGGGCGACGAGGTTGTAAAGCAAAAGCGTCGCCGCGGCGATCCCGGCACCGCCTTTTTCCCGCGCCGCCTCCTCCCCGGGGATCGCACACCGCCTCGCAGCCAGTACGCGGCCGCGCCGCAAAACGGCCCCGACGAGGCCCGGCAGGGCGGCCGAGAGGGCGATCCGGTCTCCCGGCCTTCCGTCCGGCGGAGATCGTCCACGGGATGGCCGTTCAGAAAGACGGTCTGCACCCTACGGGCGAGGTAGTCGGGGTCGAAAGCTACGGCCTGGGAGGGACATTCGGGGAGGGCGGCACCCTCCGGGCCTTCGATGCGGATGCCCTCGCCGAATCGGGGAAGAAAAAGCAAAAGCCGGGAACTGCTCCCGCCGCTGGCCACGGGGAGCGTTCCTTGTTTCGGAGGACATTGGCGGCGGGGGGATTTGTTCCCCCCGCCGCCGCGGCTTCCGCGGAGATCGGCGGCTTACCAGTTGAAGACTTGGTCCAGGTCCTCGTCCTTCACCTGGAAGACGACGTTGTGGGGCGGGAGCTTTTCCTTCCGGAAATAGTCCGGCAGGCGGTCCATCGCCGAGGTGAAGCCCGCCTTGCGGTTGAACTCGCGCTCGAGCGAGAGCACCTTTTTCCCGAGAGCGGTCACGTCGTCCGCGGTGAGCTTCAGGCCGTGGAAGGTGTTGATCAAATCGATCAGCGCCTGGAAGGTCTCCGGCTGGTCGAGGATGGCGAAGGCGATGAAGAGGCACATGCCCGTCGCGTCGACCGCCGCGGTGGCGATCTGCAGGTTGCGCGAAAGATCGACCTGCCCTGCGGGCTGAAGCGGGTTGACGTTTCCGCCGACCCCCAGGATGTTCGCCGCGACGGCGTAGCCTGCGGTGTGGTCGGCGCCCATGGTGCTCGTAGCGTAGGTGACTCCGATCCCCTGGACCCCGCGCGGGTCGTAGGCCGGCATGGCCTGACCCTTCACGACCGGCACGCGCTCCACCCCGAAAACCCGGCCGGTGACCGCCGCTCCGTTTCCGAGAATGCGCCCGAGCGGGGTTCCGGCGCCGATCTCCTTGACCAGCCGGATGGCCGCCTGGGCGTCGCCGAAGGCGGCGACTCCGGCCTCCATGGCGACGGCGACGGTGGCGCCGGTCTCGATCGTGTCCAGGCCGAAGTCATCGCAGAGGCGGTCGAGGGTGGCGATGGCGTCCAGATCGTCGATCTCGCAGTTGCCGCCGAAGGCCCAGACGGTTTCATACTCGGGCTGCTTGCTGAGGTAGGCCCCGTCCTTGTCGTAGTAGGTGCCCGAGCAGCGGATCACACAGCCGCGATGGCAACCGTGGGTCGCCGAGCCTTGGCCGCCGCGGGCGTTTTCGAGTTCGGCCTGGGTTTCGCCGCTGATCTTGTTGCAGTTCGCGAAGCGGCCCCACATGAAGTTTTTCGTCGGGTAGGCGCCCGCCTCGTTGATCACGTTGGTGAGCACGTTGGTCCCGTAGGCGGGGAGCCCCTGGCCGGTCACCGCGTGCTTGCGCAGTCCCTCGACGAATTTCTTGTTCGCCTCCTTGAAGGCCTCGGCATCCTTCGGCCGCCGCACACCGCAGCCCGCGTCGTCGACGACGATCACCTTGACCCCCTTGGACCCCATCACCGCGCCGACCCCGCCGCGGCCCGCATGCCGGGTCGGGCGGAACTCCATGTCCGTGCAGGCGACCGAGGCGGAGGACATCTTCATCTCGCCGGCCGGGCCGATCGAGATCAGACTCACCTTGTCGCCGTATTCGGCCTTCATCTTCTCGGCGAGCGCGTAGTTGCCGAGCCCCTTCAGGCTGTTGTCGGGCCGGATCTCCACCTTGTCCTTGCCGAGGTAAACCCGATAGAGAGTGTCGTCTTGGGGTTTGCCCTCGAGCACGACGGCCGCGAAGCCCAGGCGGCCAAGCATCTGGGCGGGCATGCCGCCGGCGTTCGCCTCCTTGATCCCGCCGGTCAGCGGGCTCTTGCAGCCGACCGAAATCCGGCCGGACATGGCGGCCGCCGAGCCGCTGAGCAGCCCGGGGGCGATCACGAGCTTGTTGTCCTCGCCGAGGGGATGGCAGGAGGGGGGAACCTCATGGGCGACGATCGCCGAGGTGAGCCCCCGGCCGCCCAGCCCGGAGTAGGCCGCGGGCATGGGCTCGATCTTCGCCTTCGGGCCGCCCTCGGCCCCCATCTGAATCCGCAGGATCTTGTCCATGGCTTCCCTCCTTGGAACGGTTGAAGGTTTCCGCCGTCGTGAAGCCGATTCCCGCGTCGCCCGCTTGCCGCGCGCGGGGGGAGAAAGCCGTTTCTCCCGCCTTGAATGTGTAATCCGGACCGCCGGATCAAGTCAAGAAAGCCGAACGCCGGACGTCGCGCCGAAGAGGCGCCGGCTCAACCGTTTTTCGCCGCGAAGGCCTTCATAAAGGAGACGAGCGCCTCGACCGCTTTCAGGGACACGGCGTTGTAAAGGGATGCCCGGCAGCCCCCGACGGAGCGGTGACCTTTCAGCCCGGCCAGGCCGGCGCGGGCGGCCTCCTCGAGAAAGCGCGTTTCGCGCTCCGCGTCGGGGAGGCGGAAGGTGACGTTCATCTGGGAGCGGCTCGCCGGTTCGGCCGTCCCGCGGTAGAAGCCCCCCGAGGCGTCGATCGCCGCGTAGAGCAGCTCGGCCTTGCGGCGGTTGATCGCCGCCATCGCCTCGAGCCCCCCGACCGTCTCCTCGAGCCAGCGGAGCACCCGTTCCACGACGTAGATCGCAAAACAGGGGGGCGTGTTGTAGAGGGAGTTTTTCGTCGTGTAGGTCGTGTAACGCAGCATCGTGGGCAGCGTTTCCGGGGCGCGGTCGAGCAGGTCTTCGCGGGCGATCACCACGGCGACGCCGGCCGGCCCGAGATTTTTCTGGGCCCCGGCGTAGATCAAGCCGAAGCGTGCGGCCGGGATCGGCCGGCTCAGGATGTCCGAAGACATGTCGGCGACGAGAGGCACGGCGCCCGTTTCCGGAAAGCGCGACCACTGGGTGCCGCGGATGGTGTTGTTCGAGGTGAGATGGAGGTAGGCCGCCTGAGGGTCGAGGTCGATTTTGGCCGGAATGTAGGTGAACTCGCGGTCCTCGGAGGTGGCGGCGACGCGGACCGTTTTGCCGAGCAGGCGCGCTTCGCGGATCGCGTTCGTCGCCCAAGTGCCGGTGTTCACGTAATCGGCCGAAGCGCCTTCGGGCAGGAGGTTCAGCGGGACCATGGCGAACTGCAGGCTTGCCCCCCCCTGGACGAAAATCACGCGGTGTCGGGCGTCCAGGCCAAGGAGCCGACGGATGCGGGCGATCGCCTCGTTCAGCACGGCCTCGAATTCTTTCGAGCGATGGCTGATCTCCACGATCGACATGCCGGTGCCGCGGAAATCGAGGAAGGATTCCCGGACCTCCTCGAGTACGGCGAGCGGCAGCGCGGCAGGACCGGGATTGAAGTTGTGGATGCGGTGGACGGTCATCGTCGCGGCCTCCCTTTCTCGGAAATGGTGAACGCCATTTGAGCAGCCTTCCGTCGTGAAGTCAAACGTCCGCCCCCCGCCGTTTGACAGCTCCGGCCCCCGCCGCCTATAAGCCGGAAAATCCGGGCCGTTGCCCGGCTCTGCCTTCCCCTCGAACAGGAGAAGCCCTCCGATGCTCGCCGTTCACGAATACCCCTCCCGGGCCGCCGCCGCCGCCCTCGAACGCATCGCCGGAAGGAGGCTTCTGTTTTCGCGCCGCGAAACCGTGCGCATCGATCGCATCCTCGAAGACGTCCGCCGCCGCGGGGATGCGGCGCTGCTCGAGTACACCCGGCGCTACGACGCTCCAGGCTTCAGCCCGGCGCAGCTTGTGCCTGCGGCCGAAGAGCAAGCCGCCGCGCGGCGCGTGAGCGGGGCGTTTCGCGCGGCGCTTTCGCGCGCCGCGGCGAACATCGAGGCCTTTCACCGCCGCCAGCTCCGGCCCGGCTTTGTGCTCGCCGAGCGTCCCGGGACGTTGCTCGGGCAGCTCGTGCGACCCGTCGAGCGTGCCGGCGTATATGTCCCCGGAGGGCCCGGGGGAACGACCCCGCTCATCTCCTCGGTTCTCATGGGCGCCCTTCCCGCCAAGACGGCCGGGGTCGCGGAGATCGTCATGGTCAGCCCGCCGCGGAAGGACGGCCGGCTCGACCCGCGGCTGCTCGCGGCCGCGCGCACGGCCGGGGTGACGCAGGTGTACAAGGTGGGCGGTCCCTGGGCGATCGGCGCCTTGGCCTTCGGGACGGAGACGATTCCCCGCGTCGATGTGATCGTCGGGCCGGGCAACCTCTACGTCACGCTCGCCAAGCGGCTTGTCGCCGGCACGGTGGGGATCGATCTCGTCGCCGGGCCGAGCGAGCTCGTCGTGGTGGCCGATGCCGGAGCCGATCCCGGCTTCATCGCCGCCGATCTCCTCGCCCAGGCCGAACACGACGCCCTGGCCTCGGTCGTGCTGCTGACCGACCGGGCAGAACTCGCCCGCGCGGTTTCCGCCGCGATCCAGGTTCAGCTTCCCCGCCTCGGCCGGGCGGCGATCGCGCGGCGGGCGCTGCGGGATTACGGTGCGGCGCTCATCCCCCCGGATCTCGAAGCGGCTTTCGAGATCGTAAACCGCCTGGCCCCCGAGCACCTCGAGCTGCACCTCGAAGATCCCTTCGCCTGGCTGCCGCATGTCCGGCATGCGGGGGCCGTTTTCCTGGGGCGTTGGACGCCGGAGGCGGCGGGCGATTACCTCGCCGGGCCCAACCATGTTCTGCCGACGGTCGGGACAGCCCGTTTCGCCTCCGCGCTCTCCGTCGACCATTTTCTGAAGAAGACCAGCCTCGTCTACTACGCCGAGGAGGCGCTGCGGCGCGAAGCCGCGGACATCGTCCGCCTGGCCGAAGCCGAGGGCCTGGAGGCCCACGCGCGCTCGGTTCGCTTGCGCTTTCCGGGAGAGCCGCGGCTCAAGCCGGTTTCCGCCAGAGGTAGACCCGCAGGGGGGGGAGGTTCAGGGGCTCGAGACGCACGCGCGGCGGGCCGAGCAGCTCGGGGGCGAGGCGGGCGACGCGGCTCATGAGCTGGTAGCTCACGAACCGGCCGCCGGGGGCGAGGCAGTCCCAGACTTCTTGCAGGATGCGGCGGCCCGTCTCCGGAGGGATCGTCGAAAAGGGGATGCCCGAGACCACGATCTCGGGCGCTTCGAGGCAGGCGGCCTCGAGTGCGCGGCGGATGTCGGCCGCGCTGCCCCAGAAGATGTGC
>CAZQUP010000108.1:0-8589 GCA_964596545.1 uncultured Desulfatibacillum sp. | reverse complement strand
TGGCCCTGTTGCGTATCGTGGGCGCGAAAGCGGAATTTCCCGTCGTCCGCCTGGGGGATTCGAATCGTCTCAAGGTCGGGGACTGGGTGGTCGCCATCGGCAGCCCCTTCGGCCTCGAGCGCACCGTCACCGCCGGCATCGTGAGCGCCAAGGGCCGGGTGATCGGCTCCGGGCCCTACGACGATTTCATCCAGACCGACGCCTCGATCAACCCGGGCAACAGCGGCGGCCCGCTGCTCAATCTCAAGGGCGAAGTGGTCGGAATCAACACCGCGATCATCGCCGGCGGACAGGGCATCGGCTTCGCCATCCCTGTGAACCTCGCCAAGGGGATCGTCGCCCAGCTCAAGGAGGGGGGCGAGGTGAGGCGCGGTTGGCTCGGAGTCGCCATCCAGGATCTCACCCCGGAGATGGCCGAATACTACGGCCTCGAATCCCGGAAAGGGGTCTTCGTCTCCGAGGTCTTTGCGGGCGACCCGGCCGATCAGGCGGGCATCCGGCCCCGGGACATCATCGTCGAGGTGAACGGCCGGAAGGTGGAGACGAGCCGGCAGCTGACCGGTGTGGTGGCGGAGATCCCCGTCGGCCGGGAGGTGAAGGTCAAGGTGTTGCGCGAGGGAAAACCCCGGACCCTGAACGTGAAGGTCGCCCGGCGCGACGAAAAGCGCCTGGCGGCGAAGGGGGAGACGCCGGCCGGAAAGCGCGAGGAAAGCCTCGGGCTGCGGGTCGCGGCGGTCACCCCGGAGGCGGCCGAGCGGCTCCAGCTGCGCGAGACGGCCGGGGTCTGGGTGCTCGAGGTCCAGCCCGGAAGCCGTGCCGCCCAGGCCGGTCTGCGGGCCGGTGACGTGATCCGCGAGATCAACCGCCGCGCGATCGCCTCGGTCGGCGACTTCGAGGAGACGCTCGCCCGCATTCCCCCCGGGGAGCCGGTGCACTGCTTCCTGTGGCGCCGGGGTGCTGGCTACCTGGTCGTGAAGCTCACCCGCTGACCCTTGCGCCTCAGTCGGAGATCGTGCGTCCCAGATCGGGAAGGCTGCCGGGGTCGTCCCGGCGCATGTAACGGCTTTCGCCCCCGCGCGCGGTCACGTTCTCGTAGACGCCGTCGTCGCGCCGCACGAGCTTGGTGAAACCCATGTCCCGCAGCTCGACGTTCGTCTTCGGGGCCCGCACGAAGCTCCGGGAGATGCGCTTGAGGACCGGCCCGCCGCATTGCGGGCAGCGCTCGAGCGGCGGGTCCTCCAGCCTGCGGCGTTCCTCGAAAACCGCCCCGCGCTCGCAAGCCGGCCCGAGGTGTTCGTACTCGTAGATCGGCACCGCGGATTTCCTTTCCCCAGAAAGCGGATCTTCCCTCCAGGCCGAAAGGCGCCTCTCAACAGGGCGCCCGGAGGATTTCCATTATATTCTCCTTTTCGGCCTGCGGCAAACTTCGCGCTTGGCTTTCAAGAGACCGGTCCTCAAGTTCGGCCGCCAAGCGGTCGATACCTTGGACAGATCCCCTGCGCCGCGTCCCGGCGCATCCCGGCGGGCGCCCGGCCCCAGCGCGGCGCCCGACTTGTGCCAGACACGGAAAGCCAAGCCTCATGGCCAGCGAATCTCAGGCGATGCCTTCCTCCGAGTTCGACCTCAAGCTCAAGGAAGCCGAAACCTGCCGTGCGATGGGTCTGCTCGAGGAGGCGCTCCAGCTCTATCGCGCGCTCTCCCAGCCGAAAAACGGCGGCCCGCCGCCGGCCCAGGCGGCCGAGATCGCCTCCCGGATCGCGGCGATCGAGCGCGAGCTGCGCGAGGCCCAGGAGAAGGAAAGTTGCGGGCTTTCCGAGGAGGAGATCAGCCTTTTCAAGCAAACGCTGGCCTGTCAGAGCGACATTCCCGCCCTGATCGACGGTGCCGCCGCGCTCAAGGAACTGGGGCTTTTCGAGGAGGCCGCGGCGGAGTACGAAAAGATCTTCACCCTCGATCCCGCCGCCCTCGACTTCTCGAAATCCGACTGCACGCCCGCGCGGCTCGCCTGCGATTTTCTCGCCTGTGTTCTCGAATCGCGCGACGGGCCGCGCATCCTCGAGAAGGCCGGCCGGGTCATCGAGCGCCTGGGCCTCCAGGGCCCCGAGGCGGCCGCGCTGCGCGGCTGGCTTGCCCGCGAGCTCGAGCTCCGGGATCTCCTCGATGCCGCCCTCGAGGCCTACCGCGAGGCGGTCGAACTCGACCCCGGCAACGCCGAACTCGCTTCCCGCCTGAACGCCCTGCGGGGAAAGCTCTGCGGCGGCTCGCGCTACGACTATCTCCTGCGCCACCGCATCGTCACCACCCAGCAGCTTCAGGAGGCGCTGGCGATCGCGAAGAAAGCGAACAAGAGCGTCGAGCACATTCTCGTCGACCGCTTCAAGGTCGACCTCCAGGAGCTGGGCCGCTCGCTCTCCCTTTACTACGGCTGCCCCTTTCGGGTCTTCGACCCCGAGCTGCCCGTGCCCTACGAGCTGATCGGCAATCTGAAGAAATCCTTTCTGCTTTATTACGTCTGGGTGCCGCTGCGCTGGGACAAGAGCGGGATCGAGATCCTGGTCGACGACCCCAAGGATCTGCGCAAGACCGACCACATCCGCGCCCTGATGGGCAACCAGAAGATCACGATTTCGGTGGGGATCAAGGAACACGTCGAGCAGTACATCCGCCACTTCTTCGACCCGCGGGCGGAGCAGGCGGCCGACACCCCCGCGGCCGACGATCTGGATGTCCTCATCCCGGATGTGACCTTCGAGGAGGAGGAGGAGAACCTCGACGACCGCCCGGCGCTCGACGAGTCCTCGAGCCAGGTCGTCAAGTTCGTGGACCAGGTGCTGATCAGCGCCTTCCGCAACAACGCCTCCGACATCCACATCGAGCCCTCGGTCATCACGCGCAAGACCACGATCCGCTTCCGTACCGACGGGGTTTGCCACGAATACCTCCAGGTGCCCAACGCGATGGCTCCGGCGATCCTCTCGCGGCTGAAGATCATGGCCGAGCTCGACATCGCCGAGAAGCGGCTCCCCCAGGACGGCAAAATCAAGATGCGGCGCAAGGGGATCCCCGAGTTCGAGCTCCGGCTGTCCACCATGCCCACGGCCGGCCGTTTCGAGGACGCCGTGCTGCGGATTCTCACGCGCACGAGCTCACTCAAGCTCGAGGAGATCGGCTTGAACGAGCGCAACCTCGAGGTGCTGAAAAGACTGATCACCCGCCCCTACGGCATGCTGCTGTGCGTAGGCCCCACCGGCTCGGGCAAGACGACGACCCTGCATGCGATCTTGGGGCACATCAACCACCCCGGGGTGAAGATCTGGACCGCCGAGGATCCCGTCGAGATCACCCAGCCCGGCCTGCGCCAGGTGCAGGTGCGGCCGAAGATCGGGCTCGATTTCGCCCGCGTCATGCGCGGGTTTTTGCGCCTCGACCCCGATATCATCATGATCGGCGAAATGCGCGACCAGGAGACGGCGACGATCGCCCTCCAGGCGGCGCTGACCGGGCATCTGGTGCTCTCCACCCTGCACACGAACAACGCTCCGGAGACCCTGACGCGCCTCCTCGACATGGGGATGAACGCGCTCAACATCTCCGACGCCTTCCTGGGCGTGCTCGGCCAGCGGCTTGTGCGGCGGCTCTGCCCGAACTGCACCGAGAGCTATCGCCCTTCGGCGCAGGAGTTCGAGGACCTGCGGCAGGACTACGGCCCGGAGCGCTTCGACGCCGCGGGCTGGTCCTACGGGCCCGAATTCGCCCTCAGGCGTGCGGCGGGCTGCGAAAAGTGCAACGGCTCGGGTTTCCGCGGCCGGATCGGTATCCACGAATTGATGGAGGCGACCCCGGCGGTGAAGCTTCTGATCAAGAAGAACGCGACCTCCTTCGAGTTGGCGCGGCAGGCGGCCGCCGACGGCATGACGACCCTCAAGCAGGACGGCATCCAGAAGACGATCGCCGGCGTCACCACCGTGCGCGAGGTGCGTCGCGTCTGCGTGGATTGAGACGAAAAGGGACGGAAGGATTTCGGACATGGAACGCAGGGCCCTCGTCGTGGACAGCGATGTGTTCTTCGTGGAATTCCTGGCCGGCCTGCTCGAGCGGCGCGGCTACCGCGTCGCCCGGGCCTACGACGGAAAACAGGGGATCGCCGGGCTCGATGCGGGGCCCTACGACGTCCTCTTCGCCGATCTGGTGATGCCCAAAGTCGAAGGGCGGCGGCTGTTCGAGGCCGCCAGGAGCCGCTTCAACGGCAGTTGCTGCCCCCTGGTGGCGGTCTCCGGGACGGTGATCGAGCAGATGGACGAGCTCGAAACCCTGGGCGCCGACTTCTACATCGCCAAGGGGCCCCTCGAGAAGCTCGAGGGGCGGCTGCACGAGTTCCTCGACCGGCTGGAGAAGCTGCCCTGCCCGGCCTCGGCCGGCGAGAAGAAGATCCTGCAGACGGGCGGCGTCTTTCCGCGGCGCGATGCGCTCGAGTTGCTCGGGTCGCTGGAGTTCCACCGGTCGGTGTTCGACTCGCTGGCCACCGGCCTGCTGGTTCTCGACCGCGACACGCGCCTCTTGAACGCCAACCCGGCCGCCCTACAAGTCCTCGGCCGGGCGCTGGTCGCGATCCTCAACCGCCCCGTGATCGAGCTCTTTCCCCCCGCCCGGGCCGCCGAGCTGATCGGGTTGCTCAAGGAGACCGCGCGCGACCCGCAAAGTCGGCCGCGTGCGCTCTTCGCCGAGATGGGCGGCCGGACCGTCCGCGCCGTCATCGCGCGGCTTCCGGCTCCGCGCGAGCCCTCCGGCTGGGTGATCGCCCTCGAAGGGGCCGCCCCCTGAAGCGCTTGCGCTTGCCGGCCCGCTCTGCTAAGGATCCGAACCGAATTGAAGATCCGGCAGGGAGGCCTTCCTTATGGTGCGCGTCGCCGTGGCGGGGGCGACCGGCTATGCCGGCGCCGAGCTGGTCCGGCTGCTCTCCTCGCATCCCGGAGTCCGGCTGACGATCCTCACCTCGCGGCAGTTCGCGGGCAAGCGCTTCACCGAGGCCTTCCCGGCCTTCGCCGGCCGCCTCGAGCTTCTCTGCGAGGAAATCGACGAAGCTCGACTCGCCGCCGAGGCGGACGTCGTTTTCACCGCGCTGCCGCACAAGATGCCCATGAAGATCGCCCCGGCGCTCGTCCGCGCCGGGGTGCGCCTGATCGACCTCTCAGCCGATTTCCGCTTCCGGGACGCCGCCCTCTACGAGCGCACCTATCAGCCCCACGCCGCTCCGGAGCTTCTCTCCCGGTCCGTCTACGGTTTGGCCGAGGTCTACGCCCGGGAGATCGCCGCCGCGGCCGTCGTCGGCAACCCCGGCTGCTACCCGACGAGCGTCCTGTTGCCTCTCATCCCGCTGTTGCGCGAGGGTCTGATCGCAGCCGAGGGGATCATCGCCGACTCCAAGTCGGGGGTGAGCGGGGCCGGACGGTCGCCTTCGCTGCGCGTCCATTTCTGCGAGGTGGCCGAGTCCTTTAAAGCTTACAGCGTCGCCGGCCATCGCCACGCCCCGGAGATGGAAATGGTGCTTGCCCGCGAGGCGGGCCGCCCCGTAGGGCTGACCTTCGTTCCCCATCTCGTCCCGATGAGCCGCGGCATGCTCTCGACGATCTACGCCCGGCCCGCTCCCGGGGTGAACGCCTCCCGGCTGCGCGATTGCCTGGAGGGGTTCTACCGCGGCCGTCCTTTCGTCCGTATCCGGCCGCCGGGAGTCGTTCCCGACACCTTGCACGTGCGGGGAACGAACTTTTGCGACATCGGCTTCGTCCTCGACGAGCCGAACCGGCGCCTCGTTCTGCTTTCGGCGATCGACAACTTGGGCAAAGGGGCGGCCGGTCAGGCCGTCCAGAACCTGAACCTGATGTGCGGCTTCGAGGAAACCGCGGGCCTGGACGCCGTTCCCGCCCCGCTCTGAAGGGAACACCCCGGGGTTTCCGCGCCGCCCGCCCGTTTGCACTCCCATCACACCGGCAAAGGAGGGGAAAGCGATGACCGCCAAGCTGATTCTGGGTACCGAAATCCGCGAGACGATCCTCGAGGAGCTCGCCGCAGAAGTCCAGGCGATCAAGGCCAAACACGGGGTCGTCCCGGGGCTCGTCACCATCCTGGTGGGCGAAAACCCCGCCTCGGTCTCCTACGTGACGCTCAAGATCAAAACCGCCCATCGCCTCGGTTTCAAGGAGATTCAGGACAACCAGCCGGTCGGCATTTCCGAGCAGGAACTGCTGGCGCTGATCGACCGTTACAACCGCGACGACACGATCCACGGGATCCTCGTCCAGCTTCCCTTGCCCAAGCACATCAACGAAAAGAAGGTCTTGAACGCCATCGACCCCGACAAGGACGTGGACGGCTTTCATCCGGTCAACGTCGGCCGGCTGATGATCGGGGGCTCTGAGGTCAGGTTCCCCCCCTGCACCCCGGCGGGCATCCAGGAGCTGATCGTGCGCGCGGGGGTTCCGACCGACGGCGCCGAGGTCGTCGTCGTCGGGCGCTCGAACATCGTCGGCAAGCCGATCGCCATGATGATGCTGCAGAAGGCGCGCGGGGCGAACGCAACGGTCACCGTCGTCCATACCGGAACGCGCGACATGGCCTCGCACTGCAAACGCGCCGACATCCTCATCGTCGCCGCCGGCGTCCCCGGCCTGGTCAAGCCCGAGTGGATCAAGCCGGGGGCCTGTGTGATCGATGTCGGCGTGAACCGGGTGGGCGAAAAGGTGAGCGAGAAGACCGGCCAGAAGGTCCCCATCTTGAAAGGGGACGTCGATTTCGAGGCCGCCAAGGAGATCGCCGGCTGGATCACCCCCGTTCCCGGCGGTGTCGGCCCGATGACGATCACCATGCTGATGCGAAATACGCTCCGCTCGCTCAAGTTCAAACTCGGCCTCGCCTGAAGGATTTCCATCCGCCCGCCCCTTGACAGGACCGGGGCGGGCTTTCTATAGACGAGGGAAATTTCGTTTCTTTAAGTCCAGGGAGCGACCCCGGACGCGGGCGAACGCCCGTTGCCCTCCCCGGAGTCATCCTCCGGGATGATTCCATGTGCTGGCGCGGCCGTAAGCGGCCGCCGGCGGAAGAGTTCTTCCGCCGACGGAAACCCGAAGGAGGCGACGCACCATGCGCGGAAGAATCTCCTTGGTCTTTCTCACGAACTCCGGGGCCCCGGCCCGGCAGTTCTGCGTCTCCCGCCGCCTCCTGGGGTCGATGCTCACCGCGGCGGCCATCTTTTTCTGTCTCGCCCTCTGGGGGGCGTGGGACTATGCCTCCCTCAAGCGCGGCGCCGTCTTCGCCGGCGCACGCGAACGCGAGCTCCAGGAGCTCCTCTCCGTCCGCGAGCGTGAAATCGAGCTGCAGCGCTCCTTGATCGGGGATTTCGCCGGCGAGATCAACCGCTTAAAGGACCGCCTGCTCGGCCTGCACGAGTTCGAGAAAAAAATCCGCCTCCTGGCCGATCTCGAACGCCGCACCGATCCGGGTCAGCTCTTCGGGGTGGGCGGTGCGGTGCCCCAGGCCATGGACCCCAAGATCGCTCTCGGCGAAGGAAAATCGAGCCTGATGCGTGAGATGAAGAGCCAGCTCGGTCAGCTGGCGGCCGCGGCGGCAAACCAGGAAGCGGGTTTCCAGTCGGTGGTCGCTCATCTCGAGCGGAAACGCTCCGTGCTCGCCGCCACGCCCACCATCCGGCCGATCGACCCCTTCACCGAGCACTTCATCTCCTCGCGCTTCGAGCACCGCACCAACCCTTTCACCAACGTACGCGAATTCCACCGCGGCATCGACATCTCCGCCCGCGAAGGGACACCCATCCACGCGACCGCCGCCGGTGTCGTCACCTTTTCAGGGGTCAAGGGACTGCTCGGGAAAACGATCGTCATCGACCACGGCCACGGGCTGACCACGACCTATGGCCACTGCAGCCGCCTGCTCAAGCAGCAAGGCGAGCGCGTCCAGCGCTGGGACGTGATCGCCCTCGTCGGCAATTCCGGCACCAGCACCGGCCCGCACGTGCATTATGAGGTGGCCCTCCACGGAGTACCCGTAAATCCCGAAAACTACTTCCTGAACTGACCAGGCCGACCCGGCTGCAGCCCCCGGGCCCTGCGCTCTACCCGTAACCGGCGGGCGGCGGCTCCGCCGGCAAAAGCGGTTGGAGCCGCAACACCGTTCTGGTATAATCGTCCCTGTGTGGGGAGCCCCCCGGAAAGGATCTGCGACGTCCATGCTGATGCAGTTTCTCTCCAAGGTCTTCGGCAGCAAGAACGAGCGCGAGCTGCGCCGTCTGCAGCCCTATGTCGAGCGGATCAACGCCCTCGAGCCGGCGATGAAAGCCTTGAGCGACGCCGAGCTACAGGCGCTCACCCCCCGCCTGCGCGAGCGGCGCGAACGCGGCGAGGCCCTGGAAGAGCTTCTCCCCGAGGCCTTCGCCGCCGTGCGCGAGGCTTCCGTGCGCACCCTGGGCCTGCGGCACTTCGACGTCCAGCTGATCGGCGGGGTCGTCCTGCACGAGGGCAAGATCGCCGAGATGAAGACCGGCGAGGGCAAGACGCTGGTGGCGACCCTTTCCGCGTA
>CAZQUP010000107.1:5331-8746 GCA_964596545.1 uncultured Desulfatibacillum sp. | reverse complement strand
GCGAGCCGGTCGTCCGGGCGAACGACGTCCTCGACGAGGCCGTCCTCGAGCGGCTGGCGGAGGCAGGCGTGTCGGAGTTCGATCTGCTTTACATCGACGGCACCGCGAGCAGCGACTCCATCCGCAAGACCCTGGCCCTCGACAAGGTCGAAACCAAGGAAGAAGCCCTGATCGACATCTACCGGCGCATGCGGCCGGGAAACCCGGCCACCCCGGAGGTCGCTCAGGAATTCCTCGACAATCTTTTCTCCAAGAGCAATTTCTACGATCTCTCCGGCGTCGGCCGGTTGAAGATCAATCAGCGCCTGGGCATCGTCAGCGCTCCGGATCTCGGCATCCTGCGGCGTGAAGACATTTTGCTCACCACCAAGGCGTTGATCGAGCTGCGCGACACCCAGGGCATGGTCGACGACATCGATCATCTCGGCAACCGACGCGTGCGGGCCGTAGGGGAGCTGCTGGAGAACCAGTACCGCATCGGTCTGGTGCGGATGGAGCGGGCGATCAAGGAGCGCATGAGCCTGCAGGAGGTCGACGCGCTCATGCCGCACGACCTGATCAACCCGAAGCCCGTCTCGGCCGTGGTGAAGGAGTTCTTCGGCACCAGCCAGCTCTCCCAGTTCATGGACCAGACCAACCCGCTCTCGGAGACCACGCACAAGCGGCGGCTCTCCGCCCTGGGACCGGGCGGGTTGACCCGCGAGCGGGCGGGCTTCGAGGTGCGCGACGTCCACCCCTCGCACTACGGCCGGATCTGCCCGATCGAGACCCCGGAAGGACCGAACATCGGCCTGATCGTTTCGCTGAGCACCTACGCGCGGGTGAACGACTACGGCTTCATCGAAACCCCTTACCGGGTGGTGGACCGCGGACGGGTCACCGAAGAGGTGCGGTTCCTCGACGCCTTCGAGGAGCGCGAGCAGCCGATCGCCCAGGCGAACGCCCCGCTGAACGAGAAAGGCCAGTTCGCCGAGGCGATGGTCACCTGCCGCGTGGCCGGCGAGTTCACGACCGTGCCGCGCGAGGACATCCGGCTGATGGACATCTCCCCCAATCAGCTGGTCAGCGTTTCGGCCTCGCTGATCCCCTTTCTCGAGAACGACGACGCCAACCGCGCGCTGATGGGCTCGAACATGCAGCGCCAGGCCGTGCCGCTTCTGATCAGTGAAGCCCCGCTTGTGGGCACGGGCATTGAGGGGGTCGTGGCGCGGGATTCCGGAGTCGCCGTGGTCGCTTCGCGCGACGGCGAGGTGGTCGACGTGGACGCCTCGCGCATTGTGCTCAAGCACCCGCCGAGCGCGGACCCCAACGAAAAGAACGTCACCATCTTCAATCTCGCCAAATTCGTGCGCTCGAACCAGAACACCTGCTTCAACCACCGTCCCATCGTGCGGCGCGGCCAGCAGGTCAGGGCCGGAGACATCATCGCCGACGGCCCGGCGACGGACCGCGGCGAGCTCGCCCTGGGCAAGAACGTGACCGTCGCCTTCATGCCCTGGGGCGGATACAACTTCGAAGACTCGATTCTGGTGAGCGAGCGGCTGGTGCGCGACGGGGTCTACACCTCGGTGCACATCGAGGAGTTCGAGGTCGTCGCGCGCGACACCAAGCTCGGCAAGGAGGAGATCACGCGCGACATCCCCAACGTGGGCGACGAGGCGCTGAAAAACTTGGACGACAGCGGCATCATCCGCCTCGGGGCCGAGGTCAAGCCGGGCGACATCCTGGTCGGCAAGATCACCCCGAAGGGGGAAAGCCAGCTCTCCCCCGAGGAAAAACTCCTGCGGGCGATCTTCGGCGAGAAGGCGGGGGACGTGAAAGACACCTCGCTGCGCGTGCCGCCGGGGATCCAAGGCATCGTGATCGACGCCAAGGTCTTCTCGCGGCGCGGCGTGGAGAAGGACGACCGCACCCGGATGATCGAGGACGAGGAGATCGCCGCGCTGGAAAAAGACCGCGACGACGAACTCGCGGTGATCGAGGACGTCTTCCGCTCCCAGTTGATCGAGCTGTTGAAGGGCCACAAGCTGCAGTCCTCGATCAAGAAGGGCAAGAAAGTTCTCGTCAACGCCGGTGTCAAGCTCGATCCCGACGTGCTGGCCGAGGTGCCCGTCGCCTCCTTGGAGGGGGTGGTGCTCAAGGACGCGCAGGCGACGCAGCAGATCCACGAGCTCCTCGAGCGTTACCGCGACCAGCGCGAACTCTGTCGGCTCGCCTTCAAGCAGCAGGTGAGCCGCTTCGAGCGCGGCGACGAGCTTCCCCCCGGCGTGATCAAAATGGTCAAGGTCTACGTCGCCATGAAGCGCAAACTCTCGGTCGGCGACAAGATGGCCGGTCGCCACGGAAACAAAGGGGTGGTGTCGCGGATCCTGCCGATCGAGGACCTGCCTTACTTCGAAGACGGAACCCCCGTCGACATGGTCTTGAACCCACTCGGGGTCCCCTCGCGGATGAACGTCGGCCAGATCCTGGAGATCCACCTGGGATACGCCGCAAAGGAATTGGGCGAGCAGATCGACCTTCTGCTGCGCGAGCAGAAACTCAACCGCCTGCGCGAGAAGATGCGCCGCATTTTCACCCGGCCCCAGGAGCGCAAGCTGCTCTCCGCTCTGGACGACGAGCAACTGCAGGAATTTGCCTCCCTCTACCGCGGAGGGGTGCATATGGCCACGCCGGTCTTCGACGGGGCCAAGGAAGAGGAGATCAAACAGTTGCTGGAAGAGGCGGGTTGCGACCGCTCCGGCCAGGTCGTCCTCTACGACGGCCGCACCGGTGAGCCCTTCGACCGCCGGATCACGGTGGGCACGATGTATGTGATGAAGCTGCATCACCTCGTGGACGACAAGATCCACGCCCGCTCGATCGGCCCCTATTCGCTCGTGACCCAGCAGCCGCTCGGCGGCAAGGCTCAATTCGGCGGTCAGCGGCTGGGGGAAATGGAGGTCTGGGCGATGGAGGCCTACGGCGCGGCTTACGCCCTGCAGGAGTTTTTGACCGTCAAGTCCGACGACATGGCGGGCCGGACGCGCATGTACGAAAAGATCGTCAAAGGCCAGAACGTCCTGGAGCCGGGCATCCCGGAGTCCTTCCGCGTGATGACCAAGGAACTCCAGGCCCTCGGTCTGGACGTGAGCCTGCTCGAGGACCCCGATCGTGTCCCCGGCGGCGAACCGGCCCAGTCCTGATTGCAACCCCGCGGAGGAGCAAACGAGCATGGAGACCCTCTACGATTTCTTCGCCAAACCGACCGATCCGCGGAAGTTCCGCGCGATCCGCATCGCGCTGGCCTCGCCGGAGCAGATCCGCAAGTGGTCCCACGGCGAGATCAAAAAGCCCGAGACGATCAACTACCGCACCTTCAAGCCCGAGCGCGACGGGCTCTTCTGCGCCAAGATTTTCGGGCCGACCAAAGACT
>CAZQUP010000107.1:4211-5317 GCA_964596545.1 uncultured Desulfatibacillum sp. | reverse complement strand
CAACTGCGGCAAGTACAAGCGGATGAAGCATCGGGGCGTCATCTGCGAGAAATGCGGCGTCGAAGTCATCCAGTCCAAAGTGCGCCGCGAGCGCATGGCCCACATCGAGCTGGCGAGTCCGGTCTCCCACATCTGGTTTCTGAAGAGCCTGCCGAGCAAGATCGGCAACCTCTTGGACCTCTCCCTCAAGACGATGGAGAAGATTCTTTACTTCGACAGCTACATCGTCTTGGACCCCAAAGACACCCCGCTCGTCCGCGGGCAGCTTCTGACCGACGAAAAATACCAGGAGGCGCTCGAGACCTACGGATCAAAGTTCGTCGCCAAGATCGGCGCCGAGGCCGTCAAGCAGATGCTCAAGGAGCTCGACCTCGAGGCGCTCTACAACGAGCTGCGGACCGAAATCCGCGAAACCCACTCGCTTGCCAAGCGCCAGAAGCTCGCCAAGCGGCTCAAGATCGTCGACGCCTTCCGGCGCTCCGGCGTCGACCCCTCCTGGATGATCCTCGATGTCATCCCGGTTCTGCCGCCGGATCTGCGGCCGCTCGTTCCGCTCGAGGGCGGCCGCTTCGCCACCTCCGACCTGAACGACCTCTACCGCCGCGTGATCAACCGCAACAACCGGCTGCGGCGGCTGATCGACCTCAAGGCCCCGGACATCATCGTGCGCA
This sequence comes from uncultured Desulfatibacillum sp., assembly GCA_964596545.1. Taxonomy (GTDB): domain Bacteria; phylum Desulfobacterota; class Desulfobacteria; order Desulfobacterales; family SpSt-501; genus SpSt-501. The sequence continues at coordinate 4,646 of CAZQUP010000107.1, read as the reverse complement.
ACGAGAAGCGCATGCTCCAGGAGGCCGTGGACGTTCTCTTCGACAACGGCCGCCACGGTCGGGTGATCACCGGGACCAACAAGCGGCCGCTCAAGTCGCTCTCCGACACCCTGAAGGGCAAGCAGGGTCGTTTCCGGCAGAATCTGTTGGGCAAGCGCGTGGACTACTCGGGACGGACCGTGATCACCGTGGGGCCCGACTTGCGCCTCCACCAGTGCGGCCTGCCCAAGCAGATGGCGCTCGAGCTTTTCAAGCCCTTCGTCTACTACCGCCTGGAGCTGAAGGGCCTCGTCTCCACGGTGAAGAGCGCCAAGAAGATGGTCGAGCGCGAAGTCCCGGAGGTCTGGGACACCCTGGACGAGGTGGTGCGCGAGTATCCGGTCATGCTGAACCGGGCGCCCACGCTGCACCGCCTCGGCATCCAGGCCTTCGAAC
>CAZQUP010000107.1:0-4201 GCA_964596545.1 uncultured Desulfatibacillum sp. | reverse complement strand
AGCCGATCCTGATCGAGGGCAAGGCGATCCAGCTGCATCCTCTCGTCTGCACCGCCTTCAACGCCGATTTCGACGGCGACCAGATGGCGGTCCACGTGCCGCTCTCCGTCGAGGCGCAGATCGAAGCCCGGGTGCTCATGCTGTCCTCCAACAACATCCTCTCCCCGGCGAACGGCAGCCCGATCATCGTGCCGAGCCAGGACATCGTGCTCGGCACGTACTATATGACGCGGGCGGTCAGCGGCCGGCGCGGGGAGGGGCGGCTGTTCTCCTCGCCCGCCGAGGTGCGCTCGGCCTTCGACGCCGGCGAGGTGGACCTGCACAGCAAGATCCGCATCCGGCTGCACGGCAAGCGCCACGAGACGACCGTCGGCCGCGTTCTCCTCTGGGAGATCATCCCCCAGGTGGACATTCTCGAGCTGCGGCATTTGCCGCTTTCGAGCCTGGAGGAAGCCGAGGAGACCCGGCGGCGCCTGGAGGCCGGCGAGACGCTCGCCGCGCTGTGCCGGGAGCGCCGCCCCGACGCCCCGGCAGGTCAGGAAGGGTACATCGGCCGGCTGAGCTTCAACGAGTTCAACAGCGTCTTCAACTGCCGCGAGGCGGACGCCAGCCGCGTTTTTGCGCTGCCGCCGGGCGAGGTGAGCCCGATGCTCGAGGCCGACCGCGCCTTCCACTTCTTCGAGGTGCTCTCCAAGGTGCCCGCGGTCCCCTTCGACATCGTCAATCAGGTCATGGACAAGAAGGCGCTCCGGCAGCTCGTCGATTACGTCTACCGCAACCTCGGCCCCAAGGCGACGGTCATCCTTTCCGACCGCCTGAAGGACATCGGCTACGGCTATTCGACGCGCGGCGGCCTGTCGATCTGTATCGACGACATGATCATTCCGGCGGCCAAGGAGGGGATTCTCAAGAGGGCCGATGCGCAGGTGGCCGAAATCATCCGCCAATACAACGAAGGACTGATCACCCAGGGCGAGAAGTACAACAAGCTGGTCGACATCTGGGCCAAGGCCACCGACGATGTCGCCAACGAGATGATGGAGGTGATGAAGCTCGAACCGCTGAAAGCCGCGGACGGCACCTTGGTTCGCGACGGCAAGGGCCGCCCCGTGATGGAGGAGAGCTTCAACCCCATTTACATGATGGCCGACTCCGGAGCCCGCGGCAGCAAGGATCAGATGCGCCAGCTCGCCGGCATGCGCGGCCTGATGGCCAAGCCTTCCGGCGAGATCATCGAGACGCCGATCAAGGCCAATTTCCGGGAGGGGCTCTCGGTGCTGCAGTACTTCATCTCGACCCACGGGGCGCGCAAGGGGCTCGCCGACACGGCCCTCAAGACGGCCAACTCGGGCTACCTGACACGCCGCCTGGCCGATGTCGCTCAGGACTGCGTGATCACCGAGGAGGACTGCGGGACCCTCACCGGCATCGAGGTCGAGCCGCTGGTGGAAAGCGGTGAGATCATCCAGGTGCTCGGAGAGCGCATCCTCGGCCGCACCGCCCTGGAGGACATCGTGGACCCCTTCAGCGAGGAGATCATCGCCCGGGCCGGCCAGGAGATCGACGAAGCGGTCGTGGAAAAGATCGAGCAGGCGAACCTGACCTCGGTCAAGATCCGCTCGGTGCTGACCTGCCGGACCAAGGACGGGGTCTGCGCCAAGTGCTACGGCCGGGATCTGGCCCACGGTCGGCTGGTCGAGATCGGCCAGGCGATCGGCATCCTGGCCGCCCAGTCGATCGGCGAGCCGGGGACGCAGCTCACCATGCGGACGTTCCACATCGGCGGCACCGCCAGCCGACGGGTCGAGCAGGCGGACATCCGCGCGCGGGCGGAGGGGACCGTGAAATTCGTGGATCTCCAGGTCGCTCGGAATTCGGAGGGCGTCCACGTGGCCATGAACCGCCGCGGCGGCAAGCTCGTCATTCTGAACGACGCGGGCCGGGAGATCGACAGTTTTACGGTGATCTACGGGGCGCACCTCACCGTCAAGGACGGGCAGAAGGTGAAGGTCGGCGATCCCCTGGCGATCTGGGACCCCTTCACCACCCCGATCATCAGCGAGGTGGAGGGGACGGTCAAGTTCGGAGACATCGTCGCCGGGCGGACGATGCAGGAGAAGGTCGACCCCGTCACCGGCAAGTCGAGCCGCATGATCATCGAGTCGAAGAGCGCCGAAGACCGACCGCGCATCTCGATCAAGGACAAGGAAGGCAAAACGGCGAAGCTTCCCGGATCCGTCGGGTTCGCCCGGTACATCCTGCCGATCAACGCCATTTTGCTCGTCGAGGACGGCGATCCCGTCAAGGCCGGCGACCTCGTCGCCAAGCTGCCGCGAGCGACCACGAAGACCAAAGACATCACCGGCGGTTTGCCCCGGGTCGCTGAGCTCTTCGAGGTGCGCAAGCCGAAGGATATCGCGGTGCTGAGCGAGATCGACGGCTATGTCTCCATCGCCAAGAGCACCAAGAAAGGCAAACAGAAGGTCACGATCACGCCGGTCGACGTCGGCGAGAAGAAGGAATACCTCATTCCGCGCGGCAAGCACATCAACGTCTACGAGGGCGACTACGTCCGCGCCGGCGAGCCTCTGATCGGCGGCTCCGCCGTGCCCCAGGACATCCTCAAGATCAAGGGGGAAGTCGCGCTCGCCAAGTACCTCGTGGACGAGGTCCAGGAGGTCTACCGGCTCCAGGGGGTGCGCATCCACGACAAACACATCGAGGTCATCGTGCGGCAGATGATGCGCCGGGTGAAGGTGCTCGACGTCGGGGACACCGATTTCGTCCCCGAGGAACAGGTCGACAAGCTGCGCTTCGAGGAGGCCAACCAGGCCGTCATCGCCCGGGGAGGCAAACCCGCCGTCGGGGAGCCGCTGATTCTCGGCATCACCAAGGCCTCGCTCAGCACCGAAAGCTGGGTTTCCGCCGCCTCCTTCCAGGAGACGACCAAGGTGCTCACCGACGCGAGCATTCAGGGAGCGATCGATCGGCTGAAGGGGCTGAAGGAAAACGTGATCATGGGGCGCCTGATTCCGGCGGGGACGGGCATGCCCCAGTTCGAAGACCTCGATATCGAGGTCACCGCCTGATGGGGGTAGAGAGCGCCGGACAAGAAAATTCTTGACAGATTTTGTCAAGTTCTATATATATCGCCATTTTGCAAAATCGATCATTGAAACAGGCGAGGGCTGCATGCCGACGATCAACCAGTTGGTCCGCCGGGCGCGGAAAAGCGTCCACAAGAAACGCAAAACCCCGGCCCTGAAGGGGGCGCCCCAGAAACGGGGGGTGTGCACCCGGGTTTACACGACGACCCCCAAGAAACCCAACTCGGCGCTGCGCAAGGTCGCCCGGGTGCGCTTGACGACGGGGGTCGAGGTGACGGCCTACATCCCCGGCGTGGGGCACAACCTGCAGGAGCACTCGGTCGTGCTCGTACGCGGCGGCCGGGTCAAGGATCTTCCCGGGGTGCGCTATCATATCGTACGAGGCACCCTCGACACCCTGGGAGTGGAAGACCGCCGTCAGGGCCGATCCAAATACGGAGCCAAAAAACCCAAGTGAACCGGGGCCGGGGGATGCCCCCCCCCGCCTGCGCTATAGAAGGGAAACGGAGTCGCCATGCCACGCCGACGTGAGGTCACCGAGCGCCCCGTGCGGCCGGATCCGAAATACGGCAGCCGCCTGGTGGCCAAGTTCATCAACAGCCTGATGCGGGACGGCAAGAAGAGCGTCGCCGAGAGGATCCTCTACGACTCCTTCGGCATTCTGAGCGAAAAGGTCAAAGAGCCGCCGCTCAAGGTTTTCGAGCAGGCCGTCGACAACGTGCGGCCGATGGTGGAGGTTCGCTCCCGGCGCGTGGGCGGTTCCACCTATCAGGTCCCGACGGAAATCCGCCCCTCGCGGCGCACCGCCCTCGGCATCCGTTGGCTGATCTCCTACGCGCGGCAGCGCACGGAGAAAGGCATGGCGCGCAAGCTGGCCGCCGAGTTGCTCGACGCCGCCAACAACCGCGGCGGGGCCGTGAAGAAACGCGAAGACACGCACAAAATGGCGGAGGCGAACAAGGCGTTTGCTCATTTTCGCTGGTAACCGGCCCGGCGGCCGGCGGTACAGCGTCTCAGCGCGGAGGGCATAAGAAGTCCACTATGCCCTCCGCATGTTCAGGCGGAGGAGAGAGCGATGGCGAAGCAGAAGTTTG
>CAZQUP010000106.1:0-8815 GCA_964596545.1 uncultured Desulfatibacillum sp. | reverse complement strand
AGGTCGTGCGCACGACGAGCCCGGCCGCTCCGGGGCGCCGGGAGCCCACCGCGAGGCGGCCGCCGCCGCGGGACCTCTTCTGCGTCTTCGTCCTGGGCGGCGACGGCACCTTCCTCAGCGCGGTGCGCTGGGTGGGGGACCGGGAGATCCCGCTGCTCGGCATCAAGTTCGGGGAGCTGGGGTTCCTCGCCGAGATTCTCGAGGAAAACCTCTTCGAAGCCGCCGAGCGCGTGCTGCAAGGTGATTTCCACATCGCCCGCCGCATGCGCCTCGATGCCGAGGTCGGCCGGCGGGGAAGGACGATCCTGCGCGACACGGTGCTGAACGACGTCGTGATCCACCGCGGCGCACTTGCGAGGCTGGCGAACATCGTCACCCACGTGAACGGCCATTATCTGACCACCTTCCGCGCCGACGGCCTGATCATCGCCACCCCTACGGGATCGACCGCCTATTCGCTCGCCGCCGGGGGACCGGTCATCCACCCCAAGGTCGCCGGACTGATCCTCACCCCCATCTGCCCCTTCACCCTCACCAACCGGCCGCTGATCGTCCCCGAGGAGGTCGAGATCACGCTCCGCCTGGACAAGGGATCCCAGGACATCGTGCTCACGCTCGACGGCCAGCGCGGCATCGAGCTGACCGACCAGGATGTCCTCACGGTGAGGAAAAGCGATCATCCCCTGCCCCTTATCCTGCTTCCCGGCCGGCATTACTTCGACGTGCTCAAGGCGAAGCTTCGCTGGAGCGGAGGGCGGGTCTGAGGCTTGCGGGGGTCCATGGAGCGGGTGCTGCTGACCGGAGCGACGGGGTTCATCGGCTACGAGGTGGCGCGCGTGCTCAACGACCGCGGCATCGCCCCGCGCATGCTCGTGCGGCGGCCCCTTCGCGGTCTCCTCCTCCGCGGGCTTTCCGGCCAGACGGTCACGGGCGATCTGCTCGACCCGCAAAGCCTCCGCACGGCCGTCGAAGGTGTGGATACGGTCATCCATCTCGGGGCGATCGCCTCCTTCGTCGCCTACCGCATCGTGCGGCCTTCGATCGTCGAGGGCTCGCGCAACCTGCTTTCCGCCGCGGCGGCGGCCGGCGTCAAGACCCTCGTCTACGGAGGAAGCCTCCTCGTCTATCCCGACCAGGAGCGCCCGATCGACCTGCAGACCCCCGCCGCTCCGGTGCTGGGCTACGGCCGGGCGAAGCTCGAGGCGGAGAGCCTTCTCGCCCGCGGCGCGCGCGACTCCGGCATCCGCTTCGTCTCGCTGCGCCTGCCCCACACCTATGGAGCGCGGAGCCTTTTCTTCGAGGAGGCCCGGCGAGGCTGGATGCTTTTCCCCGGCCGGGGGGAAAACCGCTACGGCCATCTGCACGTGCGCGATGCGGCCCGCGCGCTTTTGGCCGCGGCCGAGGGCGGGCTCGAGGGCGCCTTCGTCGTGGCCGACGAGGATGCCTGCTCCTGGAACCGCTTCTTCGAGGTCGTGCGGGAAAGCTACCCGCGGCTGCGCGTGACCCGTATCCCACGGCCGGCGGCCACAGCCGCCGCCCTGCTGCTCGACGGCCTGCGCCTCCTGCACCGCCGGCCGGGACTCTACTCGGCCGGGGCGGTGCGGGCCTGGAACCTCAACCTGCCGGTGGTCCCCGGCACCTTGCGGAGGCTCTTCGGCATCGACCCCCTCTACCCCAGCGTCCGGCAGGGGATCCCGGCCGTGGTCGAGGAGGCGGTCGCTTACTGCTGGCTTCACTCCATGAAAGACAAATGCTGAGGGAGGCAGGCGATGCACGAACGCTCGGTTCTCGTGGTGGGGGCGAGCTCCGGCATCGGCCGCGAGATCGCGATCCGGCTCCTCCGTGCCGGAACCCGCGTACTCGCGGCCGGCCGGCGGCCCGGTCCGGAGGGCGGTGCGCACATCGCTCTCGATGTCACCCGGGACGATCTGCCGACGGAGCGGCTCCCCGAGGCCCTCGCCGGGCTCGTCTATTGCCCGGGCACGATCCGTCTCAAACCCTTCACCCGGATCTCGCGGGAGGAGTTTCTCGAAGATCTCGAGGTGAACTACCTGGGAGCGGTCCGCGTGCTCGCCGCCGCCTTGCCGAAACTCAAGGCTTCCCCCGAAGGGGCCTCGGTGGTGCTCTTCAGCACCGTGGCCGTGGGGACCGGCATGCCCTTCCACGCCTCGATCGCCGGCGCGAAGGGGGCGGTCGAGGGGTTGACCCGGGCGCTGGCGGCCGAGCTCGCCCCCCGGATCCGCGTCAACGCGATCGCCCCCTCGCTTACGGAGACGCCGCTCGCCGCCTTTCTCCTCCGGGACGAGGCGCGGCGCAAGGCCGCCTCCGAGCGGCATCCCCTCAAACGGATCGGCTCCGCCGCCGAAGTGGCCGAGGCCGCCCTCTTTCTCCTCTCCGACGCCGCGGGCTGGATCACCGGGCAGGTGCTGCGGGTGGACGGGGGGATGGGAACGCTGCGGACCTTCCTGTGAGGCGCCTCCTTCCCCCGGGGGAAGGAATCAAGCCCCGTCCGGTTTGAGCCGGATGTTTCCGGCGTAGCGTCCCGCGGTGGCATCATCGACGCAGCGGTCGAGGATCTCCTCGGGTACCTCGCGGATGTCCTTCAGAGCCTCGATCGGGCAGATGAACTCGTTTCCCGCCCCGTCGCGGACCCGGACATAGAGGGCGTCAGCGGACGTTTCGCTCATGGCATCCTCCCTCGGCGGGCGGCTTGACACCGCCCGTGGATTGCTGCATACCACAGCCGAGGATCGGTTGACACCCCCCCCGCGAAACGCTTCCATCCCCGAGGTGACCCATGTTCGAATCCTTCGACGCCCTGCTCCTCGCCCGCATCCAGTTCGCTTTCACGGTCTCCTTTCACATCGTCTTTCCGGCCTTCACGATCGGGCTGGCGAGCTGGCTTGCGGTTCTCGAATGGCGCTGGCTGCGTACCGGAAACCCCGTCTACGCCGAAGTCTACCGCATGTGGGTCAAGATTTTCGCCGTGACTTTCGGCATGGGGGTGGTCTCCGGCGTCGTCCTCTCCTTTCAGTTCGGCACCAACTGGTCGGTTTTCGCCGACCGCGGCGGAAACGTCCTCGGCCCGCTGCTCGGCTATGAAGTGCTGACCGCCTTCTTCCTCGAGGCCTCCTTTCTGGGGATCATGCTCTTCGGCTGGAACCGCGTGAGCCGGGGGATGCACTTCGCGGCCACGGTGATCGTGGCTCTGGGAACGCTCGTCTCGGCTTTCTGGATCCTCTCGGCCAACAGCTGGATGCAGACGCCGGCGGGCTTCCGCGTGGGCGAGGACGGGCTGCTGCACCCCACCTCTTGGCTGGCGGTGATCTTCAACCCCTCCTTCCCTTACCGCTTCGTGCACATGGTGACCGCGGCCTACCTCACGACGGCCTTCACGGTGGCGGGCATCGGCGCCTGGTATCTCTACCGCGGCCGCCATAAAAAGCACGCCCGGGTGATGCTCGGCATGGCCATGATCATGGCCGTCTTCGTCGCCCCCTTGCAGCTCGTCTTCGGCGACCTCCACGGGCTGAACACCCTCGAGCACCAGCCGGTCAAGGTCTCGGCCATGGAGGGCCTGTGGGAAACCCAGCGCGGAGCGCCGCTGGTTCTCTTCGGCTGGCCGGACGAAACGCGCGAGCAGACCCTTTACAGCCTCGAAATCCCGAAGCTCTCGAGCCTGATCCTCACCCACGACTGGAACGGGGAGGTGAAGGGCTTGAAGGCCTGGCCGCGCGAGGAGCGGCCGCCGGTCGCCTGGGTCTTCTGGCCCTTCCGCATCATGGTCGGCCTGGGGCTGCTCATGATCGCCACCGGCGTCGCCGCGGCGATCCTCCATTTCCGCGGCCGTCTTTTCGATTCGCGGGCCTTCCAGCTCTGGTGCATGGCGCTCACCCCTTCGGGCTTCCTCGCCGTCCTGGCCGGCTGGTTCGTGACCGAGGTGGGCCGTCAACCCTGGATCGTCTACGGGGTCCTGCGCACGGCGGAGAGCGCCTCGCCGGTCACGGCCGCCCCGATCGCGGTTTCGCTCGCCGCTTTCCTCGTCGTCTACACCTTCGTCTTCGGCGCCGGCAGCTATTACATCCTGCGGCTGATCGGCAAGGGTCCGCAGGCCCTCGAGGAGCCGACCTACGGTGATCACGGCCTTCCGCAGCCGCCGCTCGTCACCGGCGCGGCCTGAACCCGAACCCGCGGGGAACAAGGAAAGGGACACGTCCTATGTTCAGCCTGGAGCACCTGGTCGATCTGCCGCTCGTTTGGTACGGACTGATCCTGACGGCCGTCCTGCTCTACATCGTCCTGGACGGCTTCGACCTGGGCGTGGGGGTCCTTTTTCCCTTCGCCCCCTCGGAGACCTGCCGCAACCGCATGATGAACTCGATCGCCCCGTTCTGGGACGGAAACGAGACCTGGCTGATCCTCGGCGGCGGCGGGCTGTTCGCCGCCTTTCCGCTCGCCTATGCGATCCTCATGCCCGCTCTCTACGTACCGGTGATCGTCATGCTGCTCGGGCTGATCTTCCGCGGGGTCGCCTTCGAGTTCCGCTTCAAAGCGCCGGAGGGCAAGCGCGGCCTCTGGGACACGGCCTTCCACTTCGGTTCGCTTGTCGCGGCCTTCATGCAGGGCACGATCATCGGTGCGGTGGTCCAGGGGGTGCCGGTCGAGGGGCGAAGCTTCGTCGGCGGCGCCTTCGACTGGCTGAACGGCTACAGCGTGATGACCGGGGTCGCGCTCGTCTTCGGCTACGGTCTGCTGGGCGCCACCTGGCTCGTCATGAAGACCGAGGACCAGACGCAAGCGTGGGCCCGCCGGGCGGCGGCCTACGTCCTCGGCTGGGTGGCCGTGTTTTTGGCGATCGTGAGCGTGAGCATGCCCTTCATCAACCCCGATATCCGCGCCCTGTGGTGGACGATCCCCAACCTCTTCTATCTCGCCCCCATCCCCGCGGCGAGCCTCGTCTTCATCCTGCTCCTCTGGAACGACTTGAACTCCGGCCGTGAGGTGCGGCCCTTTCTTTGCTCGATCGGCATCTTTCTCACGGCCTATCTCGGCCTGGGGATCAGCCTTTACCCTTACGCCGTCCCCTACGAGGTGAGCTTCCGCCAGGCCGCGGCCGCCGGGCCCTCGCAGTCGCTGTTGCTGGTCGGGACCGTGATCCTGCTTCCGATCATCCTCGCCTACACCGCCTACTGTTACTTCGTCTTTCGGGGCAAGGCCTCCCATGAAAGCGGCTACTAAGCGGCAGTGGAGCTGGTTTGCGGCGCTCTGGGCGGGCGGCCTGTGCGCCGCGCTGCTCCTTGCCGGGGCGGTGCGCCTGCTCTTTGTCCTGGGCAAATGATTTCCCCGGAAGGGGAAAAAGTCTTCTCCATGAGGGGAAGAATTTTCTCCGTCGGGCTCCGGCCCATCGGCAAGGATTTGAAATCCCCGAGGATTATAGGCAAGAGGCTCTCATTGCAGATGGCACGCGTAATGCATTGTGCCATTGACCGTTAGACAGATTTGCGGAGTTTGATCTGCGCAGGAGGGTTCTTTTCGGAACATGCCGCTTCCTTTAGGACACACGGCGATCGGGTTGGCGCTTTACGAGGGGGTGTCGAAGCGTTCGGTCTTCGAGGACTGGAAAACCCCCTTGGCGGCCGCGCTGCTCGCCAACCTTCCCGATATCGACGTCTTTCTGGGCCTGTTGTGGGCCTGGAACGGTAGCGCCTTTCATCGCGGCCCGACGCACAGTCTGCTCTTCGCCGCCGGCGCGGCCTTGCTCTATGCCCGCGCGTCCGCGTTTTGGAAGGGCCTGCCGCGGATCGGCTTCGGAGCGGCCTTTCTGCTCGTAGTCTCACACATCGCCGCCGATGCGGCGCTCTCTTCCGCGGGGGTCTCCTGGTTCTGGCCTTTCGCGGTCTTCTTCTCCCAGGGTTCGACCGGCTGGGGCGAGGTGACCCGCATGGCGCTGAAAAGCAATCCGATCGATACCACCCTCGGATTCGCCGCCTTCCTCTTTCTTGGGCTCCGGCGCGGCCTTCTCCTCTTGCGTGCCGCCCGGGCCCCAGTCGTCCCCCGCAAAGAGGGCCGCCGTTAACCGCTTGGTGAAGGCTCTGCCAGCCCGCGGACGCCGCGCCCCCGAGAGCGGACTCAGAGCGCTTCGATCCTTTCGCGCACCCGCTCGGCGTGGGTGAGGAGTGCGCGCCGCGCCGACGGCGCCATCCGCTCCAGACGGCGATAGACGAGGGAAAGGCGCGGGTTTCGGGCAAGCTTTTCGCGGTGGCGGGAAAAAAAGTCCCAGTAGAGAGCGTTGAAGGGGCAGGCCTTCTCCCCCGTGCGCCGCGCCGGGTCGTAGCGGCAGGCGGTGCAGTAGTCGCTCATGCGGCGCAGATAATTCGCCGCGGAGACATAGGGCTTGGTCGCCACCCGGCCGCCGTCGGCGAACTGGCTCATGGCCCGCGTGTTCGGCAGCTCCACCCACTGGACGGCGTCGATGTAGACGCCGAGGTACCAGGCGTCCACCTCGTCGGGGTGCACGCCGGCGAGCAAGGCGAAATTTCCGGTGACCATGAGCCGCTGGATGTGGTGCGCCCAGGCGCGCTCGAGGGACTGCCGCACGGCGGCGGCGACACAGCGCATCCCGGTTTCCCCGGTCCAGTAGAAGGCGGGAAGCGGCCGGTCGTGGCCGAGGGCGTTCATGCGCTCGAGCTCCGGCATGAGCGCCCAGTAGACCCCCCGCATGTATTCCCGCCAGCCGAGGATCTGGCGCACGAACCCCTCGACCTGGCCGATCCCGATTCGTCCCGGCTCCGCCTCGTGGGCGGCCACCGCCGCACGGATCACCTCCATCGGATGGAGAAGCTTCACGTTCAGGGCGAACGAAAGCCGGCTGTGGAAAAGCGCCCAGTGGTCCAGGCTCATCGCGTCCTGGTAGGTGCCGAAATGGGGAAGCCCGGTGGCGACGAAGTAGGCGAGCAGCCGCTCCGCCTGACCGCGGTCGACCGGCCAGGGGAGCCTTGCGGGGTCGATTTCCCCGAAGGTGTGGACTCCGGCCCGGCGGATCAGGGCCGCAATCGGCCGTACGTCGTTGTCGAAAGCCAGGGGGGGAGGCGGGGAAACGCGGCCGTCGTAGGGCTTGCGGTTTTCGCGGTCGAAGTTCCAGGCGCCGCCTGCGGGGCGTCCGTCGGGCGCCAACAGGATCCCGAAGCGCCGACGCAGCTGCCGGTAAAACGACTCCAGGAGAAAACGCCGCCCGGGGGGAAAGATCCGGGCGAGTTCCGTCCGGTCGGTCAGGAAATGCTCGGTGTCGTGCGCCGCAGAGGCGATGTCGAGGGAGGACGCGAAAGCGGCCAGCTCGCGGTCGAGACGCAGCTCGTCGGGCAGAAGGTACTCCAAGCGGCCGGCCCGCTCCGCGGCGAGAATGCGGCGCAGGTTCTCGGGGATGCGCTGCGCGTTTTGCGGATCGTCGAGCGCAACATACCGCACGCGGTGGCCGCGGGCGGCCAAGTGTCGGGCGAAGGCGCGCATGGCGGCGAAGAAGGCGGCCACCTTCTGAACGTGATGCTTGACGTAGTCGGTCTCCTGGCGCACTTCCATCAGGACGTAAAGGACACCCGGGTCGGGACGCGAAAACCAGGAGTGATTCGGGTTGAGCTGGTCGCCGAGGACCAGGCGCACGGTGTGGGTCGCGGCAGCGGGGCCGCCCTGCGCGTCGGAGGGTTTCTTCAATCGTCCCCGCACAGGCGCTTCACCTTGCGCACGTAGGCCGCGATGTCACACTTGCGCTCGAGCCCCGCGGCGGTCATCGTGCGCACCTTGCCGTAGATCGGCCGCTCGGGCCAAGCGCGGTCGTGCATGCCGTAGATCCAGGCGACCCCGGCGAAGGAATTGGGGTCGCGGCCGTCGAGGAACCAGCGGTTGTTGAGGGCAAGCGTCCGCGCGAAGCCCTCCTCGGGGTCATCGGACCACTCGAGGATCTTCTTCCCCCAGTACATGCGCATCGCGTTGTGCATGAACCCCGTACAGACCATCTCGCGCATCGCGGCGTTCCAGTAGGGATCGTGGGTGCGGGCGCCCTCGAGCTCGGCGGCCGTATAGCGGTACGGCCGCGGATCGCGGCGGTGGAGCCGCAGGCTCTTCCAGGCCCAGTCGGGGATCACCCGGAAGCGGTCGTAGTCCTCGCGGTAGAAGACGAAGTTGCAGGAAAGCTCGCGGCGCACGATCAGCTCCTCGAGGAACGCCTCGCGCGCCGCGGACGGGACGGGGGCATCGCGCACGGCGAGAGCCAGCCATACGGGCGAGACCTGCCCGAAGTGCAGATAGGGGCTGATCGCGGAGACATCGTCGGTCTGGGGCTGGTTGCGGTTCGCGGCGTATCGGGCCAGCCGCTCGCGCAGGAACCGCGCGAAGCGCCGCTTGGCCTCGGAAGTACCCCCCCGGAAAAAGCGCGGCACGGGCGGAACCCCACGGTCGACGGCAAGCGTCGCGAGCAGCGCTCCGGGATCGCGCGCCTCGAGCCCCTCGAGCCGCAGGCCCCGTGCCGGGTGCTCGAGCGTGACGACGGGGGGCAATGCGAGATGGGAGGCCAGGAGCCGCCGGATCCGGGGTCTCAGGGTGCGCGCGCCGATCTCGGCCTTGCCGGAGGCCTCCTCGACGGGGACGACGACATCGCCCTCGACCTGGACGACGGGACAGGCGGCCTCGCGGGCCACGAGCGTCCGCCAGGCGCGCTGGTGGCGGAGGTAGCCCCGGTCGCAGACAAGCAGCGCCGCCTCGCGGCCGATCGTCAGCGCCACCTCGGGGGGCGAGCCGCGGCGGAGCACGAAGGCGATGCCGC
>CAZQUP010000105.1:8388-8862 GCA_964596545.1 uncultured Desulfatibacillum sp. | reverse complement strand
GAGCTGCGGAACGCCGCGGGCGAACGGCTGAACGAGCCCGATCCGGTCGCCGCCGCGGCCGCGCGGCTGCGGCGGGGCGCGATTGTCGCCGTGAAGGGTCTGGGAGGCTTTCATCTCGCGGTCGACGCCCTGGACGCCCGGGCGGTCGCGCGCCTGCGCGAGCGCAAGCGCCGCGAGGAAAAGCCCCTTGCCGTCATGTCGCCCGACCTTGCCGCCGTGGCTACCTACGCCTTCTGAGGAAGAAGCCCGGTTGCTCTCCTCCCCCGAGCGGCCGATCGTGCTCCTGCGCAAGCGTCCCGAAAGCCCGCTTGCGTCCGGGGTCTCCCCGCGCAACCGCTACGTGGGGGTGCTTCTGCCCTACACGCCGCTTCATCACCTGCTTTTGGCCGCGGGGTTTCCCGCGCTCGTCATGACCAGCGGCAACCTGAGCGAGGAGCCGATCGCCGCGGGAAACGAGGAAGCGCTCGCGCGGCT
>CAZQUP010000105.1:0-8378 GCA_964596545.1 uncultured Desulfatibacillum sp. | reverse complement strand
GGGATCGCCGACGCCTTCCTGCTTCACGACCGCGAAATCCTTCGGCGCTGCGACGACTCGGTCGTGCGGCGGGTCGCCGGAAAAACGCGCTTGCTGCGCCGGGCGCGGGGCTATGTGCCGCAGCCGGTCTTTCTTTCCCGCAGGCTCCCGGCGCTTCTCGCCGTGGGCGCGGAACTCAAAAACACGGTCTGCCTCGGGAAAGGCGACCGCGCCTTTCTCAGCCCGCACATCGGAGATCTCGAAAACCTCGCGACCTACGAGGTTTTCTGCGAGACGATCGCTCATCTCGAACGCGTCCTTGACATCCGCCCCGAGATCCTCGCCTGCGACCTCCACCCCGACTACCTGAGCACCCGCTGGGCCGAAGAGCAGCCGGAGGGGGCCCTGCGGCGCGTGCAGCATCACCACGCCCACGTCGCCGCCTGCATGGCCGAGCACCGTCTTGAGGGGCCGGTGATCGGGATTGCCTGCGACGGCACGGGCTACGGTCCCGACGGAACGGTCTGGGGCGGCGAGGTGCTCGCCGCCGAGGCCGCGGGCTTCGAGCGTCTGGCGCATTTCGCCTGCGTTCCCATGCCCGGAGGGGCGGCCGCGATCCGCGAGCCCTGGCGGATGGCCGTCAGCCACCTGCAGGCCGCCTTCGGCGGCGAGTGGTCCCGCCTCGAGCTCGCCTTCCTGCGGGAGACCGGCGAGGAAAAGCTCCGCACGGCCGCGGCTTTGGCGGCCTCCGGCATCAACGCCCCGCTGACCTCCAGCCTCGGGCGACTCTTCGACGCTGTCGCCGCGATCGTGGGGCTGCGCCGCCGGGTGGCCTTCGAGGGTCAGGCGGCGATGGAACTGGAGATGGAGGCGGCCGAGGGCGTCGAGGAAGCCTACGAGACCGAATGGGAGGAGGGGTCCCCGCGGCGGATCCTGCCCGGCCCGATCCTGCGCGGGGTGGTGGCGGACGTGATTCGCGGCCGCTCCGTCTCCGAGATCAGCGCCCGTTTCCACAACGGTCTCGTCCGGGTCTTTGTGCGCCTTTGCCGACGCATCCGCCAAGAGCGCGGCCTCTCCCGTGTGGTGCTGAGCGGGGGGGTGTTTCAGAATGCACGCCTGCTCGAGGATTTGAGCCGAGGGCTTGCCGCGGCGGGCTTTGCGGTGTACAGCCACGAGCAGGTCCCGACGAACGACGGCGGCATCGCCCTCGGCCAGGCGCTGGTCGCGGCATCCGCCGCCTGAGCTCGGAGGGCCCCGCCGTCGTAGGATTGGGAAGGATTCCGCGTTCATGGTCAGCCGCCACAGCGCCGAATACCGCGACGTCACGCTCGTCGGCGAACTCGCCAGGCGCATCCGGCGTCTCAGCCGGCGGCCGCTGCGCATCATGGAGGTCTGCGGCACGCACACCGTTTCGATCTTCCGTCACGGCATCCGCAGCCTCTTGCCGGAGACGATCACGCTGCTCTCCGGGCCCGGATGCCCGGTCTGCGTGACCGACACCGCCGAGATCGACGCCTGCATCGCACTCGCCCGCCGGCCCGACGTCCTCGTCGCCACCTTCGGCGATCTTCTGCGCGTGCCCGGCAGCCGCTCTTCGCTCGAGCGCGAGCGGGCCGGCGGGGCCGACGTGCGGATCGTCTATTCCGCGCTGGACGCCGTCGAGCTCGCCCGGCGTCACCCCGACCGCGAGGTCGTTTTTCTCGGGATCGGCTTCGAGACGACCGCACCCACTGTGGCCGCGGCCGTGCTCGCCGCGCATCGCTCGGGGCTCGCCAACTTCAGCGTACTCTGTCTGCACAAGACCGTCCCCCCGGCGCTTGAGGCGCTGACTGCGCTCGGCGAGCTGCGGATCGACGCTTTTCTCCTGCCGGGACATGTCTCCGTCGTCATCGGCCGCCGGGCCTATCTGCCCTTTTTCGAGCGCACGCGGCTTCCCTGCGCCATCGCCGGCTTCGAGCCGGTCGACATCCTGCAGGCCGTGGCCGCGCTCGTCGGACAGGTCGAGAGCGGAAAGCCGGCGCTGGAAAACGCCTACCGCCGGGCGGTCGCCGAGGAGGGAAACCCGGCCGCGCAGCGGGTGCTGGCGCTTGTGTTCGCGCCCGCCGATGCGCGCTGGCGCGGCTTGGGGCTCATCCCCGCCAGCGGCCTGACCCTCCGGGCGGCTTGGGCGGCTTTCGATGCGACGCGGCGTTTTTCCCTGAGCGCGACCCCGGTGCCCGAGCCGCGGGGCTGCTCCTGCGGAGAAATCCTTACCGCGCGCAAGACCCCCCCCCAATGCCCGCTCTACGGGACCCGCTGCACGCCCGCGGACCCGGTCGGCCCCTGCATGGTTTCGAGCGAGGGGACCTGTGCGGCCTACTTCCGCTACCACGACGCCTCCGCCGGAGGGTGAACGCATGGATCCCGTGAGCCGGATTCTGCTCGACCATGGAAGCGGGGGGCGCATCGCCCACCGCCTGCTGCGCGACCGGGTGCTCCCCGCCTTCGACCATCCCGCCCTGGCCGAGCTGAACGACGGGGCGATCCTCGAGGTGGAAGGGACCCGGCTGGCCTTCTCGACGGATTCCTACACGGTCGACCCCCTGTTCTTCCCGGGGGGGAACATCGGGGAGCTCGCCGTGAACGGCACCGTGAACGATCTGGCCATGTGCGGTGCGCGGCCGCTCTTCCTGAGCGCGGCCTTCATTCTCGAGGAGGGCTTTCCTCTGTCGGACTTCCAGCGCATCGTCGACTCCATGGCGCAGGCGGCGAAGGCGGCCGGGGTGGCGATCGTCACCGGGGACACGAAGGTCGTTCCACGCGGCGCGGCCGACCGCCTCTTCATCAACACCTCGGGCATCGGCCTCATTCCCCCGGGGGTCCGGGTGGCCAGCCGTCGGGCGCAGGCCGGAGACCGCGTGCTCTTGAGCGGCAGCCTCGCCGATCACGGGGTGAGCGTGCTCGCCGGCCGCGAAGGGCTCGCCTTCGAGACGAGCGTGCAAAGCGACACCGCGCCTCTTCACCGCATGGTCGCGGCGATGCTCGACGCCGGGGGCGAGGCCGTGCACGCGCTGCGCGACCCCACGCGCGGCGGGCTGGGGACGGCGCTCAAGGAAATCGCCGAGAGCTCGGCCGTGGGCGTTCTCATCCATGAGGAGAGGATCCCCCTCAAGCCCGAGGTGGCCGGTCTGTGCGAACTGCTCGGCTTCGACCCGCTTTACCTGGCCAACGAGGGCAAGCTCGTCGCTTTCGTGCATCCGGACGCCGCGGAGGCCGTGTTCCACGCCGTGCGCTCCGACCCGGCGGGCAAGGATGCGGCCTGGATCGGCGAGGTCCTCCCCGGGCCTGCCGGCCGGGTGGTGATGCAGACCCGCATCGGCGGCCAACGGATCGTCGACATGCTCGCCGGGGAACAGTTTCCCCGCATCTGTTGAAGCCCGCCCCCATGCCTCGAGGTTTTCGCCCCGGATCCCTGATATTCATCGTCCTGCTGCTGGGTGCCGCCGCGATGTTTGGTTGCGATCCCCGCGCCGAGCACGTTCTCACCGGCCGCACCATGGGGACCACCTACACCGTAAAACTGGTCGGCCGGCCCTGGAGCGCAACGGAGAGCCTGAAGAAAAATATCGACCGCCGGCTCGAGGAGCTGAACCGCATTTTTTCCCCTTACCTGGCCGAAAGCGAGATATCCCGTTTCAACCGATTCGCCGTCGCCGGGGAGGCCGTGTCCGTCTCCGCGGACTTCCGACGCGTATTCGAAGTCGCCGCGCAGGTCTATGCTTGGTCCCGAGGCGCCTTCGATCCCACCGTGGGGCCGCTGGTCGATCTGTGGGGGTTCGGCCGGGGCCCTGCGCGGCGGAGCCCGCCTGCGGAGGAGGAGATCGCCGCCTGGCGCGCCGCGATCGGCTTGACGCGGATTTCGCCTCGCGGCGAAGACGGCCTGGTGAAGGAGGACCCGCGTTTGACGCTCGATTTCTCGGCCATCGCCAAGGGCTACGGGGTCGACGAGGTGGCTCGTCTGCTCCGGGGGGCCGGCTGGCGGGATTTCCTGGTCGAGATCGGCGGCGAGGTTTACGCTTCCGGCCGCCGTCCGGACGGTTCCCCCTGGAGGATCGGGATCGCTCGTCCCGAAAGCCGCGCCCGGCCCGAAGAGGTGCACCGGGTGGTGGCGTTGAGCGATGCGGCGCTCGCCACGAGCGGCGATTACCGCCAGTTTTTCGTCTTCGAAGGTCGGCGCTATTCCCACGTCATCGACCCCGCGACCGGACGGCCGGTCGCCAACGGCGTCGTCAGTGCCACCGTCCTGGCTCCCGACTGCACGACGGCCGACGCTCTGGCGACGGCCGTCATGGTTCTGGGCGCGGAGGAGGGACTGGCCCTGCTCGAGAGGCTGGAACGGATCGAGGGGCTCCTCGTGGTGGAAACGGCCGAGGGGGGGTTCCTGGACCGGCCGACATCCGGGTTTCCCCGGGCGGAAAGCGTCCCGCTCATTGACAGCCAACGGCCCCCTCCTTAATCTCTATCAACGTCTCGGTGCGCCGCCTTGCGGATGCCGCACCGGAGCCCGGAGCCGCTCGCGCTCATGTCACCCCCTGCTTCTCAGCCGCGCCGTCGCAATCTGCCGGGCACCCTCTGCCTGGTCAGCTTGGGGTGCGCCAAGAACCAGGTGGACAGCGAGCTCATGCTGGGGAAGCTGCGGCAAGCGGGCTGGAAGCTGACCGATCGTCCCGAAGAGGCCCAGGTGATCGTCGTCAACACCTGCAGCTTCATCGAGGATGCGGCGCAGGAGTCGCTCGAGACCATTCTCGAGCTCGCCCGATACAAAAAGAGCGGCTGTTGCCGTCGGCTCGTCGTCACCGGATGCCTTCCCGAACGTTACCGCGAAAAAATCGTCCCCGAGCTCCCCGAGGTGGATCTCTTTCTCGGAACCGGGGCGCTTGAGCGCATCGTGGAGGCCGTGGCCGGCCGCCGCGCCCGGGGCAAGACCCTGCTTCCCGATCCCGACACCCTCCCGGTCGGCGCCTTCAACGCCGAGCGGGTGCTGACCACCCCGCACTCGGCCTACCTCAAGATCGCCGAGGGCTGCGAGCGGCGCTGCACCTTCTGCATCATCCCCCGCCTGCGCGGCCGCCAGCGAAGCCGTCCCCCTGAGGATATTCTCGCCGAAGCGCGCGACCTGGTCGAGCGCGGGGTGAAGGAGTTAAACCTCGTCGCCCAGGACACCACCCATTACGGCCGGGATCTCCGGCCGCCCGTTCCGCTCGCCGTGCTGCTGCATCATCTCGCCGGGGCCTGCGGCGCACCCGGTCGGAAGGAACCCTGGATCCGCGTGCTCTACGGCCACCCCGAGAGCATCGACGAGGAGTTCATCCGTGCCGTGGCCGAGCTGCCCCAGGTCTGCCCCTATTTCGATCTGCCCATCCAGCACGCCAGCGACGACGTGCTCCGGCGCATGGGGCGAAACTACACCCCCGAGGGGCTGCGCCGCCTTTTCCGGCGCATCCGCGAAATCGTCCCCGAGGCCTGCCTGCGGACCACGGTGATCACCGGTTTTCCGGGGGAGACCGAGCGCGATTTCCAGAAGGTCCTCGACTTCGCCGAAGAGATCCGCTTTGACCATCTGGGCGCCTTCGTCTATTCTGACGCCGAGGATCTGCCCTCCCATCGGCTGCCCGACCCCGTGCCGCGGGAGATCGCCCAGGAGCGCTACGACCGACTGCTTTCGCTGCAGATGGACATCGCCGCCGAAAAAAACCAGCGCCACATCGGCCGCGTGCTGCCGGTGCTGATCGAGGAGGACCTGGGAAACCGCATGTTCTCCGGACGCACGATGCTGCAAGCCCCGGAGGTCGACGGGGTCACCTACGTCCAGGCCGGGCCCGGGGGTCGGCTGCCGCTCGGGGCCTTCGTGCCCGCGCGGATCACCGATGTGATGGAATACGATCTCTTGGGGGAAGCGCCGTGAGCGTCCTGAAGGCGCGGATCCTCCGGGCGGTCGAGACCGATCTGGAGGCGATCGAGGCTGCACTGGTCGCCAACCTGACGCCCCATCTCGATCTCGTGCGCGAGGTGGCCGGCCACATCCTCTTCAACGGCGGCAAGCGGATGCGACCGCTTCTGCTCGTGCTTTCCGCGCGGCTTTGCGGCTACCGCGGAACCTACGACGTCGTCTTCTCGAGCGCGCTCGAGTACCTGCACGCGGCGACCCTCTTGCACGACGACCTCGTCGACGGCGCGGCGACGCGGCGTCGCAAGCCCGCCGCGCACCGCCTCTGGGGAAACGCGATCGCCGTGCTCGTGGGCGATTTTCTGCTCGCCCGGGCGCTTTCGATCACCGCGGCGACGGGAAATCCGAAGATCGTGGCCGTGCTCGCCCGGCTGACCGAGGAGATGTCCCAGGGCGAAGTCCACCAGCTGCAGCGCAAGAGGGACCCCGCGCTCACCGAGGAGGAGTACTTCGAGGTCATCCGCCGCAAGACGGCCGTTCTCTTCGAGGCGGCCTGCCGCGTGAGCGCCTTGCTCGCCGAGGCTCCCGCGGCGGCTGAAGAGGCGCTTTGCGCTTACGGCCTCGGCCTGGGGCTGGCCTTCCAGATCGCCGACGACCTTCTCGACTACACGGCCGATCCGACGCGGATCGGAAAGGACGTGGGCAGCGACCTGCGCGAGGGCAAGATGACGCTGCCCCTGATCCGGGGGCTCGCCCTGGCCGGAGGAGAGGATCGCGCGCGGATGACCGCCATGATCCGCGACCCCGGGTTTACGGAGGCGGATTTCGCCTGGCTCCGCGGACGGCTGGAGGAAAGCGGGGCGCTCACCTATGCCCGGCAGGCGGCCGAGACGCGGATCGCGGAGGCGAAGAGACATCTGGCGCTGTTCCCCGACTCGCCTGCGCGGCGGACGCTCGAGGATCTGGCCGACTATGCCCTGGAGCGGACGCTGTAACGCAAGCATCGAGAAGGAAGTTCGCCCATGTCGTCTCTTTTCCACCGGGGGGGGCGCATTCTTCTGGCGCTTGTCCTGGTCGGGATGGTTTCCGGTTCGCCGGTCCGGGCGCAGAAGCCCGATGAGCGGCGAAGCCTCTTGACCGTCGGAGTCGCTCCTCTCGCGGCGGCACCGGCGGCCGCCCGCGAGGCGGCGATCGCCGACGCCATGCTCCGCGCGGTGGCCGCGGCGGCCTTCGAGTCGCTCCCGCCGGAGCGCATCGCCGAGGGCTTCCGTCGGGTGAACGAGGAGGTCCTTTCGCGTCCAGGCGATTTCATCCAAGACTTCCGCCTGCTCGCCGAGACCCCCTTCGGACGCGACTACCGGGTGCTGCTCCAGGTCACCGTGAACGAGCAGCTCCTGCGGGAGCGTCTGTCCGCCGCGGGGATCGTCCCCGCGGAAGGCTCCGCGACCGCGGCCTTGCGGCAGATCCCGATGAGCGTCGAGGGGGGAGCGGCGCTCGCCCACGTCGTCCGTTTCCGCCGGGCGCTGCTCGAACTCCCCGGGGTCGAAGGGATCCAGGTGCAGGAAATCCGCGGCCACGAGACCGAACTCGTCGTCAGCTTTCGCGGCGTGGCCGAGGAACTCGCCCGCCGGCTGGCCGCGAAATCCTTTGACGCCTTCTCCGTCGCGGTGAGCGGCAGACCCGACGGGGGGCTGCGGGCCGTGCTCACCCCCCGCTGACCGAGGCGGGAAAGAAAGCGGCCGGCCCCCGGAGGCGGGCGCGAAGAAGAAATGCGACGCACCGTCAGCTTGCCCAACCTGATCACGGTCCTGAGGATCTTTCTCACCCCGCTTTTCGTCATCTTGCTCATTCGCGGGGAGATTCCCGGGGCGCTCGCCGTCTTTCTCGCCGCCGGAGTAAGCGACGGCCTGGACGGCCTGCTCGCGCGGCTCCTCAATCAGCGCAGTACGCTGGGCGCGGTGCTCGACCCGATCGCCGACAAGCTGCTGCTCACCGCGGCCTTCATCTGTCTTGCCCTCCTCCACGGGATCCCCTCCTGGGTGGCGGTCGTCGTCATCAGCCGCGATGTCCTGATCGTGATCGGCGTCGCCGTCCTCGCCTTCGCGAACATCGCCTTCGAGGTCCGGCCGTCGATATTGAGCAAGTGGACGACCGTCTGTCAGGTGGTCCTGGTCGCCTCCGCCCTGCTCGCCCTGGAGGTTTCGGCTCTCGGCCGGGCCGTCTTGCCGCTCTGCTGGATCGCGGTCGTCCTGACGGTCCTCTCCGGGCTGCACTACACCTGGATCGGGCTGCACCTGCTGCAGAGCGGGTTTGCCAACGCCGCGAAAAAGTAGGGCGAACCCCCCCGGCGGTGAACGCCGCGGCGGGGGCCGTCTTCTTGACAGCGGAAAGGGCGAATGTTACAGATGCCGACGATTTCAGGCACGTAGCTCAGGGGGAGAGCACTACCCTGACACGGTAGGGAAAGAGTGTA
>CAZQUP010000104.1:4370-9089 GCA_964596545.1 uncultured Desulfatibacillum sp. | reverse complement strand
TCACAGGCGGCGAGCCTCGCCGACGTGAGCCAGGCCCTCCGCGTCCAGAAGCAGATGCGCGCCGGAGCCGCCGCGGTCGAATCCTCGGTGCGCGTGAGCACCCAGCGGCTCGACCGCCTGATCGACATGGTGGGCGAGCTCGTGATCGCCCATTCCATGGTGGCCCAGGACGCCCTCGTGACCGGGGGCGGGCACCACGGACTGGCCAAAAAAGTCGCCCACACGAGCAAGATCGTGCGCGAGCTTCAGGACATCAGCATGTCCATGCGCATGGTGCCGCTCAAGGCGACCTTCAACAAAATGGCCCGGCTGGCGCGCGATGTGGGCCGCAAACTGGGCAAGAACGTCGTCTTCGTCACCGAAGGGGAGGACACCGAGATCGACCGCAATCTCGTCGATGTCGTGAACGACCCCCTCGTACACATGGTGCGTAACGCGGTCGACCACGGCATCGAAAGCCCCGAGGAACGCCGGGCGGCGGGAAAGGCCGAGCAAGGCACGGTCAAAATCGCGGCCTTCCACTCGGCGGGCAGCGTCGTCGTCGAGATCAGCGACGACGGCAAGGGGCTCGACCGCGAGGCGATCCTCGCCAAGGCGCGGGAGCGGGGACTCGTCGCCGAGAACGCCGAGCCGAGCGACCGCGAGGTCTTCAACCTGATCTTCGAGCCGGGCTTTTCCACGGCCAAGGTCGTGACCGACGTCTCCGGCCGGGGGGTCGGGATGGACGTGGTTAAGAAGAACATCGAGCTCTTGCGCGGCACGGTGGAGATCCGCTCCGAAAAGGGCCAGGGCAGCGTTTTCCGCATGAGCCTGCCGCTCACGCTGGCGATCATCGACGGCATGGTGATCCGTGTTGCGAAGGAAACCTATGTGCTGCCGACCATCGCGATCGTGCGCTCCGTCAAGCCGGCGGCGGCGGACCTGCACACCGTGTTCGGCCAGGGCGAGATGCTCCGCCTGCAGGGCCGCCTGCTCCCGCTTTACCGGCTCTCGGAGGTCTACCGTCTGGAGGGGGCCTGCCGGGACCTGGCGGAGGCGATCGTGGTGGTCGTCGAGGACGGCGAGCGCCAGGCCGGCCTGGTGGTGGATGAGCTGATCGGACGGCAGCAGGTGGTGATCAAGAGCCTGGGCGAGACGATGAAAAATATCCCGGGCATCTCCGGGGGGGCGATTTTGCCGAACGGCCGGGTGGGGCTGATCCTCGATGTGGGGGGACTGTTGCGGTTTGCGGCCCCCGAAAGGCGGGAGGCCCTGCGTGAGGAGTCGGCCGCCCGCATGCAGGCGATCGCCGCCTGATCGGGTACGGGGTGGCATCATGCAGCTTTGTGCCGAAGACCTGAAACCGCAGCATTTCCGCAAGATCAGCGAAGTCGTCCACCGGGTGGCCGGGATCCACCTCAAGGAAGGCAAGGAGGCCCTCGTGCGCGCGCGGCTCATGAAAAGGCTGCGCCAGCTCGGGATCGGCCGGGTCGAGGACTACCTCGAGCTGATCGAAGGCAAGCGCGGGGCGGGCGAGATCCCGGAACTGGTCGACGTGATGACCACCAACAAGACGCATTTCTTCCGGGAAGCCGACCATTTCGACTTTTTGCGCGAGACGGTGCTGCCCGCGCTTCCCGGCCGACGGCTCCGGTTCTGGAGCGCGGCCTGCTCCTCGGGCGAGGAGCCCTATTCGCTGGCGATCGTGCTCCGCGAGCATCTGCACGAGCTCGAGCGGCGGGATGTGCGCGTCCTGGCGACCGACATTTCCCGCCGCGTTCTTTCACGGGCCCGGAGGGGCGTTTACCCGGCGTCCGTGCTGCAGGAGATGCCTGACCCGGCGTGCCGCCGCTATTTCCGGCCTTGCCCGGGATCCCGGCCGCCCGAGGTCGAGGTGGTCGAGGAGATCCGCCGCCTAGTCCATTTCGCGCCCCTGAACCTGATGGAGCCGTGGCCGATGCGCGGGCCGTTTCAGGTCATTTTCTGCCGGAACGTGATGATCTATTTCGATCGTCCGACCCAGCAGGAGCTCATCCGTCGTTTCGGGGAGATCCTCGAACCGGGGGGCTACCTCTTCGTGGGACACTCGGAAGGTTTGTCGGCCATCCGGCACGACTTCGAATACATCCGGCCCGCCGTGTACCGCAAATGAGCCGGGCGGGGGACCTGGGGCCGATGAACTTGACCGTGACGGTCGGGGACATGAAGACGGGCGTGGCGGGGGATCATATCGTGACCCATGCGCTCGGAAGCTGCCTGGGGCTGGTGGTCTATGATCCGGTGCTCAAGATCGGCGGATTGCTGCACGCGATGCTGCCGCTGTCGAGCATCAACCCGGAGAAGGCCCAGGCGAACCCGGCGATGTTCGTGGACACAGGGGTGCCGCTGTTGTTTCGCACCCTCTACGAGCAAGGGGCCTTGAAATCGCGTCTCCAGGTCAAGGCGGCGGGATGCGGCGCGCCGATGGGCCGAAACGAGGTTTTCAAGATCGGTGAGCGCAACTACACCGTGCTCAAAAAGCTTCTGTGGAAGAACAACATCTTGCTCGCCGCCGAGGACGTGGGCGGAAATCAAAGTCGGACGCTGCACTTCGACCTGGAAACCGGGGAGGTCGTGGTCGCCAGCAACGGAGGACGCAGGCCGTTGTAATCATGGCCCGCGGAGAACAGGCAGGCCGCCATGCGGCTCGATGAGATCATTCGATCGGTGGATACCCTGCCCGCGATGGGGGGGGCGGCGCTGCGGGTGCTTGCCCTGATCGAGGATTCCCGGGCGAGCGCGGCGCAGATCGAAGCCGCCCTGCGCGAGGACCCGGGGATTACGGGCAATCTCCTCCGACTCGCCAATTCGGCCTATTTCGGAATCCCGGCGCGGATCGGCTCCGTGCGGCAGGCTGTGAGCCTGCTCGGGTTGCGGCGGGTGACCCAGATGGTCGTCGCCGCCTGTGCCGCCGCGGTGCTGCAGCGGCCGGTCGAGGGCTACGATCTGCCGGCGGGAGAGCTCTGGCGGCATTCGCTTGCCGTTTCGGTCGCCGCCGAGGGGCTGGTGGGGGAGATCGGCATGGGGGCGGGGGAGGAGATTTTCACCGCGGCTCTTCTGCATGATGTCGGCAAAGTCGTCCTCGGCCGCTTCGTCCGCGAGGAGCTGGCGCGCATCGAGGCCGCGCTGGCCCGGGGGCTGACCTTCGAGCAGGCCGAGACGGCCGCGCTCGGCGTCGACCATGCCTCCTTGGGAGCCGAGCTGCTTTCTCGTTGGGCGATTCCGGCCGACATCGTCTTTGCCGTGCGCTGGCACCATGACCCGGATCGGGCCCCGGCGAGCCACCCCATGCTCGACGTGGTCCACGTCGCGAACGTTCTCTGCCGGATGATCGGCATCGGCTTGGGCCGGGAGGGGCTGCAGACCGAGCCCTCGATATCCGTGAGTCGGCGGCTCGGCGTAGGAACCGGCCTTCTGGAGCGGGTGGCGAGCCGGACGCTCCAATGGGCGAACGATCTCGCCCAGGCGCTGGCCGCCTGAGGAACCTGCGGCGGAAACGAAACGAGGATCTGACGAAGGAAAATCGATGGCGGTCAACGTTCTCATCGTCGATGACAGCGGCGTCATGCGTTCCATGATCCGCAAGGCGATCGAGCTGAGCGGACTGGCCTTGGGCGAGGTCCACCAGGCGGAAAACGGACGCGAAGGGCTTGAGATTCTCGACTCCTCCTGGATCGATCTCGTCCTGGTCGACATCAACATGCCGGTGATGAACGGCGAGGAAATGATCGCGGCCATGCACGCGCGCGAGGATTTTCGTTCGATTCCGACCGTGGTCGTCTCCACCGAGGGAAGCCGAACGCGGATCGAACGGCTGGAAAAGGCGGGCGTCCGGTTCATCCACAAACCCTTTTCGCCGGAGAAGCTGCGCGACACGTTGAGGGATCTCCTGGGAAGCGAGGTGTTCCATGCTTGAGGCCGTCGCTCACGAAGTAACCGAGGTGGCCCGCGAGACGATGGAAAAGCTGGCCTTTGTTTTCGTCCTCGATGAAGCCGCGGCGGCCGAGTCGGCTGCGGAGCCCGAGCATCGCGTGCGGGTGGCCTTCCAGGGGCGGCGCGACGGCGCGCTTGAGGTCGCGCTTTCCGACGCCGCGCTCCCGGAGCTGGCCGCGAACATGCTCGGCGTCGAGGACCCGGCCGAGCTCTCGGCCGGCGAGCGGACCGACGCCCTGCGCGAGCTTGCCAACGTGATTTGCGGCAATCTCCTGCCGCGGCTTTTCGGAGAGGAGGCCGAGTTCGCCCTGGCGACCCCGGTCGCCGTGCGGGATGCCGCCGAGCAGGCGGGGGAAAGCCCGGCAGCCGACTGCCGCTTGGCACTGGAAAACGGCGCCTGCCGGGTGCGGCTCTTCCTGAGAGACGCCAGCCCGCGCTCCATGGAGGATCGCGCGCAAGAAGGAGGGGCGTCATGATCCGGGTGCTCGTCGTCGACGACTCGGCGGTCGTCCGCAAGGTGATCGTGGAGGAACTCTCCCGGCGCGGCGACATCGAGATCGTGGGGACCGCGGTCGATCCTTATGCCGCCCGCGACAAGATCGTGGATCTCAAACCCGACGTCATCACCCTTGACCTCGAGATGCCGCGCATGGACGGACTCTCCTTTCTGGCGCGGCTGATGAAGCACTACCCGCTTCCGGTCGTGGTGCTGAGCTCGCTTACCCCGAAGAACAGCGAATTGGCGCTCAAGGCACTTGAGCTCGGCGC
>CAZQUP010000104.1:0-4360 GCA_964596545.1 uncultured Desulfatibacillum sp. | reverse complement strand
AGGTGCTCTGCAAACCCGGGGCGTCCTATTCGACCAAGGACATCGCCCAACCGCTGGTGAACGCGATCCGCGCCGCCGCCGCCGCTCGGGTGAAGCCCGCACCGACGACGCGGGCGTTGCCCTCCGCCGTGCGTCATCCCGAGACGCTTCTCGCCCAGACGACCCACAAAGTGATCGCGATCGGCGCTTCGACCGGCGGCACGCGGGCGATCGAAACCGTCCTGCGGGCCCTGCCGTCCACCTCGCCCGGGATCGTCATCGTGCAGCATATGCCGGAGCATTTCACCGCTTCCTTCGCCCGACGGCTGGACGAGGTCACCGCCCTCGAAGTCCGCGAGGCGGTCGATCAAGACCATGTCATCCCGGGAACGGCCCTCATCGCCCCGGGCAACCGGCACATGGTGCTTGCGCGCAGCGGGGGCACCTACCTCGTGCGCATCAAGGACGGCCCCCGCGTGCACTACCAGCGGCCGAGCGTCGACGTGCTCTTCCACTCGGTCGCCCAGACGGCGGGCCGCAACGCGGTGGGGGTGCTTTTGACGGGCATGGGGGCGGATGGCGCCCGAGGGCTGCTGGCGATGCGTGAAAACGGCGCGCCCACGATCGCGCAGGACGAGACGACCTGCGTCGTCTACGGCATGCCCAAGGAGGCGGTGAAGATCGGGGCGGCCGACCAGGTGCTCCCCCTTGAGGCGATCCCCCAGGCCATGCTCCAGGCGCTGACGCCGGAGTCCAACAACCGCCGCGCGGCGGCCGGAGGTGCTGCATGACCCATCTTTTCGGGGTCCTCTCGACCGGGACGAGCGCCCTGCTCACCCAGCAGCGGGCGATCAACGTCACCGGCAACAACATCGCCAACGTGAACACGCCCGGCTACTCGCGGCAGCGGATTGTGCTGGAAACGGCGACCCCGGTGAGGACCGCGGCCGGCCTGATGTCCTTCGGCGTCGTCTCCCGCGGAATCGAGCGGGTCTACGACCGCTTTCTCGGGGTCCAGATCAACGCCGAGGCCTCGCAGAGCGGGCGCTGGAAGGCCCAGCAGGCGGCGCTTGAGCGCGCGGAGGCCCTGCTCGACGAAAACGGCGGCGGGGGCATCGCCGCCGCGCTCGGCGGCTTTTTCGCCTCCTGGCAGGATCTGGTCCTGAGACCGGGCGGCGAAGTGGAACGCACCGTCGCCGTGGCCGCATCCGCCCAGCTGGCGGAGGTCGTCCGCAGCCGCTTTGCGGATCTCGAGCGCATGCGCCGGGATCTCGATGCCGACCTAGAGAGCGCGATCGAACAGGTGAACCGACTCGCTCTGCAGGTCTCCGAGCTCAACCGTCAAATCGCGCGGGTCGAGCTCGGGGGCGAAGCGGCGAACGACTACCGCGACCGCCGCGACCTGGTCCTGAAAGAGCTGGCCGGCTTGATCGAGATCCAGACCTCCGAGGCCGCCGACGGCCAGGTTTCGGTTTCGGTCTCCGGCGGGCGGCCCCTCGTCGAGAGCGGCAACACCTGGGCGCTGCGGGTCGAACCGGGAGCCGACGGTCACGGACGCCTTCTCTGGCCCGACCTGGACGGCGCCCTGACCGACATCACCGCTTCCGTGAGCGGCGGCCGGGTCGGAGGGGTGCTCGCGGTGCGCGACGAACGCCTCGTCGCCTACCGGGAAAGGATCGACGAGATCGCCCGCGGCCTGCTCGCGGAGGTGAACGCCCTCCATGCCGCGGGCTTCGGTCTGGAAGGGACGACGGGGACGGATCTCTTCCTCGGCTCCGGGGCCGCCGATCTGCGGTTGAATCCCGAGGTGGCTGAAAATCCCCGGTTGCTTGCCGCCTCGGCCGTCGCCGAGGGCATCCCCGGAAACGCGGGCAATGCGCTGCGGCTGCTTTCGCTGCGCGATACGCCCCTTCTGCGCGGCGGAACCGCCACCTTCGAGGAAGCCGCTCAGGGATTGGTCAGCCTGATCGGCTTCGATGTCCAGCAAGCGCGCGCCCAGGCGCAGCACACATCCGACATGCTCGGGTTTCTTGAAAACCACCGCGAGGCCGTTTCCGGGGTGTCGCTCGATGAGGAGATGGTCAACCTGATCCGCTACCAGGCGGCTTACCAGGCGGCGGCCAAGCTCGTCAGCCTGGCCGACGAAATGCTCGATTCCCTGATGACCATGGTCCGCTGAGCGGACTGCGAGGAGGCGGCATGCGAATCACGCACAACATGATGGCCCGGATGTTCACCGGGGTGCTTCGACGGCAGACCCTGGGCATGATCGGGCAGCAGGAGCGGATCGCGACCCAGAAGCGGATCAACCGCCCCTCCGACGACCCCGCGGGGGCGGCGAGGGTGCTCTCCGGCCGCGGGCTGCTGGCCCAGCTGGAAAAATACGCTTCCGGCATTCATCAGGGGAAGAGCCGCCTCGAGTTCAACGAGGAGACCCTCAAGCTGCTCGGCGACCTCGTCCGGCAGGCGCGACGAACGGCCGAAGAAAAGAGTGCGGGCGGGGTCAGCGCCGTGGAGCGGGCCCTAGCCGCGACGACCGTGCGCGAGATCGCCGACCAGGTGCTGCAGCTGGCCAACACGCGCTTCAACGGGGAATACGTCTTCGGGGGCGACCGCCGGGATGCCGCGCCTTTCATGCGGGACCACGAGGGCCAGGTCACCTACCGCGGAACAAGCGGCGCTTTTCACGTTCCGCTTCCCGGAGGCGCGCAGGTCACCGTGGACGCCGACGGGCGCCACTATTTTCAGAACGAGGCCGCAGGCGGCGTGAACCTGTTCGCGGAGCTCGATCGGCTTATTGCCGGCCTCGAGAATCCGGACCTCGAGGAGGGCACGGCACGGATCCGAGCGACCCTCGATCCTCTGGAACGTGCCGAGGTCCAGCTGCGCAACAAACGCGCCGAGGCGGCCCCCCAGGCCTACCGCCTCCAGGCGACCGAGGAGCACCTCGCGCGCTTGCGCGCGACCGTCCAGGCCGCGATCGGCCGCGACGAGGACGCCGACGTCGCCCAGGCGATCGTCGAGCTGAAGAGTCTGCAAGTCGCCTATGAATCGACCTTGGCCGCGGCTTCGCAGATTCTTCGGCCGAGCCTGGTCGACTTCCTGCGGTAGCCCAAAAACGCCGGCGCGGTCGAAGAGGGGGAACGAGGCATGATGGCGCGCGACGGGATTCTCTCGCTTTGGCTCGCCGTTTTGCTGGTGTTCGCAAGCGGGGAGGTCTCGGCGCTGGACGGAGCGGCGGTGCTGCGCCTCAAGCGGGCCGGCGTGAGCGATGAAAACCTCGAACGCCTGGCGCGCGAAAAGTCGATCGAGACCGGTGCGTTGACCGTCGAGGAGATCATCGCGCTCAAGAGCGCCGGCGTCGGCGAGCAGACGCTGCGGACCGTAATCGAGGCCGGATCCTTTTTGCGGGATCGCTCTCCGGTCGTCTACGGCCGGGGCCTGAGGCCGATCCGCCTGAGCACGGTCGAAGATCTGCTGCAGCTGAAACAGGCCGGCTTCTCCGACGAGGTTCTCCAGGCGGTGATCGCGGCCGGCCGCTCGAGCGACCCGCGGGAGCGCGAGGAGGCTTTGCGCCTGCTCGAAGGCCTGGGGATCTGGATCGAAGGCCGGCGGTGAGCCGTACGCTTTTCCGGGGAGGATGCGCCCGTGAACCGAGCGGCGACGGAAGCGGCCCGGGGGCCGCGAAAATCCGCAATTCCCGAAGAAGGGCACCGAGGGCCTCCGGGCCCCGGCGTTAACGACCGGCTGATCGAAGAGCTGCCGATCCTGCTGATCGGCCTCGCGGAAGACCTGCGGGTCACCCTCTGGAACCGGTTGGCGGCGGAGCTGCTCGGCGTGCCGGCCGAACGGGCCCTCGGCCGGCCTTGGGCCGACTTGCGCCCCGGGGAGGAAGGCTGCCGCCTGCGCCGCGGGCTGGAAGAGTGTCGGCGGCGCGGAGGCAGCCTGCGCCTCGAGGAAATCCCCTGCCGGCGTCCGGACGGCAAGGAAGGGCTTCTCGGGCTGACGATCCACCGGCTGGACGGCCGGGGCGAGACCGAAACCGCCTTCCTCGTCGCCGGCGCCGACATCACCGAGCGCAAGCGGCTCGAGCGCGAGCTCACCCAAGCCCTCAAACTGCGCTCCCTCGGCCAGCTGGCCTCGGGCATCGCCCATGAAATCAACACGCCGACCCAGTTCGTGGGCGACAACGTGCGCTTTCTTCAGAGCGCCTTCGACGAGCTTCTGGAATTGTTCCGCGTGCAGGAAGAGGTGATCGCGGAGCTTTGCGCCGTCTCCGGGAGTCAGCCCCCGCCGCGCTTGGCCGCCGCCCGCACCCGGGCCGATCTCGATTACCTTCGCCGGGAGGTCCCGGCCGCCGTACGGCAGACGCTCGAAGGGG
>CAZQUP010000103.1:0-9404 GCA_964596545.1 uncultured Desulfatibacillum sp. | reverse complement strand
AGACGGCCGTGTTGCCGATGACCCCGGCGGTGGCGCGCGAAAGCATCGCCGCCGAGCCGATCTCCTGCAAGCTGAGCAGGGCGAAAAGCGGACCGAAGGCGCTCAGCGTTTTCGTGAACAGGGGGGCGATCGCCTCGACGGTCACATCCTGCGGGGTGACGCCGGTTCCGCCGGTCACGAGCAGGACCTCGATGCCGGGGGATTCGGTGATTTCGCGCACCGTCATGGCGAGCGCGGCGGCGTCGTCGGGGATCACGCGGTGCAGCGCCACGCGGTGACCGAGCGCCTCGGCCGCCTGCCGGATCCAGCGGCCGCTTTCGTCCTCGCTGAGCGTGCGCGTCGTCGAGACGCTGACCACGGCGATCGCCACGCTGCGGGGGGCCCCCTGCCGGTGCTCGGCCGTACCCATGCTCGCTTGTCCTTTCCTCCCCCGTCGGTTGCAAAACAAGTGTTTCTGATATCCTAAAAAGGGCCGGCGAATCAATGCGATTCGGCAAAAGCCTTGAAGTCGGCGGACGGCTTGACTATTTTCGGCGGCGGGGATGGGGGGAGTGATGCGCCAGCCCTGCACGGGCGTCATTTTGGCCGGAGGCTTGAGCACCCGCTACGGCGGCCGCAACAAGGCCCTGCTGCAAGTGGGGGGGCGCTGTATCCTCGATCGGCTTTTCGAGGTCTTCCGCGGCCTGTTTGCGGAAACCATCCTCGTCACGAACCGTCCCGAGGAGTTTCTCGAGTGGGATGTGTTCATCGTGACCGACCTTTTTGCCGTACGCAGCTCGTTGACCGGCATTCACACGGGCCTTTTTTACGCCCGGCAACCCCATGCCTTCTTCGCCGCCTGTGACACGCCGTTTCTGCAGCGCGGGGTGGTCGAGGCCGTCCTCGAGGGGATCGAACCGGCCGTGGATCTCGTGATCCCGCGCACCGCCGCGGGGCTCGAGCCGCTTTGTGCCGCCTACTCGAAACGCTGCCTGCGGTCCGTGGAGGACCACCTGCGGCGGGGGCTGTTCAAGATCCAGTGGGCGCTGGCGAACAAGAGAATCCGGGAAATCCCCGAGGAGGTCCTGCGCCGGCGGGACCCCGAGCTTCGTTCCTTCTTCAACGTGAACACTCCGGAAGACCTCGCGCGGGCCGAAGCGCTGGCCGCCGCGGAAAGAGCGGAGGGTGAGCGATGAACCTGCAGGCGTTTGTGGACGAGATGCGCAAAAACCCTCATTTTCCTCGCGCAGGCATGATCCTCGTGCACAACGGCGTCGTACGCGAAACTTCGCGCGACGGAAGACGCGTCCGGAGCCTCCGCGTCGCCGTGGACCACGCACGCCTGGCGCAAATCCTCGAGCGCCAGCGCCGTCGACCCGGGATTCTCGACGTCCGGGTCGAGATCGCCGAAGGCCGGGAGCTTGCCGTGGGCGAGGACGTGATGCTCCTGGCCGTGGCGGGCGACGTACGCGAGCATGTGATCGCCGCGCTCGCCGAGACCCTCGAGCTCATCAAGACGACGGTTACGCACAAGATCGAATCCTTCGCCTGACCGGTATCAGGCGAAGAGCGTTCCCGCCAGGAACCCCGCCGCGGCGACGAGCGTGCTGAGGATCGTCCCCCAGGCCATGTCGACCGCCGTCACGACAAGCGGCCAGTCGCGCGCCGTCGCGAGGTTGGTCAAATCGTAGGTCGCATAGGCGATGAGACCGAAGAGCGCCCCGAGGGCGAGGGTGCGGCCGAGCGAGCGGACCTCGAGTCCCGGCAGGACGACGAAGACGAGGATACCCAGGATGAAGAGGAGGTAGAAAAGGATCGCCGCCGTCCAATTGGGTTCCGCCGCCAGCCAGTGCCCGAGGTGCCTGCGGTAGAAGCCGCGTGCGACCACCCCCAGCCAGAGCAGGTCCACGGCGAAGAACACGACCAGCATCGCCGCATAGATCTTGAGGACGTAGAGCATGTCCAACACTCCTTGAGCAGCCCTTGACTTCAACCCAAAGATCAGACGCGATAAGCGGAAAGCAACGGTCGCCGAAAAACCGGGCCGGACACGTCCGCTCGGCGAGATCAGGCCGACGCCCGGGGGATCTCTTCGCCGATGGGGGAGGGGACCGCCAAGAGGGTTTCCAAACGATGGTGGCAGAGGATCCGGTGCCCGGGTGCGGGCTCGAGCAGAGGGGGCGTGGCCATGCGGCAGATCTCCCCCAGGATCCGGGGGCAGCGGTTCTGGAAGCGGCATCCGCGGCCGGCGAATTCCGCGGCGGATCCCTCTTCCCTAAGCCGGATGCGCGACCGGCCGCCGTCGATCCTTGGGACGGCGGAAAGCAGGGCCTCGGTGTAAGGGTGAAAGGGAGGGCGGAGAACCTGAGCGGTCGTGCCTTCCTCGCAGATTCCTCCGCGGTACATCACCAAAACACGGTGGGCCAGGTGCGCCACCACCGAGAGGTCGTGGGTGATGAAGAGAAAGGCGAGGTCCAGTCTCCTCCGCAGGTCCTCCAGCAAATTGAGCACAGCCGCCTGCACCGAGACGTCGAGGGCCGAAACGGCCTCGTCGCAGACGAGGAAACGTGGGGATGTGGCGAGCGCCCGGGCGATGCCCACCCGCTGCTTTTCGCCGCCGCTCAACTGGTGGGGGTAGCGCGAGGCGTAGGAGGGCGCCAGGCGCACCATCTCCAGAAGCTCTCCCACCTGCTTGCGGGCTTGTGCACCCGTGGCGAGACGGAAGCGCTCGAGGGGCCGGCCGATGATCTCGCCCACCGTCTTGCGCGGATTGAGAGAGGAGTCCGGGTTTTGAAAAACGATCTGGGCCAGGCGCCGCACCGGCCGGAGTTCCCCCTCGGGGGCGCGGGAGATCCGATGGCCACAAATAACGATTTCGCCCGAATCGGGATCGATCAGTCGGAGGATCGTTCGGCCGAGCGTGGTCTTGCCGCAGCCCGACTCGCCCACCAGCCCAAGAACCTCCCCGGGGGGGATGGCAAGCGAGACCCCGTCGAGTGCGTGCAGATATTTCGGCGCCCAAAGGGGACGAGGCAGCCACCGGTCGGCGGGTTTTTCCCAGCCGAGCGCGTCCCGGAAGCCTCCCAGCCGGTAGCGCTTTCTTAGATCGTGCACGGCGACAAGCGGCGAGGGACCCTTTTCCGACAGTTGCTTTTCGGCCGCAGGGAACTGCTGGTTATCGCCGACGGCCTCCTGCCAGGGTATGCCGCCGATTTCCTCCGCTTTCCAGCAGCGGACCGAACGCTTCGGCCCAGGGGACGTAAACAGGGGCGCCTGCCGACCGCAGCGCTCATCGCCGAAAGGGCAGCGCGGTTGGAACAGACACCCCGGCGGCGGATTCTGCAGATCGGGCAGGGTACCCGGGATGGGGGAGAGCCGCTTGCGGTCACCGACGCAGAGGCGCGGTAGGCTTGCCAGCAGGCCGCGCGTGTAGGGATGGGCCGGATCGCGGAACACCGTTTTCGTGGGGCCCGTTTCACAGACCTCCCCGGCGTAAAGGACGCACACCGATTCGCACAGGCGGTGGATAACGCCCAGGTTGTGCGAGATGAAGAGGATGGAAAGCCGGCGGGAGCGCCGCAGGCTCTCCAGCAGATCGAGGATCTGGGCCTCAATGGTGACATCGAGCGCGGTCGTGGGCTCGTCCAGAATGAGAAGCTCGGGTTCCGCGGCCAGCGCCATGGCGATCAGGGCCCGTTGCTGCATGCCGCCCGAAAGCTGGTGCGGATAGGAGCGAGCGACGACTTCGGGCCGGGGGATGCCCGCCTGGTGAAGAAGCGTGATCGCCGCGCCGAGGGCCTCGGATTCCGCAAGACCCCTGTGGAAAACCAACGGCTCGGCCACCTGGCGTCCGACCGGCAGCGCCGGATTGAGCGCTGTGAACGGGTCCTGGAAAACAATCGCCATCGCGCGGCCGCGGAGCTTGCGCTTTTCCTCGGGTGACAGCGAAAGCAGATCCCAACCGCCGAAGTGCATCCGCCGCGCCGAAAGAGAAGCCTCTGAGCCGAGGAGACCCAAGAGAGCGAGGGCGACCGTGCTTTTTCCCGAGCCGGACTCCCCGGCCAACCCCAAAGCCTCCCCCCGCATCAGCCGAAAAGAAACCCCGTGGAGGGCACGCAATACGCCGGAGGAGGTGGCGTAGGAGACGCAGAGATCCTCGACCTCGAGGAGAGGTGCTTCCGCAAGGGGCATCAGGCGCCTCCGTGGCGCAGCCGGGGGTCGAGCCATTCCCGCAGACCGTCCCCCAGGAGATTGATTCCTACGACGGTCAGGCACATGACGAGTCCCGGAAAGACCGCCATCCACCAGGCCTGGTCGAGGTAGGAGCGGGCCTCGCTGATCATGAGGCCCCAGTCCGAGCTAGGCGGTTGAGCGCCCATACCAAGAAAGGAGAGGGCGGCGCCGAGGAGGATGGCGAAGGTGACTCGGAGGCTTGCCTCCACGATGATCGGCGGCCAGGCGTTCGGCAGGATTTCTTGAAAGAGGATGTAGAATGCGCTTTCGCCGCGGGCGCGGGCGGCGAGGATGAACTCCTCTTGGGCGAGCTCGAGGGTAACCGCGCGGGTAACGCGGACGATCGCCGGGATGTAGACGATACCTACGGCAAGCACCGTTTTCCAAAGGCTGGGGGGGGTGACCGCCAGTATGAGTAGGCCCAGGATGACCGGCGGGAAAGACATCAACAGGTCCATGAGGCGCATCAGCCACTCGTCGATACGGCCGCGAAAGAATCCCGCTGCCAGACCCAGGGCGACACCGCAGACAAGGCTCACTGCCGTCGCTGCAACCCCCATGAAGAGGGAGAGCCGAGAACCCACCAGGACGCGGCTGAACACATCGCGTCCGTATTCGTCGGTCCCGAACCAGTAGACGGCATCGGGTGGTTTCAGCCGATCGCGGATGTGGAATTCGTCGTAAGGAAATGGCGCGATCCAGGGCCCGAGCAGAGCGGATAGGGCGATCACCAAGACGAGACTGGTGCCGATAGCGAGATTGCCGGGCAGACGGCGTCGTGTTTTGGACTTAGGATGTCCGGCGGGCATAACGAATCCGAGGGTTCAGCGCGGCGTAAAGCAGGTCGGCTGCAAGGTTGGCCAGGCAATAGATGGCCGTGATCACAAGGAGCGTGGCCTGAATCAGCGGCAGATCGCGGCGCTCGATGGCGAAAGCCACCAGCCGGCCCAACCCGGGGAAGGCGAAGACCGTTTCCACAACGACGATCCCGCCGAAGAGCCAGCCCACGTCGATCGCGAGCACCGTAATCGTGGGCAGAAGCGCATTCCGCAAAGCATGGCGGAAGAGAATCACCCGCTCGGGCAGGCCCTTGGCGCGCGCGGCGAGCACGTACCGGGAGCGCAGCGTTTCGAGCATGGAAGAGCGGGTCAGCCGCGAGACGTGGGCGATCAGGGTGAAGGTGAGTGTGAGGGCTGGGCCGATCAGCCGTGCAAACCAGTTCCCGAAGCCTTCACTGATCGGGCTGTAGCCCGCCGAAGGAAGCCATCCCAGCCAGCGGGCAAATACGAGGATGAAGGCAATTCCCCAGAAAAACTCGGGAACGGAGATGCCGAGGTATGAGAAAACCGAAACGGCGTGATCGACCGGCCGGTTCTTGCGGACGGCGGCGATCACCCCGAGAAAAATCCCGATCGAGGTAACGAGGACAAAGCTTAGAGCGGCGAGCACCGCCGAGCGGCCGAGCGCCTCGGTGAGCACCGGCCCGATCGGCCGTTCCATGATGAGGGATTGTCCGAAATCCCCCCGGACTATTTGGGAAAACCAGCGCCCATATTGAACGGCGAGCGGGTCCTTCAGCCCGAGCCGGGTTTCGACCGCCTCGATCGCATCGGCGGTGGCGAACTGGCCGAGGATCATGCGGGCCACGTTGCCGGGAAGCACTTGCGTGACGGCAAAAAGCAGGACGGACATCACCCCCAGCAGCAGGACGACCAAGACGAGACGCCGCAGCGTGTAGAAAAGCATCCCTTAGGCCCCTTAGCCGGTTGTGCCGGCGTGAGCGGGCAAATTTCCCTGCGGGACGGACCCGTCCCGCAGGGGGCTGAAAGAGAAGGCTATTCGAGGGTCACCTGTCGCACGTCGAACCAAAGCATGGGGTTGGAGCGCAGCCCTTTGACCTCTTTCCGGAAGCCGTCGACCTGATTAACGACGTAGGGAACGACCGATGGCGGATCCTCGGCGACGACCTGCTGCAGTTCACGGTAAAGCTTGCGCCGCTCATCGACCGAGGCGGTCTGGCGGGCCGTGTCCAATATACGGTCGACGCGCTCGTTCTTGTAGTGCCACAGTCCTGTGTTCCAGGAGCCCGAGCTGTGGTACCAGGGGTAGAGCGAGGTGTCGACGGTCGGGCGGCTGAAAAAGCCGTTGATCGAAAAGGCCGCTTTTCCTTCCACATCGGCCAGGAACTTGTCCCACGGGACGCGCTGGATGTTTACCTTGACGCCGACTGCCTTGAGCATGTCGCGCACGGCCAACCCCAGACGTTCGCGCTCCGGCCGACCCTCGGGGACGATCAGAGTTGTCTCGAAGCCGTTCGGCAACGCGGCCTCCGTGAGAAGCTTCTTCGCGGCGGCGAGATCGGCTTTGAGCGGGATGGCTTCGTTGAAGAAGGGGTGGCTCGGAGGAATCGGCGTGACTGTCGGGCTGCCGTGCCCGAAGAGGGCAATTTCGGCGGCCTGGGCCTTGTCGATCGCCAGGAACACCGCTTTGCGCACCTTGGGGTTATCGAACGGCGCCATGCGGTTGTGCATGATGATGCCGTCCCAGCTCGAGGTGGGCACCTCATCCACCACCACCTGAGGATGTTTCTTCAGCCGTTCGACCGCCTCGAGGGGGAGCTTCCAGACGGCATGCACTTCACCGGTCTCCAGGGCGGCGATGCGGGTTGCGCTCTCAGGAATGACGAGGAGGGTGACGGCGTCCAGCCGGGGAAGGCCAGCCTCAAAGTAATCGGGGTTTTTCACGAGTTCCACGCGGTCTCCGGGTTTGAAGGCTTTAAAGCGGAATGGGCCCGTGCCGACCGGCTCGGTGGGAAGCTCGGCGATTCGATCCTTGGGAACAACGCGCGCCTGACGCTCGCCTAAAATTTCGGGGAATGCGGCATAGGGCAGGGAGAGCGTAAACTTGACGGTGTAACGATCGGCAGCTTCGATCTTTTCGACCATCAGGAAGTTGACCCGCGCCGTGGAGCCGGTTGCTTTGTCCTGAATGCGCTCGATCGTCACCTTGACGTCCTCGGCGTCAAGCTCGCGGCCGTGATGGAAACGTACTCCCTTGCGCAGATGAAATGTCCAGGTCTTGAGATCAGGACTTGCTTCCCAGCGCTCGGCCAGATCCGGTTGAACGCTCATGTCGGGAGCGATCCGGGTCAAAGCGTTAAAGACCATGAACATGTAGAGGTACTCGTCCCCGCTCTTGGCTTTGGCCGGGTCGAGCGTGTTCAGGTTGGCGGTGAGTGCGATCTTCAGATGGCCGCCCGCGGCCGCAAGTCGGGGAAGAAAACAGAGAGGCAGGAGGAACACGAGGAAAACGGCCGTCGTTTTACGCATGGTAAGCCTCCTATTTCTTAGGCGTGAGCAAAGGACCGAATTCGCGGCGGGCGCGTCGCGATCCGTGTTCACGAAGACTCAAGGATTCCTTGTAACCGTGCAGTGGTTCCGTGTCAATCACCACCATCGCCGCAGCCAGGCGATCGTCTCCTGAAGCGGCAGCGCTTCGGCGAAGCGGATCAGAGCCGGGATCTTGCCGATATCGTCCATCGGGAAGGTGTTTCCCGCGGGGAAGACGGGGCAGAGCCGGTGGTAGCGCTCCCCCAGGATCTGGCGGCACTGGTAGTCGGCGATCCCTGCGGTTCCGTCGAGCATAAGGTTGACCAGCGGTTTCGCCCACTGGGCGTATCCCCAGTCGTTCGCCTTGCCCTTGATGTACTGCAGGTTGAGGCCGGTTCCAAGCGAAAGCAGCCGCACCTCCTCCAACCTGGGTGGGGTTCCGTGACGCCGGTCCTGGGTCTGGGCGAGGGCGCACATGGCGGGGTTGTTCGCGTAGACCCCGCCGTCGATGTAGCCGTCGACCGAGGGGAAATAGGTGGGGGCGGCGCAGGTGTAGAGGCCCACGTCCGCCGCGCGCATTCCGGCGTCGGTCCCCGGCCCCGGCAGGTTATGGAAAAGCTTGGGCTTCCATTGCCGTCTGTCCGGTTCGGGGTCCTCGTTGTCGAGGTCGAAGCTCGTGATCAGGACCGGCTTGCCCAAGTCGCCGAGGGTTGTCTCTCCGAAGAGGCGGCGCAGCTCGCGGCGCAGGCCCTGGATGTCGTAATCGGCGCCGCGCAGTTTTCCCAGGTCCACGAGGTCATCCAACCAGGAGTCGTCGAAGATCACTTGTGCCTTCTCTTCGTAGAGCCGGCGGATCTCGGCCAGGTCGATCCCGCGGGCGATGGCGAGCGCGATCAGCCCTCCGGTTGAGGTCCCGGCCAAGAGGTCGACCTGGGAGAGAAGGGCTTCGAGTCCCGGGGTGGCTGTGAGCCGCTGCAGGATCACGGTCGGAAGCAGACCCCGGATGCCGCCCCCGTCGATGGAGAGGATGCGGGTCGTCGCCATGGCAGGCTCCTTTCCCTGTGCGCGGTTTCCCTTCAGGAAGCGTTTGGCGGCGGAGACCCTCGAGGGAGGCTGCGGGTCACCGCGGATCCGGTCCCCGCTCGCGCCATTTTTCCCGCGGCGGGTTGAAATAGCCGAATTTCAATTCCGGGAATTCCCGGCGCACCGCCGCCAGGAGCGCCCGCATGCCGAAGGGGATCTCCGGGCGGGCGACTTCGGCCATGGCCTCCCGGTAGCGCAGCGGATCGTAGTTCAGGTTGCGCCACTGAATCATGTGTACCGGATGACGGCGCAGGAAACGGCACAGCGCCTTGAATTCCGAAGCCGTGTCGGTGAAGCCCGGGGCGTTCAGGTAGTTGACGGCGACGAAGAGCCCGCGCGTGAGGGCCAGGTCGATGCTTTGCAGCACGTCCCGGAAACGGTAGCCGCGGGGCCGGAAATAGGCCTCGTAGCAGGCGGGGCGCAAGCTGTTCGCGCTGACCCGGATGCTGTCGAGTCCGGCCGCGCAGAGGGTGGCCAGCTCCGCGGGGAGGCTGGCGTTCGTGTTCAGGTGGATCGTGCCCCGTGCCGTCTTTTCGCGGATGCGGCGGATCGCCGGGGCGATCACCCGGGCGGCGGTCAGCGGCTCGCCCTCGCATCCTTGGCCGAAGCTCACGACCGGCCGGGGCGCGCGCCCGATGTGCGCGAGGGCGACCTCGGCGATTTCCTCCGGGCTGGGCGTGAAGCGGATCCGTTCCTGGGTACAGGGGATTTCGCCTTCCGGCTGGTGCGAGAGGCACCCCAGGCAGCGCGCGTTGCAGGCGACCGCGGTCGGAAGCGGGG
>CAZQUP010000102.1:0-9790 GCA_964596545.1 uncultured Desulfatibacillum sp. | reverse complement strand
GAGGATACCCGCGGCGAGCGCCAGCAACACCGCGACCTGCGGACGCCGCAGCGGGCAGACGGCGCCGATCGCGCCGACGAGGACGGCGCCGAGAACCAGCGCCGCGGATTCGAGCGGCGAGAAAAACCGCGGCGTCAGACCCGCCGCCCGGGCGAGCCCTTCGGCGGCCGGCAGGAGGGCGTCGTAGAGCAGCCGCAACGAACCCAAGCCCAGCAGGCCGCCGGCGAGCCCGTGGAACACGCCGCCCAACAGGAAGCGCCCATGGAGCAGTCCGGGACCTGCGCCGAAGAGGTCGAGGAGCTCGATTTCCTCGCGGCGGGCATGGAGCCCAAGCCGGGTCGTCGCCGCGACCATGGAGGCGGCGGTGAGGAGCGACAGGCCCAGAAGCAGAATCCCCCCGCTTTGGAGAAAATCGACAAACGCCTGCAGGCCTGCGAGCCGGCGCCGGCCGTAGGCGACCTCCTCGACCTCCGGGAGAGTGCGGATCGCCTCCGCCAGCCGCTCGACCGCCGCGAGGGCGGCTTCCCGGGGCTCCACCTCGAAGGCGTCGGGCAGGGGAGGGTCCTCGAGGGGATCGAAGAGGACCGCGAGGTGCGGATAGAGACCCTTCAGTTCGCGGTAGGTCTCCTCGCGGGGCAGGAAGGTCACCGCACGGACGCCCTCGAGCGCCTGCAGCCCGGCCTGAAGGCCGGGCCGGTCTCCGGCGGGAAGAGGGCGGAGGTAGACGAGGATCCGCGTTTCCCGGCGCCAGACCTCGAGCGCCGCTTTCGCCTGCGAGGCCGCCAACAGGGTCGCCCCCGAGATCAATGTGGCCAGCGTCACCGTGAGCACGGTCATCGTGTGCAGCAGGCGGTGGGCGCGCAGGTCGGCGGCCAGGCGCCGGAGCGAGCGGGGCGTCATGGGGCCTTGGCGACGATCCGGCCGCGCTGGAGGCGCAGCAGCCTGCCGCCCGGCCGGGCGGCGAGTTCCGGGTCGTGGGTGGCGATCAGGAGCGTTGACCCCCGGATCCAGGCTTCTTCGAGAAGCGCGGTCACGGCGCGGGCGGAGGCCGGGTCCAGGTTTCCCGTCGGCTCGTCGGCCAGCAGGATGCGGGGTTGGCGCACGAGGGCGCGGGCGACCGCCGCGCGCTGCTGTTCCCCCCCGGAGAGGGCGGGGGGAAGGCAGGCACCGCGCCCGCTCAGGCCGACCCGGGCCAGCATGTGCTCGATTTTCGGCCCCATCCGCTCCGGGCGCTCGCCGCAGGCCTCGAGCCCGAGGGCGAGGTTCTCGTGCAGGGTGAAACCGGCGATCAGCCGCGGATCCTGGAAGACGATCCCCAGGCGGCGGCGCAGCCGCTCGAGATCCCGCCGCCCGGCGCGGTCCAGCCGCACCCCGTCGACTTCCACCTCCCCCCGGGCGGCGCGGACGGCGCCGCAGAGCAGGCGCAAGAGCGTGGTTTTGCCCGCTCCGCTCGGCCCGGTGATCCAGAGGCGCTCGTTTTTTCCGACCTCGAGATCGAGCGCCTCGAGCGCCGGGCGGTTTCCGTAGAAGACACTGACGCCGCGGAGACGGATCAGGGGGGGCTCCGCCGGAGGTGCCATCACTCGAAGGGGTTGCGGCCCATGGCCCGGAAAAGAACGGCTTTGGCGATCTTGAAGTCGTAGAGCGCGTTGGTGTAGCTCGTCTCGGTTTGCGTGAGGAGCGTGCGCGCGACGAGGACATCGGTCTGGGTGGCGACCTGCTCGCGGTACTGCTCCTCGGTGATGCGCAGGTTTTCCCTCGCCTGCGCCACCGCCCGCTCGACGGTGGCGATGTTCTGTTCGGCTTCGCGCGCCTTGAGGTACGCCTGCTGGACCTCGAGGCGGATGGAGTCCTCGAATTCGGTTTTTCGCAGCTTGGACTGCGCAAGTCGGGCGAGCTTTTCGCGCCGCCCGTAGGCCGTGCGTCCCCATTGCCAGAACTCCCAGGTGGCCGTCGCCTGGACGTTCCATCCCGCCGCGTCGGAGATCCCCTCGCCGCCGTCCACGTCCCAGCGGTCGCCCGTGCGGACGTAAGCGCCGGTGAGGTTGATCGCGGGGTAGAAGTCCTTTTCCGTCAGGCGCACCTGCCGCTCGGCGATGGCGATGTCGAGGTCGGCGATCTCGAGTTCGAGGCGGCCCTTCGCCGCCTCCTCGAGGCACTGCTCGAGCCGCCAGTCGAGCCGCGCGAACTCCGTCTCCTCGACGAGTCGGACCGGAGTCCCGACCGGGCGCCGGAGCAGCGTGTTGAACCGGGCGCGGGCGATGTCGAGGTCGTTCTGGGCGCTCGTGAGCTGTTGCTTGGCGTTGGCGAGCTGGACCTCGCTCTGCAGGAGGTCGTTCAGCGGGGTGAGCCCCACGCGGTGGAAATTCTCGGCCACCTCGCGCTGGGCGGCGATCGAGGCGACGGTCTGCCGGGCAACTTCGAGGAGTTGCTGGGTTTTGAGGACCTGGAAGAAGGCGCTTTGAGCGTCGAGGATGACGTCCTGCCGCGCGAGCCGGAGGACGACCTCGGCGCGGTCGAAGCCGAGCTCCGCCAGGCGGTATTCCTGGATCAGCCCGAAACCGGTGAAGAGGGGCTGGGTGAGGCTTGTCGTGAACGTGTACTGGTCCTCGGGGAGGCTTACGACCTCCCGGCCCGTGAGCGGGCTGACCGAGACCCGTTCCCGGTTGCGGTGCACGGCGTTGTAGCTCATCCCGAGCGAGGGCAGAAAACGGGAGAGGCTGACACGCCGCTGGGCCTCGGCGGCGAGGATCTCTTCGGCGGAGCGCTTCAGCGCGAGGTTCGCCTGGAGAGCGAGCTCGACGGCTTCCCGCAGAGTGAGGGGGGCATCGGGAGACTGAGCCGGGGCGGGGGCCGGGACGGCCGCCAGCAATGCCGCACCCAGGAGGGCGGCGATCACGGAACGAGGCATGGTCGACCTTTGCGGAACCTGCGGGCGTTGACCCCGGGGCCCGGGCCTGATAAAAAGGCGGGCGAGTTCAAGGAGGGCCGAACGCGGTTTTTCTTGCTCAAAGCCTCCACCCTCTCCCCTTACACGAGGGCGTCATCCCCGAGGGGTGGAGGCTTTTTATATCGTCAACCGGAGCGCAGGGTCAAGGCGGGAGGCGGCGGATGGAACGGGCGGAGATGAAGCGCGAACTGATCGATCTTTTGTGCCGCAAGTCCTTCCAGTACCGCCCGGAGCCCGTCTTCCGGCTCGTCTCCGGCCGCATGAGCCACTACTACGTGAACTGCAAGCCGACCACCCTGCACCCGCGGGGGATGTTCCTCGTAGGTCACCTCGTCTTTGAGGCGCTTGCCGGCGCCGGCGTCAGCGCGGTCGGGGGCCTCACCTTCGGCGCCGACCCCGTCGCCTTCGCCGCGGCCTTCGTCTCCGAGCTTCGGGGGCGGCCGCTCAAGGCCTTCTCGGTGCGCAAGACCCAAAAGGACCACGGCACGGCGCGCTGGATCGAGGGCGATCTGGAACCCGGAGAAAGGCTCGCCGTGGTCGACGACGTGGCGACCACGGGGGGCTCGACCCTGACCGCGGTCGAGCGGGCGCGCTCGGAGGGCTTTGAAGTTTCCTGCGCCGTCGTCCTCGTCGACCGCCAGGAGGGCGGGCTCGAGGCCATCCGCGCCGCGGTGCCGCAGGCGGGCGCGATCGTCACCCGCGAGGAGCTCTTCGCGCGCTGGCGGGAGCTCGGCGGCGTTTCGGGCGGGGCGGCCGCCTGACCCGCGAAGCCGGGGGAGGAAGAATGTAGGACGCGCAGGCGTCCTCCGATTCCCAGGCGCTCACCCGGCTCACGCGTAGGCCGGGCTCCTGGAGTTCCCGTTCCAGCTCGTGGGCGACGAAGGCGGCGATGCGCTCCGAGGAGGGCTGACCTGCGGCGAACGGCCCGAGTTCGTTCAGGAAGCGGTGGTCCAGCCGCTCCACGATCCCGCGCACGCGTTCCTTGAGGATCCCGAAATCGAGCAGCACCCCGGCCGGGTCGAGTTCCTCCCCCGCGATCGCGACCTCGATCTTCCAGTTGTGCCCGTGAAGGTTTTCGCAACGGGAGCCGACCAAGGCCAAACGGTGGGCGGCGGCGAAGCGCGTCACAATCTTCAGCTCATACATCCAGGCCTCTTCCAGGC
The DNA here is from genome assembly GCA_964596545.1 of uncultured Desulfatibacillum sp. Classification (GTDB taxonomy): domain Bacteria; phylum Desulfobacterota; class Desulfobacteria; order Desulfobacterales; family SpSt-501; genus SpSt-501. The sequence goes on along the minus strand of CAZQUP010000102.1, from coordinate 5,677 downwards.
GCTTAAACAGCGGCGGTTTCCGGCTTCAGCGGGCCGTGTCGCCCTTGAACATGGATTTGATGCGCGTTGTGAGCTTGCCCTTTTCCAGGCGGGCGAACTCCCGGAGCAGCTCTTCCTGGCGCTTGGAGAGTTGGGTCGGCGTCCGAATGTCGACCTGCACGACGAGATCCCCCCGGCGACGCGTGCGCAGCGACGGGATCCCTTCGCCGGGGATCGTGAAGACGTCTCCCGGCTGGGTGCCTCGGGGGATCTCGAGGGATTTCGAGCCGTTCAGCGTGGGGACCGTGATCGTGTCGCCCAGGGCCGCCTGGACGAAGGAAATGGGCACGCGGCAGAGGAGATCGTTTTCGCGCCGCTCGAAGAACTCGTGCGGCTGGACATGGATGAAGACATAGAGATCCCCCGGGGGGCCGCCCAGGGCGCCCGCTTCCCCCTCGCCGCTCAGGCGCAGCCGCGAGCCGTTGTCGACCCCCGCGGGGATCTTGACCGCAACGCGCCTGCGCACCGTTTCCTGCCCGACGCCGCGGCACCGCGTGCACGGGTGCGTGATCAGCTGGCCTGCGCCCCGGCAGACGTGGCAGGAGGTGCGGATGGTGAAAAAACCCTGGGAGCGCGAAATCTGCCCGCTTCCCCCGCAGGCGCGGCAGATCTCGGGGCCGTGACCCGGCTCGCAGCCGGAGCCGTGGCAGGCGGAGCAGCGCTCGCGCTTGGTCACCTCGATTTCGGTCTCCGTGCCGAAGGCCGCTTGCTGGAAGGTGAGCGAAAGATCGACCCGCAGATCGGCCCCGCGCTGGGTGCGGCTGCGCCCCTGGCCGCGGCCGCCGAAGCCGAAGAATTCCTCGAAGATGTCGCCGAAGCTCGAGAAGATGTCCTCAAAGCCGCCGAAGCCGGAGAAGCCTGCGCCCTCGAGCCCCGCGTGACCGTACTGGTCGTAGAGGCTGCGCTTCTCGCGGTCGCGCAGGACCTCGTAAGCCTCAGCCGCTTCCTTGAACTTCTCCTCGGCCTCTTTGTCTCCGGGGTTGCGGTCGGGATGGTAGCGGAGGGCCAGCTTGCGGTAAGCGGATTTCAACTCCTCGTCGGTCGCATTCCGGCTGACGCCCAGCACCTCGTAGTAGTCCCGTTTCTGCCCCATTTTCCTTAAAATCGCGCGCCTCGATCTCGGGAGCCGCCGCCTTCGGGGGCGGCGTACGGAAGGTGCCTCGATCTTAATACACGGCGATCGAAAGTCAATTTCCCCGACAGAAGCCGCCGGGGCCGATCGTGTGCTCCTGCCCCGTGCGTGCGGTGCGGTAGCCCCCCAGGGCTTCCACGCGGCGGCGGAACTCGGCTGAGGCGATCACCTCGAGCAGCGCCCGTACGGCAAGCGCCTCCCACTGCTCCGCGGGGATCACCAGTTCGTAGCTTTCGGTGACGACGGGAATGAAATCCAGCCCGAGCGCCCGGGCGGCGGCATAGATCCCCAGCCCCGCATCGGCTGCTCCGCTCGCCACCGCGACCGCGACCGCCATGTGGGTGAATTCTTCGTTTCCGTAGCCCCGGATGGCCGCCGGATCGATGCCGAGCTGTCCGAGGCGCCAATCGAGCAAGATGCGTGTCCCCGAGCCCGCCTGGCGGTTGACGAAAGAGACTCCGGGCCGGGTGAGGTCTTCGATCCCGCGGATGCCCCGCGGGTTGCCGCGGGCGACGATCAGGCCGTTTTCGCGCTCGACGAGGTGGACCAGGTGCACCGTCCGGTCCGGCAGGTAACGGCGGATGTAGGAAACGTTGTAACGGCCGTCCGCCGGGTCGAGCAGATGGCACCCGGCGAGGTGGCAAACCCCGCGCTTGATCGCCATCAGTCCCCCCAGGCTGCCGACGTGGCTCGAGGAGAGGTGGATGCGCTCCGGGACCGCCTTGAGGAGATCGGCCAGGACGTCGAGCGTGTTGTCGTGGCTGCCGACCGCCACGAGGGTGCGCGCAAGCTCCGCGCGGGGCCGCAGCAACTCGACCCGCACGGGCTCGTTTTCGGCGACGCCTTCGGTGCCGGGGGGGATGCGCAGAATGCCGTCGGCCTCGGTGATCGAGGTGATCGAGCCGGCCGCCCGCGGCAGCGGGGTCGCCACCACGCGTTCCCCGACCTCGCCCAACTTGAGGCGCACGAACTCCTCGATCCCGAGCCGCGAGGGGATTTTGCGGGTGGGGTACGCGGTCACCGTTTCGCGCGCGGGCTCGGGCTGACCGAGCCAGGCGCAGAGCAAGGGTACGACGAGCTCCTCGAAGGCGAGGATCGCCGACACCGGGTAGCCGGGGATGCCGAAGACGGGGGTTCGGCCGACGAGGCCGACGACGACGGGCTTTCCGGGCATCATCGCCACCCCGTGAATCAGGACCTCGCCGCCGTCGGCGATGACCGCGCGCGCGTGGTCCTCGGAGCCGGCCGAGGAGCCGCCGAGAATCATCACCAGATCGTCGCCTTCGGCCGCGGCCGCTTCGATCTCGCGGCGGATCCGGTCGCGGTCGTCGGGGACGGGCGGCCGGCGGCGGGCCGAGCCTCCGGCCTGGGTGAGGAGGGCCTCGAGCAGAAACGAGTTCGTCTCGAGGATCCTTCCGGGACCGAGCTCGGAGAGCGGCGTCGTCTGCCAGTCGAGCAGCTCGGAGCCGGTGGGTACGATCCGCACCCGCGGCCGTTTCCACACCGGGACGCGAAACACCCCGCCCGCGAGCAGGGCGCCGACGCAGTAGGGCGTGAGGCGATGGCGGCTCGGAAAAAGCAGCTCGGTCGCCACGATGTCCTCGCCCACTTTCCGCACGTGCTGCCAGGGAAAGGCCGGGGCTTCGATCAGCGCCTCGCGGTCGTTTTCGACGCGGACCTGCTCGACCATGATGACCGCATCGGTGCCCGCGGGAAGGGGGTTGCCGGTGTTGACCCAAAAGGCCTCTTTTCCCAGCGCGAGCCGCAAGGGACGGCCCTCGCGTGCCCCGAAGGTCGCCTCGGCGCGTACGGCGATCCCGTCCATCGCCGCCGCGGGGTAGGCGGGCGAGGAGAGGGCGGCGTAGACCGGCTCGGCGAGCACCCGCCCTACGGCTTCGGGGACGGGGAGGGTTTCGCTCTCCAGGCTTCCCAGCGGGCCGAGGCGCGCGCAGACGAGCCGGCGCGCCTCGGCGAGGGTTTTCATGTTCAGGTAGACGTTGCGGGACACCGATTGGTTTCCTCCGGATTCTTCGGCTCAGAAGACAATCACCTCGACGGCAGCCCCCCGCTCGAGCCCCTCGCAGAAAGCGGGGATTTCCACAAGGCCGTCGGAGTGGACGAGCGTCTGGATCAGCCCCGATTTGCCGAGCACGGGCTCGGCCCACCACTGCCCGTCGCGGCGTTCGAGACGCACGCGGACGAAGTCGGTCCGTCCCTGGGCCGAGGCGAGGTTCCGGTCGAGTCGCGCCGGCAACCGGTATTCCCGCTCTTCTTCCGGAGCGAGACCTGCCAGCGAGAGCAAAAAAGGGCGTACGATGCGCGCAAAGACGATCATCGCCGAGGCGACATGGCCGGGCAGTCCCCAGACCGCCTTGCCGCCCACGCGGGCGAGGATGGTGGGCTTGCCGGGGCTGATGGCGATCCCGTGGACCAGGATGCGGGCGTCGGCGAAGGCCTGCAGGGCCTCCACCGTCAGGTCGCGTGTGCCGACCGAGCTTCCCCCCGAAAGGAGCAACGCGTCGCAGGCCGCGAGCGCCTCGCGGCAGGCGGCATGCAGCGCCTCGAAGCGGTCGCCGACGATCCCCAGCGGCCGCGGGATGCATCCCGCCTGCCGCACGAGGCCGGCCAGGCTGTAACGGTTGACGTCGCGGATCTGTGCCGGGCCCGGAGACTCCGCCGCGGGGACGATTTCATCGCCGGTCGAGAGGATGCCGACGACGGGACGCCGAAAGACGGTGACCCGCAGTCGGCCGAAAGCGGCGAGAGCCCCCAAATCCTGGGGCCTGAGCCGCCTTCCGGCCGGGGCGACCACGGCGCCCGCCGCGAAGTCCTCGCCCCGGACGATCACGTTCTGGCCCGGGGCCACACTGCGAAAAACTTCGATCGAGGTTTCGTCGAGCACTTCGGCATGCTCGACCATGACGACACTGTCGGCGCCCTCGGGGAGCATGGCCCCCGTGGCGATCCGGACCGCTTGGCCGGGGCCGAGGAGGATCCGCGGCACCTCCGCCATGCCGACGCCGCCGACGAGGGTAAGGCAGGCCGGGCTTCCCTCGCCCGCCCCGAAGGTCGAGGCGGCGCGGACGGCGTAGCCGTCGACCGTGGAGCGGGCGAACGGCGGGAGGTCTTCGGGGGCGCGCACTTCCCGGGCCAGGACCCGGTCGAGCGCCTCCTCGAGAAACACCTCCTCCGTGGAAACTTGTCCGAAGCCGGAGCGCAGGTCGAGAACCTGCCCGATATCGAGAACCTTGAAAAATTCCATCCTGTTGCCGCCGCGGGGGAGAAGTCGCTCCAAATTGCCCCGCTCATCCCCCCTAAGGCTGTTTCCAGATATAAGGACGTTTGGTCGCGAAAGTCAATTGAGCGGCTTGCAAATTCCTGAAACAAGGCTATAATCTGTCGCCGTAATCTTCCCCGGAAAAGGCGGCCTGTCTAACGCCGCCCGCCCGGCGGCCATGCCGCGCGGCGATTTCCGTGGGGTGGCCGACTTCCGAGGCGAAAGGCGATTCCCCGGCGATGAACGATGAACCGCAGGGCCCGAGTGAGCCGATCGAGGCCTCTCCTGAACCTCCCCGGGCCCCGAAACCCGAATTCCTCACCACCACTCGTTTCGATTCCTTCCAACTTCCGCCCGAGATCCTGCGGGGGCTTGCGGGCGCCGGGTTCGAATACTGCACTCCGATCCAGGCCGAGGCCCTGCCGGTCCTGCTCGCGGGCCGTGACGTCGCCGGCCAGGCGCAGACCGGGACCGGCAAGACGGCCGCCTTTCTGGTGACCGTGCTCGCCGGGCTGTTCGGGCGGAATGAGCGCCCGCTGTCGCCCCAGGCGCTCATTCTCGCCCCCACGCGGGAGCTGTCGCGCCAGATCGTCGAGGAGGCGAGGCTCCTCGGCCGCTACACGGGGCTTTCGTTGCTCGAGGTCGTCGGCGGGATCGATTACAAGGAGCAGGCCGAGGAGCTGCGCAAGGGCGTCGACATCGTCATCGGCACCCCCGGCCGGATCATCGACTACTACAAGCAGGGGATCTTCAAGACCCGCGAGATCCGTTATCTCGTGATCGACGAGGCCGACCGGCTGCTCGATCTCGGCTTCGAAAAAGACATGCGCTTCCTGCTGCGCAAGCTTCCCTCCTACGAGAAGCGCCAGTCGATGCTCTTTTCGGCGACCCTCTCCCACCGCGTGCTTGAGCTCACCTACGAGTTCATGAACCTGCCGGAGTTCATCTCCGTCGTCCCCGACAAGGTGACCGTCGCCGGCATCGACCAAAGCCTTTTTCACGTCGGCAGCGACCGCAAGTTTTCCCTCCTGCTCGGCATCCTGCTGCGCGAATCCTTCAGCCGTATGCTGATTTTCGTCAATACGAAGATCGAGGCTGAGCGCCTGGCGCGGCGCCTGCAGCGCAACGGCCACCCGGCCGAAGGGATCACCGGGGACCTCCCCCAGCGCAAGCGTTTCCGCCTGATGGATCGCTTCAAGAGCGGCGAGGTTCGCATCCTCATCGCCACC
>CAZQUP010000101.1:0-9827 GCA_964596545.1 uncultured Desulfatibacillum sp. | reverse complement strand
GGAGAAGGACCGGATAGGAGGCGAGGCCGAGCGGGCCAAGGGCCGTGAAGTTATGATGGCCGAGGCTTATTGTCTCGTTCCCGTTGAGCCGACCGGCGGGCCGTTTACAACCGCAACGGCGGAAATTATGTTCGTCGATAACCGGAGGATCCGTGGTTCCAGGAAACCGCGAGGAGGAGAGCATGGATGTGAAAAAAATTCTCTGGCCGACCGATTTTTCGAGCACCTCCCAGAAGGCTCTGCCGCACGTGAAATCCCTCACCGGGCAAACCGGGGCTGAAATCCACGTCCTCTACGTCATTGAAGACATCGCCCACCACCCCGGCTGGTACGGCGCCTTCGAGGAAAAGCGGGTGCAGGAGCTGATGGAGCATGCCCGAAAGACCGCGACCCAGAGGCTTTCCCAGATCTGCGAAAAATACCTCGAGGGCTGCCCGCTCTACATCAAGCATGTCGCCGTGGGGGATCCGGCGCAGGAAATCCTCAAGAAGATCGAAAGCGAGAAGGTGGACCTGGTCGTCATGGCGAGCCACGGCGAGAAGGGAAATTTCCGCTTCGGCAGCGTGACGGAGAAGGTGCTCAAGCACTCGCCCGTTCCGGTCACCGTGATTCCCGTGGACCCTCCCCGGTGACGGGCCGGTCCGGCTCGCTTCACCCCCCCGAGGTCTGGGGAAAGGCCGTGTTCGCGTAGAGGTACTCCATCTTCTCCTTGTGGCGGAGTTCCTCGGTCGCCATGCGTGCGAGCAGCTGCCGGGCCGGACCCTCTCCGTGCTCCGCGGCCAGCGCACTGTAGAAGCGGTGGGAGCGAAGTTCGCGGTGCGCGGCGATGAGAAAGACCTCGGGCCGGCTCAGGTCCCCGCGCACTTCGGGCTCCTGCTGGTGTTCGGCGATGCGGTAGTAGACGGGATCGGAAAGACGAAGCTCGCCTGTTTCAAAGCCTCCCTGACGGTATTGTTCGAGAAACTCCTTGTGTTTCTTTTCCTCCTCGGCGATCCCGTCGATCGCCTCGCGCGAGGCCTCGTCCGCCACCCGGCCGCGGAGTTCGCGATAGAAGGCGTAGGCTTCCTCCTCACGCCGAATGGCGGTATCGATCAGGGTCAAAAGCTTCGCATCCATCGCCCCTCCTTGCGGGCATCCTTCCCGCCTGGCGCTTTCAGGCCGGCGGCGGGACATCCAGAAAACGAAAGCGCCTAAATAGACGGTCGCCGCGGCGAAGGCCGCTGCCGTCCCCCAGCCGATTCCCCAGGCGGGGTAGGCCCAGGAGACGCACAGGGCGTAGACGGCGATCGCCCCCATGCCGCGGGGGAAATGCTTGATGATCGTGTGCACGTGGGCCTTATCATAGGTGAGATGCACGATCAACAAGAGGGGGTAAAGAGCGATTGGGAAAGCCGAGAAGAGCCCCGCCCATGCCGGGCCGACGGCCTGGGCCGCGGCGGTGACGGCGACGATGATGAGCGCGGCGAGCAAGGCACGCAAGGCGAAGACGGCCGGCGTGAAACGCACGCTGTGGGCGATGCGGGCGTCCGGTATGCGCCGGAAAAGCATCGTGAAGGCCGCCATCGCGCCGAAGGCGGCCGAAAGCGCCCCGGCCCGATTGAAAGGGATCGGCCGCAAGGCCGCGGCGGCGGCGAAATAACCGGCCGTGGCGGCAAGCGTTGATGCGACGATACAGCCCCGTCGGATGCGGCGGGAAGCGAGGTAGTAAACCCAGACGAAGGCCTGCGTGGCGCACAGGCCGGCGATGGCGTACACGGCGCTTTGCGCGGCGAACTCGGGGGAGATCTCGAGTCCGATGAAGAAGAGGCTCAGCGCCACCCCCAGGGGGTATCCGGAGAGCACCCCCGCCATGCGCGGCCCGGCCCGTTCGGCCACGACCGACAAGACGAGCACAATGCCCACGGTCGTCAGGATTTTGATCAAAACCACGGAGCCGACCCCTGAACCTCCGAAGGCAGCCCCGCCGGACGCTGGCGGAGTCGAGAGGAGAAAAGCCGCATCAGGCGAGCTCCCCCCTCAGCCCCTCGACCGCCGCGCAGGCGGTGGCGATGGACAGCGCCGCGCCGCTACGCTCCCGGACCCAGTCCTGGTGGGCAAGCAGGCTTCCCGCGGCAAAGAGCCGGGGATGGAAGGGTTCGCCTCCCGGACCGAGGGGGCGGAAGAAGCGATCGGTCTCGATTCCGGCGCGGTTGAGCGGGTGGCCGCCGGCGTGGAAGAAATCCTTGCGGTGCCATGCCTCGCGGTCCTCGGGGAAGACGACGGGAAGCCCGAAAAGCGCCTCCACCAGGCGACCCCGTTCCGCGCGCAGGCCGCCGCCGAGGAAGCGGCCGGTGGCGAGGATCACCCCGCGGGCCGCGAGCGGCGGCGAGAAATCCCGGTTTTCGGTCTCCAGCCGGAAACCGGCGCTTCCCAGCGCTTGCGCGCGGACCACGCTCTGCCCGGGGATGCGCCGCACGCCCGCAGCGTCCAAGGCGCGCTCGAAGGCCTCTTTGAACCGCGGCCCGGTCGCCCCCGGCGGGAGCGTGGGGATTTCGAAGAGGGGGATCCCCAGGCGCGCTTCGAGGTCGCGATGAACTTCGGCCGGACGCGAGATGCCGAGCACGGCGGGCAACCCCAGGACCTCGACGCCCTCGCGGCAGGGTTCGAGGGTCCGGGCCAGGGCCGCGCGAGCATCCGCCGCCTCGAGCGCGCGCGCCATCCTTTCGGGGAAGATCTCGCCTCCGGCCGCAGCCGTCGGAAAGGAAAGCGTAGCCGCCCTCAGCCCGCCCCAGTGTTCCGCGGCGCAGGCCGCGATGCCGCGGGCGCTGAACCCTCGCAGGCCGTGGAACGAGACGATCCGGGCGGCGGCTTGCGCCTCGCGGCCGGCGATGCCCGCGGCCATCGTAGCCGGGACGCGAAAAGTGGGCCGGAAGGTGCCGAGCGCGGTCAGGACCCAGCGGTTCCGCTCCCCCGCCTCCAGGTAGGCCAGGCCGTTTTCCGCAAGCGCGCCGGTGACGGCTTCGACCGCCTCGCGGATGCGGGCGGGGGCGATCCGTGCCAGGGGGTGCGCGGGTTCGTCGCTCGCAAGCCGCGCGAGCGCCTCCCAGGGGTTTCCCCACAGGCGCCGCGTTTCGAGCGGATGCACCGCCAGGAGATCGATCATGCCGCTGGCGAAGAGGATTCCGCCCGAGCGTCCGATGAGGATCGTCGCGAGACCGGCGCGTGCGGCGAACCAGGCCGCGCTCATGCCGGCCATGCCGCTTCCGATCACGGCGACGTCGTAACGGCTTTCCCGGGCGGGCGTCATCGTCGGCTTTCGAGATCCAGGCTGAAGAGGCCGCAATGGAGCGCTTCCTGGAGCTCCTCCTGGGCGAGCGCGGTTCCCCAGAGGATGGGGCGCATGCCGCGCCAGCGGGCCCCCAGAAAGGTCTGCAGATCCCCGATCCCCTGCTGGCCGAGCAGGACCCCGCGGTCGTAGAGATGGGCGTTCACACGGATGCCGCAGAACGCTCCCTGGCAGGTTCCCTTGCCCACCCGGCTGCGTCGCCCGATGCCGTAAAGCGAGGGGCGTCCTCCCTGGCGGCGGATCGCTTCGCAGACCTCATCCACGGCGGAGGCGTGGATCATCTCGCATTCGCACAGGAGCCGCTCCTGCGGATCGCGGCAGGCCTCGAGCCAGCAGCGGGGGCCGGCGCCCGCCTCCACCCAGCGGCTGGCCGCCTGGGGTGCGATGAGCACATCCGCCGTCCGACAGGGGATGTCGACGCCGAGCTTGCGGCAGGCGAGGTCGGCGGCCTTTTCGGCCATGCGACGATAGGTGGTGAGCTTTCCGCCGGTGATCGTGATGAAGTTGTCGCGACCTTGGGCGGCGTGATCGAAGAGCGCAAACCCGCGGCGGAGCAAGCGGTCGCCGGCCGCCTCTCCCCCCCCGCCGACCAAGGGCCGCACCCCGGCATAGGCGCGGATGAAACGCGTCGAAGCCAGCGCGGGGACCATTTCGCATGCGGCTTCGAGGATGCCGTCGATTTCGGCGACGCTCGGGGTGATCTCATCGAGCGAATCGAGCCGCACGGAACTGGTGCCCAGGATCGAGACGGTCCCCCCGGGAACCAGGATGTCGGCATCCGAGGCCGGTCGCAGGCGGTTGATGACCCGCTGGCTGAGCCGGCGGTCGGTGATGAGAAGGCTCCCCTTGGACCAGGTCATCGCCAGCGGCACGCCGGCGAAGGCCGCGATCTCCCTCGCCCACGCACCGGCGGCGTTGATGACGACTTGGGCGGCGATCCTCCGGCGTTCCCCCGTCGTGGGCTCGAGGATGCGGACGCAGCGGATCCGCCTTCCCTCGATCTCGAAGCCTTCCACGCGGGAGGCCAGCAAAACCCGGCAGCCGCGGTCCATCGCCTCCCCGAGGTTGTCCAGAGCGAGCCGGAAAGGGTCGATCGCCGCGTCGTCCACCGCATAGGCGGCGATCAGCCGATCCGTGAGCAGCGGCTCGAGCTCCCGCGCCTCCCCCGGCGCCAGCTCCCGGCAGTCGATGCCCACACGGCGGCAAAGCCGGGGGAAGTCGGCCGCATAGCGCTCGTCGTCTCCGGCCACGGCCACGAAGAGGCCGCCCGTTTCCTCGATGCAATGGGGCGCGATGCGCCGCAGGATGCGGCTTTCCTCGCGGCACTCCGCGGCCGATTCGGGGTCGCTGCGCACATAGCGCGCCCCGCTGTGGAGCAGTCCGTGATTGGCTCCCGAGGCCCCGGCGTTGATGTCGCGGGCCTCGACGAGCGTGCAGTCGATGCCGCGGAGGCTCAAGTCCCGGGCCAGACCGACCCCGGTCACCCCGCCCCCGATGATCAGAACACAGGTTTCCACGCTTCTCCTCGGCCGCCCGTCCGGAGATCGCCTCCCCGCGGGCGGAGACGTACTTTTACCACAAAAGCGCCCGCTACGGAACGCGGGGCGCCGTCTTTACATTCCCGATCCACCGTTTTATCGTTTCCGCGTCGATGGCGAACACGAAAGCCCCGATGAACACCGCTTCGAGCCCGACCGTTTCCTGCCCCTCGTGCGGGGCGAAGAACCGCCTTGCCGCGGAGCGCGTGGGCGCGCCCGAGGCGCGTTGCGGCCGCTGCCGAAGGCCGCTTTTTCCCGCGCGCCCCGCCGAACCCCAAGGCGCGGGGACGGTCTATGCCCTGCGCTGTTCCTCCTGCGGGGCGAAAAACCGCATCCCTGCCTCGAGGATCGATGCCGCCCCCCGCTGCGGTCGCTGTACCGCACCGCTTCCGGCGGCGGAGCTGCACATCGCACAACCCGTGGCCGTAAGCGACGCCGATTTCGAGCAGCGGGTTTTGAAGGCCCCGCTACCCGTCTTGCTCTTCGCCTGGGCGCCCTGGTGCCCGAGCTGTCAGGCGGCCGCCCCGGAAATCGACCGCCTGGCCGCCCGGATGCAGGGCCGGCTGCGCGTGGGCAAGTTGAACGTGGAGGCGAACCCCCAGACCGCCTCCCGCTTGGGGGTTCTGAGCGTTCCCTTTCTCTTCGTCTTCGATCGCGGGGAGCTTCAAGAGAGCATCCCCGGCGCCCTCGCCGCGGAAGAACTCGCTTCGCGTCTTTCGGCCTATCTGGCATGAGGGAGGAGATGGTTTCTTCGCCCGCCCCGCCCGAAGCTCGGGCAAGCGTGATTCGGGAACTGCTGGTTGAGATTCTCGCCTGCGGCCTCGAGGTCCCCGCCGCGACCGCAGCGTTCATCGGGAGCACTTGGGGGGAGCGTGCGGCCGAGCGTCTCGCGGCCTGCGCCTTGGGGGAAGAGGCCGAAGCGGAGAGTCTGATCGCGCTGCTCTTCAGCCCTGCCGAAGAACTGGTCGAACGGGTGGAGGCCCTGCTCGGCGAAAAGGGATGGAGCCGCCGGGAGATCGAGGAGGCCGCGCAGGCCTTGTGCCGGCAGGTGCGGCAGATCCCCTTTCGCCTGCCGAATGGGGTGGAGATTCGACTTCCCTCGACACCCGAACGCCTTGAGGGCTTCATCGAACGGCTCGGCGTGGGATGCGATCTGCCGGGGATCTTTCTGGAGGCTCTCGACGCACGGGGCGAGGCATCGCTCCGGTTGCGCCTGCGCGCGCGGATCCGGCGGGCGCGGATCTCCTCCTGGGCGCCGGAGAGCGCATCCTTTCTCCTCCGGCTTCTCAAGCGGCTGGACTTTGAGCGGCCGGAGGACGAGGAGGCTTTTTCCTTCGCGCTGGAGCTCTTGGCCGAGCCCCTTCCCGCGGGGGGAATCGAGACGCTGCTGGCGACGCGGAAAGGGCTGCTGCTGCGCGCCCGCGAGCGCGGCCGCCGGCAGCGGGAGCTTCTGGCTGCGGCTCCCGTCGAAACCCTGCTTGCCCGCGGCGAACGCCTGGTCGCCGTGGACGAGGAGCGTCTCGGACGGGAGACGGCCTGCATCGACCGCTTGAGCCAAGCGGGATGCGGCCGGATTTTTCACGAGGACGCCGCGGGCGCGGGATCGGCGGCAATAAACGATGCGCTGGATCTGGAGGAGATCTTCCGGCGGCTGTTGTGAAAGAATTCCCGCGGGGTTTGACAAGGCCGGGCGGGACTTCTACCCTGAGGGCGCTTCTCCCCGGAAGAGGATCCCCGGAGGGGAAAGGCTTCGCCCTGCCGAGAGGGGAAAACGACATGGTTGACCGGCATCGCTTGCTTATCTTTTTGTGCTGGGGAATCGGTCTTTGCCTGCTCGCCCCGGGGGTCTCCGCCCGGGCCGCCGGGTTGCCGCCTGTCGAGGCGGTACTCAAGGAGCTCGAGCGGCGTTACACCGGCTCTCAATTTGCGGCCGAGTTTCTTCAGGAGTCCACGATCCGCTCTATGGAGATCACCGACTTCGCCTCCGGCCGCCTCTACGTGCGCTATCCCGGCATGATGCGCTGGGAGTACGAAAAGCCCGAGCGCCAGGTGATCATCACCGACGGGAAAACGCTCTGGATCCACCGGCCTCAGGACAACCTCGTCATGACCGGAGGCGCGCCGGCGTTGTTCCGTGACGGCAAGGGGGCGAGCTTTCTCTCGGACATCTCGCTGGTGCGCACGAAGTTCCACATCACGATGGCGCAGGCCGAAGGGGAATACCTCTACGAGTTGAAGCTCACGCCCCGCGAGCGGGGGAGCCTCAACCTCTCCGAGGTCAGGCTCTACGTCACCCCCCGCGCGCATTACATCGTGCGCATCGTGACCCTGAACGAGCTGGGCGACGACACGCGTATCGACATCCTCCAGCCGCAGTTCAACGTCAACCTGGATCCTTCGCTGTTCCGCTTCGAGATCCCGCCGGGCGCGGACGTGCAGAAGATCGAGGAGTAAGAAAGGCGCCGCCCCGGATGCTCGTGGCGCGCATGCCGGGGCGGAAAACGGGCGGGGGAAACGGCCTCAGGCGCGGCTGACGAGCTCTTCGGGGATGTCCGCGTTCGTGTAGACCTTCTGAACGTCGTCGCAATCCTCGAGCATCTCCATCAGGCGGACCATCTGCTCGGCGTCTTTGCCCGTGAGCTCGGTCGTGTTCTGGGGCAGCATCGTGATTTCCGCCGTGACGTAAGGTACCCGGAGCTCGTCGATCGCGGCCTTCACGGCCTCGAAATCCTCGGGCGCGGTGATGACCTCGTAGACGTCTCCCTCTTCGCGGACGTCCTCGGCGCCCGCTTCGAGCGCCTTTTCCATGAGCGCCTCTTCGTTGACCGCCGAGCGCTCGACGGCGAGATAGCCCTTCTTCTTGAACATCCAGGCGACACAGCCGGCAGCCCCGAGGTTTCCGCCGTTCTTCGAGAAAATGTGGCGGATCTCGGCGACGGAGCGGTTCTTGTTGTCGGAGAGCGATTCGACCAGCACCGCGGCTCCGCCCGGGCCGTAGCCCTCGTAAATGCTCTCCTCGTAGTTGACCCCCTCGAGCTCGCCCGTGCCCTTCTTGATGCCGCGCTCGATGTTCTCCTTGGGCATGTTCTCGGCCTTGGCGGCCAGGATGGCGGCCCGCAGCCGCGGGTTGGAGGCGGGGTCACCTCCGCCCAGGCGTGCGGCGACCGTGATTTCCTTGATCAACTTGGTGAAAATTTTTCCGCGCCGGGCGTCGTTGGCGCTTTTCTTGTGTTTGATGCTTGCCCATTTATTGTGGCCGGACATGGATCCTCCTCGCGTTTTCCTATGCCGATGAGGTAGATTTCGCGGCTCGCCTTGCGGCTGCTTTGCGGTTTGTAGATGCGGAAAGTTGAAAAGGAAGCGCGTACGGCCTGGGTGAAAGCCGCAAACCCGTCCCCCTGGAAAATCTTGCACACGAAGGTGCCGCCGGGCCGCAGCACGCGGCGGGCGACCGCCAGAGCGGCCTCGCAAAGACGCTCGGAGCGCGCGGCATCGACCCCGGGGCTTCCCGTCGTGGAGGGGGCCATGTCGCTTAGGACCGCATCGAAGCGGCGTCCGAAAAGGGCGGCCGAATCCGCGGCGATCGCAAGCACGTCGGCGGCGATGGTGCTCGCCTGCGGGGGAAGCGCGATCGTCACCGGGATCAGATCCACGCCCACCACCCTCCCCTGGTCCCCAACCGTCTTGGCGGCGTAGAGCAGCCACGATCCCGGGGCGCAGCCGAGGTCGAGCACCGCATCTCCGGGGTGCAGGATGCGGAAGCGCTTCTGGATCTCTTCCAGCTTGTAGACCGAGCGGGCGGGATACCGCGCGCGCCGTGCGCGCCGCGCATAATGATCCTCCCAGCGGTTCGCCGCCGCCCTGAACTGCCGACGCATCCCCTGACAGCCGATCTTTTTCGGTCGCGGAAAATTATCGAAAATCGCTATTGATACAACGTTGCCGCGAAAAAAGTCAATTTAGAACAGCGCCTCGACGGCCTCGCCGACCGAGCGCACGCCCAGGATCTCGATTCCTTCGGGGGCCGGAAGCCGTTCGAGGTTGCTGCGGGGGAGCAGGCAGCGCGTGAAGCCCATCTTGCGCGCTTCGAGGATGCGCATTTCGGCCTGGCCGACCGCACGCACCTCGCCGGTGAGCCCCACCTCGCCCAGGACCACGGTGGCCGCGGGAACCGGCTTGTCGAGAAAGCTTGAGGCGATCGCCGCGGCGACGGCGAGGTCGACCGCAGGCTCGGATACCTTGACCCCGCCGGCCACGTTCATGAAGAGATCCAGGCCCATGAGGGGCATGCCCGCCTTCTTCTCGAGCACGGCGGCGAGCAGTGCGACGCGGTTGGCGTCCAGCCCCAGAATCGTACGCCGCGGCGTGCCGTAGCTCGCCCCGGCGGTGAGCGCCTGGAGTTCGACGAGGATCGGGCGGGTTCCTTCGAGGCTGGCCGCGACGACCGATCCGGGAGCCGCCGCGGGCCGCTCGGAGAGAAAGACGGCCGAGGGGTTGGGCACCTCCTCGAGCCCCACATCCTTCATCTCGAAGACGCCGATCTCGTTGGTCGAGCCGAAGCGGTTTTTCACCGCGCGCAAGACGCGGAAGATGTGGTTGCGATCGCCCTCGAAGTAGAGCACGGTGTCCACCATGTGCTCGAGCAACCGCGGCCCGGCGATCGCACCTTCCTTGGTCACGTGGCCGACGAGGAAGATGGAGACCCCAGTGCGCTTGGCCGCGAGCATCAGCCGCACGGTCGCCTCGCGCACCTGGCTCACGCTGCCCGGGGCGGAGCCGAGATCGGGGGAATAAAGCGTCTGGATGGAATCCACGACCACGGCCGCGGGGCGCACCTCCTCGATCATCGTGAGAATGGCCTCGACCTCCACCTCGGAGGCGACGAGCAGGTTCGCCGAACCGCAGGCGAGCCTCCGGCTGCGCAGCCGGATCTGGCGGGTCGACTCCTCGCCCGAGACGTAGAG
>CAZQUP010000100.1:0-9927 GCA_964596545.1 uncultured Desulfatibacillum sp. | reverse complement strand
TCGGCCGCAGGATCGCGGAAGTCGGCCGCCGTGGAAAGTTCCTCGTGATCACGCTGGAGGGCGGAGGGTACCTGCTGCTTCACCTGCGCATGTCGGGCCGGCTCGACTGGTGCGGACCCTGCGCTCCCCGCTCGCCCCACGAGCAGGTCGTTCTCGTCTTCCCCGACGGCGGCGAGCTGCGCTTTCACGACACCCGCAAGTTCGGCCGCCTCTACCTCACCGAGGATGTCGGGCGGATTCTGGAAAAGCTCGGGCCCGAACCCCTCGGGGAGGACTTCCGCGTCCGGGACTTCCACCGGGCGCTTCAGCGGCGGCGGCGCCGGATCAAGCCGCTGCTTCTCGACCAGGGCTTCGTCGCTGGTTTAGGCAACATTTACACCGATGAGGCCCTCTGGGAATCGGAGATCCACCCCGCGCGCCGCTCCGACACCCTGACCGCAGCCGAGACACACCGCCTCCACCGGGCGATTCGCCGCGTGCTGCGCCGCGGCATCCGCAACCTGGGCACCTCGCTCGGCACCGGAAAGGCAAACTTCTTTTCCGTCGGCGGCCGGCGGGGGCGAAACGGCGACGCCCTCCGCGTCTTTCGGCGAACGGGTGCGCCTTGCCCGCGCTGCGGCACCCCGATCGTCCGCATCGTCCTGGACGGCCGCGGCACCCATTTCTGCCCGCACTGCCAGCCGGAGGCGCAATGACCAACCGCAAAGAGCCGGCCTGCGGCACCTGGGAGGCCGTCCAGGCGCGGGATCCGGCGGAGCTGGCGCGTGCGTCGGGTTTCGCTCCGGATCCCGCGGGCGGACTCGTCTTCCGCTTTTTCGGAGAGCTGCGGCGGGTCGACCTCCAGGCAGCAAGGCTCGAACGCCGGCGAGGGAAGGTGTGGGCGCCCGCCGAGGATCCGCTGCTCGAGATCGTCTTGCGGCAATACCTCTGCCGCGTGCGCGAGTCCCTCCCCGCGGGCGGGCCGCTCGTCGGCGTCCGCGACCTGCGCGAGGGCCATTTTTTCCGCGGCCCCCACGCCCTCGATTTCGGCTCGCTTCTCGACCGCTACGGCCGCGATCCCGCGGGCTTCGCCGCGGCGGCGGAAAAGCTCGACGCCCGGCCGGTCGAAATGGCCGATTGCGCCTTCCGCTTCCTGCCTTTGCCGCGCGTTCCGATCACGCTTCTTTTGTGGACCGCCGACGAGGAGTTCCCGACCCGGATGACCGCACTCTTCGCGCCGACGATCGAGGAGGTCCTTCCCGCGGATGCGATCTGGGCGCTCGTCGTGCGCACGGTGCGGGCCCTTCTCGAAGCAGGGTCCTGACCGCGGCCGATGCCCGGCTCAGGCGGAAGCGAAAACCTCAGGGTTCACCGTGTGACGCGGCCGCTCTCCTCTCGCGAAGGCCAGAATCTGCTCCACGATCCCGGTGCTCATGTTGTTCATGCCCTCGTAGGTGAAGGCCGCCGTGTGCGGAGTGAGAACCACGTTGTCGAGCGTGAGCAGAGGCGAAGCAAGCGGAGGTTCCTCCTCGAAGACATCGAGCCCCGCGCCGGCGATGGCCCCGGTCCGCAGGACCTCGACCAGGTCGGCCTCGTTGACGATTCCGCCCCGCGAACAATTGATGAGCAAGGCGCTTTTCTTCATGCGTGCGAGCGCCCGCGCGTCGATCAGGTGGCGGCTCTCCGGGGTGAGCGGGACGTGCAGGCTCACGATGTCGGCGCGCTCGAGGAGCTCCTCGAGGGCGACGCGCTCGATGCCGTGCTCCGCGGCGAAGGCCTCGGGCCAGTAAGGGTCGTGGGCGAGGACGCGCATCTGGAATCCTTTCGCCCGCAGAGCGACACAGCGACCGATCGCTCCCAGGCCGATCAGACCGAGGGTCTTGTTCCAGATTTCCACCCCGAGGATGCGCGTGTGCTCCCAGCGCTTGGCGCGCAGGCCGCGGTCGCACGCGAGGATGCGGCGCGCCAGCGAGAGGATCAGAGCGAAAGTGTGGTCGGCCACGGCCTGGTTGTTCGCCCCCGGCGTGTGGAAGACGGGGATGCGGCGGCGGGTCGCGGCGGCGATGTCCACCGTGTCCAGACCCGCCCCGAGCTTGGCGACGGCGCGCAGACGGCCGGCACGCTCGAGCACCGCGTCGTCGACGCGCAGGTCGTTGCCGCAGAGCAGGATGTCCGCCCGGCCGAGGGCTTCGCGGAAGCGCTCCTCCGCGATGCCGGAACCCCTCAAATCGGAGATCTCGAAGCCCGCCCGGCGGAGAATCTCGAGCGGAGCGGGGTCGAAGGCGCTGAAGGGTCGGGCTTCGATCAGCACGTGCAGGGCGCTCATGCCGGGTCCTCCTCTCCGAAGTCGGGGACGATCCCCGTGTAGGTGTGGGGGGTGAGGCGGAGCAGCTCCTCCTTCACCCGTTGCGGCACGGCGAGCGCCTCGATGAAGGCCGCGATCGTCTCCCGCGTGATGCGCCCCCCCGTGCGCGTGAGCTCCTTGAGCGCCTCGTAAGGACGGGGAAAGCCCTCGCGGCGCAGCACGGTCTGGATCCCCTCGGCCACCACCTCCCAGTGCCCATCCAGCTCGGCGCGCAAGGCCTCTTCGTCGAGGGCGATCTTCCCCAGCCCCCGCAGCAGGCTGCGGTAGGCGATCAGCCCGTGGGCGAGCGCGACCCCCAGATTGCGCAGGACGGTCGAGTCGGTGAGGTCGCGCTGCAGGCGCGAGACGGGAAGTTTCGCGGCCAGGTGCCCGAGCAGCGCGTTGGCGACGCCGAGGTTGCCCTCCGAGTTTTCGAAGTCGATCGGGTTCACCTTGTGCGGCATGGCCGAGGAGCCCACCTCCTCGGGGCGGACCTTCTGGCGGAAGAGGTCGAGGGCGATGTAGGTCCAGAAGTCGCGGTTCAGGTCGATCAGGACGGTGTGGATGCGCCGCAGGGCGTCGCAGAAGGCGGCGAGATTGTCGTAGGGCTCGATCTGGGTCGTGAAACGCGTGCGGGAAAGACCGAGGGTTTCGTTCACGAAGCGGTCGGCGAAGGCGATCCAGTCGATCTCCGGGTAGGCCGCGTGGTGGGCGTTGAAGTTGCCCGTCGCACCGCCGAATTTGGCGGAGAAGGGGATCGCGCGAAGCTGTCGGAGCTGCTCCCGGAGACGCGCCGCGAACACCTGGATCTCCTTGCCGACCCGGGTGGGCGAGGCGGGCTGGCCGTGGGTGCGGGCGAGCAAGGGGACCTCGCGCCACTGCCGCGCGAGCGCCGCCAGGCGCGCGAGCACCTCCTCGAGCGCGGGATCGAGGACCTGCCGCCAGGCGTCCTTCAGGGCGAGCGGCAAGGCCGTGTTGTTGATGTCTTGGGAGGTGAGGCCGAAATGGACGAACTCCCGCCAGGGCTCGAGCCCGAGCTCGACCAAGATCTCCTTCAGGCGGTACTCGACCGCCTTGACGTCGTGGTTGATCTCCCGCTCGATCGCCTTGACCCGTTCCTCGTCGGCGCGCGTGAGGCGACCCAGGCGCTCCCGCAGCGCCGCCAGGCGCCCGGGGTCGATCCCCCGCAGCGCCGGAAGCGGCAGCCGGCACAGGGCGATGAAGTACTCCCCTTCGACGCGCAAGCGGAAGCGGATGAGGGCGCCTTCCGAAAAGTAGTCGGCCAGCGGCTCGGCCTGGCGGCGGTAGCGGCCGTCCACGGGGGAGATCGCGGTCAGGGGGTCGAGCGTCATGGTCTCCGGCGCATCCAGCGCTGATCGGCGGTAAGACCGTCGGCCGAGAGAGGCCGCCTACCCGCGCGGGCGGGCCTCGGGGGGTTCCGCCGCCGGTATTAGACGGGATCGCGAGACCTGTCAAGGCGCCCCCGCGCGGAGCCGGTGCCGCGGCGGCGCCTGGCCAGCAGGTACAAAAGCACCCCGGCCGCTGCCCCCAGGCTGTCGGCGAGCCAGTCCGCGGGGTCCGCGGAGCGTCCGGGGACGAAGGCCTGGTGGACCTCGTCCAGGAGTCCGTAAAGCGCGGCCGAAAGGAGACTCCAATTGGCCAGGCCCCATGTGGAGAGCCCGGGCCAGCGGACGCGGTAAGCGCGGGCGAAGAGAAAGCCAAGACCGGCGTAGGCGGCGAAGTGGAGCGCCTTGTCCGCCCCTTCGACGGAGGGCAGCGCCGGCGCTGGAGGCAGGGAGGAAACGGTGAAGATCGCCGCGGCGTAAAGGAACAACGGCAGCCCGTGGGTGAGTCCCCTGCGCATCGGCGATCCTCCCAGGCTTTCAGAGCCCCGTCGTGGGGCGCCGCCGTCCGAAGCGGACCTCGCAGGGGGCGTTTTTGGTCACGTGCCGTTCCAGTTTTCGGCACCACAGGGAGACAAAGGTGCGGCAGGAGCCGTCTAGGCCGGGGGCCCTTGCGAAATCGGCCTCCGGGCAGCGCAGATCGCAGAAGCGGATGCGGCTCGTCGTGACCCCGGCGTTTTCCGCCGGTCCGCAGGGTCGGGAGCGCCGTACCATCGGAGCGGGCCTCCTCAGCCGGCGAAGCCTTCGAAGCCCAGCGCGCGGCGGCGGACGTTGTCCCGGAGAGCGCCGACGAAGTTTCCGCAGTCGACCCCCGGCGCCACGCGGCCGTCGAGAGTGCGCACGGCGAGCGTGCCGCTTTCCCTCTCGCGCGGCCCCACGGTGACGATGAGCGGCACCTGCGCGAGCTGGGCCTCGCGCACCTTGCGGTTGAGGCTCTCGGTGCGGCCGTCGACCTCGACGCGCAGCCCCTCGGCTTCGAAGCGGCTGCGGAGCTGCTGTGCATGGGCGACGAGCTCGTCGTTCATCGGCAGGAGCACGGCCTGCACAGGCGCCATCCAAAGCGGGAAGCGGCCCGCGAAGTGCTCGATCAGGATGCCGAGGAAGCGTTCGATCGAGCCGTAGATCACGCGGTGGATCATGATCGGCCGCTTGCGCTGATTGTCGCGGTCGACGAAAACGAGCTGGAAACGCTCGGGAAGCGACATGTCGAGCTGGATCGTGCCGCACTGCCAGGTGCGGCCCAGGGCGTCCTTGATGTGGATGTCGATCTTCGGACCGTAGAAGGCGCCGTCGCCTTCGTTCACCTTGTAGTCCCGGCCGTAGGCGGCGAGCGCGGAGCGCAGCCCGTCGGTGGCGAGCGCCCACTGTTCGTCGGTGCCGATCGATTTTTTCGGTCGGGTCGAGAGTTCGAGGTGAAAGCCCAGGCCGAAGGTGGCGTAGATGCGCTCGACCAGCCGCAGCACGCCGAGGATCTCCTCCTCGATCTGCTCGGGGGCCATGAAGATGTGGGCGTCGTCCTGGTGGAAAGCGCGCACGCGGAAGAGACCCGAGAGGACCCCGGAGAGCTCGTGGCGGTGGACGAGCCCGATCTCGGCCGCCCGGAGCGGAAGTTCGCGGTAGGAATGCGGCCGGCGGTTGTAGAGAAGCATCCCCCCCGGGCAGTTCATCGGCTTGATGGCGTACTCGGTCTCCTCGATCGTCGTCGTGTACATGTTTTCGCGGTAGTTGTCCCAGTGCCCGGAGCGCTCCCAGAGCGCGCGGTTCAGCAGAATCGGGGTCTTCGTCTCCACGTAGCCCGCCGCCCGGTGCTCCTCGCGCCAGTAGTCGAGCAGCGCGTTCCAGAGGACCATCCCCCGCGGGTGGAAAAACGGCATCCCCGGGGCCTCGTCGTGGAAGCTGAAGAGGTCGAGGGCCTGGCCGATCCGGCGGTGATTTCGTCGGCGCGCCTCTTCGAGGAAGCGCAGATAGGCGTCGAGTTCCTTCTTGTCGAAGAAGGCCGTCCCGTAGATCCGCTGCAACTGGGCGCGCGAGGGATCCGCACGCCAATAGGCCCCCGAGACCTTGAGCAGCTTGATCGCCTTGACGAAGCCGGTGTGCGGGACGTGGGGCCCGCGGCAGAGGTCGGCGAACTCGCCCTGCTCGTAGACCGAAATCACCCCCTCGGGAAGTTCGCGGATCAGCTCGAGCTTGTAGGGTTCGTCGCGGTAGAGGGCGAGCGCCTCCTCGCGGCTCACCTCGCGGCGCCGGATGGGGAGCTTGGCCTGGATGATCTTCTGCATCTCGGCCTCGATGCGGGGGAAATCCTCTTCGGACACGGGGGGCATGTCGATATCGTAGTAAAAGCCGTCCTCGACGACGGGGCCGACGGTGAGCTTGGCCTCGGGGTAGAGCCGCAGGATGGCCTGGGCCATCACGTGGGCCGCGCTGTGGCGCAGGATCCCGAGGGCCTCGGGGTCCCGGGTGGTGATCAGGCGCACCGCGGCGTCGCGGTCGATCGGGGTTTCCAGATCGACGAGCCGGTGATCGAGCTCGAGGGCGGCCGTGCTGCGGGCGAGACCCTCGGAAAGGCTCCGAGCCAACTCCAGCCCGCTTACGGGTCGCTCGAAGCGCCGTTCGCTGCCGTCGGGAAGCGTGATGCGAATCATGCCTGTCCCTCCTCGGGGGGTGGGCCCGAAAACACAAGACCGGCGAGGCCGTCGCCCGCCGGTACCTGCCGGTGGGGAATCCGGGCTTGTCTTTTTGAAACGGATCATTGTAGAAAGGATTCCATGTCCGGGTCAAGACGGCCAGCGGAAACCCTGACGGAAACGCATTTTCTCTGGATCGAGACGGCCGCGGCGCTTTCCGACTTCGCCCGCGAGATCGCCGCCGCCCCCGCCGTCGGGGTCGACCTCGAGGCCGACTCGCTGCACCATTATCACGAGAAGGCCTGCCTGCTGCAGATCGCCGCCGCGCCGCAGCATGCGGTGGTGGACACCCTCGCCCTGCGGGACCTGGGCTGTCTCGAGCCGCTGTTTCGGGACGCCCGGATTCGCAAGGTCTTCCACGGCGCCGACTACGACTTGCGGCTGCTGCAACGCGATTTCGGCATCCGTGTCGCCGGGCTCTTCGACACCCAGCTCGCCTGCCGCTTCCTCGGCTATTCCGAGACCGGCCTCGAAGCCGCGCTCAAACGCACCTTCGGCGTCGAACTCGACAAGCGGCAGCGCCGCAAAGACTGGTCGCTTCGCCCGCTGCCCCCGGAAATGGTCGCCTACGCCGCCGCCGACGTGCGCCATCTCGTCCCGCTCGCGGAGCACCTGGAGTCGGAGCTCGCCGCTCGCGGGCGTCTGGCCTGGATGCTCGAGGAGTGCCGGCTGCTCGCGGAAACGATCCCTACGGCGGGAAAGGAACCCGAGCCGCGTTTTCTCTCCTGCAAGGGGGCGGGCCGCCTGGACCCGCGGAGCCTGGCGGCGCTCGAAGGCCTGCTTCGCCTGCGCGAGGATCTGGCGCGGAAAAAAGACCGGCCGCCCTTCAAGGTCTTCCGCACCGAAAGCCTGATCACCCTGGCCGAGGGCCGACCGCGCGACATCCCGGGTCTCGCCGAATCCGGGGCGCTCAGCCCGCTCCAAATCGAGCGCTACGGCCGGGAGATTCTCACGGCGATCGCCTCCGCGTTCGAGATCCCCGCCGAGCGCCTGCCCCGCTACCCGCGCCGTCCCCGCATGCCGTTAAGCGCCGCCGCAGGTGAGCGCCTTCCGCTTCTGCGTCGATGGCGCGAACGGAAAGCCCGAGACCTCGGCCTCGAACCCGCGCTCGTCTGCTCCAAGGCGGCGATGCGGTCGCTGGCCGAACGAAGGCCCCGCACCGAGGTCGAGCTCGAGGCGATCGCCGAGCTGCGCCCCTGGCAGCGTTCGGCCTTCGGCGAGGAGATCCTCGCTCTTTTGCGGGGCCAACGCTGAGGGAGGGCCGTGACCGAACGGACGGTGTTCATCCCCTGCGGCGATTTCCAGCTCGAGGGCCGGCTCGCGGAGGCGGACGGCCCCCGTGCGGCGCTCGTGGCCCATCCCCATCCGCGCTACGGGGGGGATATGGACAACGCCGTCGTGCGCGCCCTGGCGCAGGCCTTTCACCGTGCGGGCCGGCGGGTCTTGCGCTTCAATTTTCGGGGGGTGGGCGCAAGCGGCGGAAAACACGGCGGGGGGGAGCCGGAGCGGCTCGACCTCCGCGCCGCCCGCGACTGGCTCCAGAGCCGGGGGGCGGAGGACGTTCTGGCCGCAGGCTACTCCTTCGGCGCGTGGGTGCTCGCCGGCGCGCCCGAGGACTTTTCCGGCCTCGTCCTCGTCTCCCCGCCGGTCGCGCTCCTCGACTTCGGCCCCCCCTCCCCCCTTCCCGCCCTGCGCCTCGTCGTCACCGGCGAAGCCGACCCCATCGCCCCCGCCCGGCGGATCGAGCCGCTGCTGCGCTTCTGGAACCCCGGGGCCGCGCTCGAAGTGATCCCCGGCGCCGACCACTTCTATACCGGCGCGCTTGAGGCGCTCACGGAGACCGTGGGCCGGGTGCTTTGCTCCTCCAGGGAGAATTAGGTGCCTTTCGGGAGTCCCGAACCTCCCGGGGGTTTCACATCGCGGAGGTCGGCGGTGGTCCGGGGACGGCCGGCCGGTGTTCACGGCGGGAGCCTCTCGAGGGAGAGAAAGCTCGGAGCTCGTCCGCGGAAACCCTCGCCGCCACGGGAGCGGTCGCCGCGAACGCGGCGGCCCTCGCTCAGGCAAGCTCCCGCAGTCGCTCCAGCCACGCCTCGGCTTCGGGACCCGTAAAACAAAAATGCATCTCGGCGAAGCGCCGTCGCAGCCGGGCCACCTCCTCGCGCACGTCGGCCTTGCGCAGGATGCAGTCGGCGACGAGCCCGGCGAGCGCGGTGAAGTCGGCGGGCCCCATTCCGAAACGGGTCATCTCCTGCACCCCCATGCGCAGCGCCCCCGAGGCCGTGAAGCCCTCCTCGTCGGGTGCCGCCTGGTAGTTGAGCAGAATGTGGTTTTCCTCGAGACGCCTCGCGATCCGCGGCCCGCGGGCGTATCCCACGAGCACGATCACCTGGTGCGTCTCGGTGAAGGAGCAGGCCGGATCCCCGGCCACGCGCAGACCGGCGTCGGCGAGCGCACGCGCAAAAGCCTTGGCGTTGGCGATCACCGCTCCGCGGTAGGCGTCCCCGAAACGCTCCATTTCGTAGACCGCGGCAAGCAAGCCGAGCAGCGTCCCGAGATGGTGGTTGCTGAGGCTTCCGGGAAAGACGCGACGTTGCACCGCTTCCCAGAGGGGGTAGCGAGGGTCGCGGGGGGCGAAATCGCAGGCGATCAGTCCCCGCTGGGTGCCGAAGAAGGTCTTGTGGGTCGAAGCGGTGAGGATGTCCGCCCCCTCGGCGAACGGCTGTTGGAAGCTCGGCCCGAGCAGGCCGAGCACGTGGGCGGCGTCGTACATCAGCACCGCCGGAACGCCGGCCTCCTGGAGCGCGGAGCGGATCTCGGCGACCGGCTCGCGGTAAATCGTCAGGCTGCGGCCCAAAATGACGAGCTCGGGCTGGATTTCGGCGATGAGCCGGCGGGTCGCGGTGAGATCGATGCGGAAGGGGTCCTCGGGCCGGACCGGGAAAGCGACCACCGCCGGACGCTCGCGCCGCGATTCGCGCATCACGAAATCCTGGAGCGCTCCCGAAGGCTGGGCGCTCAGGTGCCCGCCGCGGATGATGGGGTGGTTCATCACCGCCCGCAACCGCCGGGGCTCGCGCCGGCGGT
This sequence comes from uncultured Desulfatibacillum sp., assembly GCA_964596545.1. Classification (GTDB taxonomy): domain Bacteria; phylum Desulfobacterota; class Desulfobacteria; order Desulfobacterales; family SpSt-501; genus SpSt-501. Next base: position 430 of record CAZQUP010000100.1, on the reverse strand, counting down.
CGGCGCGGTTGAGAAAATCGACGAGGGCGCTGTAGACGGCCATGTTGGCCATTTGCCCGGAGATCGGCCGCACCTCGAGGTTGCGGCAGCCGAGCATGCCGCGCAGCGCTCGCACGAGCGTTCGCTCCACCTCGGCGATGAACCCCGTTCCCTGGTAGAAGAAGACGTCGGCTTCGCGGAAGGCCTTGAGGGCCTTGTGCTCGGCGTAACGGCCGACGGGATCGGTGATCGAAAGCAGCCGCACGAGGCGCGAGGGCGTCTGCTCCGAAGGAATCAGGTTGATGCACCGCTGCTGGCGCCAGCGGTGGTTCTCGATCGCGCCTTCGACCAGGGCGGCCGTCTTGACGGCGGCGTCGCCCCCGGAGGCGGGCTCGGGCTCCTCGGCGCCCGCCTCGTGCCACAGCACGGGCCAGGCGCGGGGCGGCGCCTC
>CAZQUP010000099.1:0-9985 GCA_964596545.1 uncultured Desulfatibacillum sp. | reverse complement strand
CGCCTCCGGCGACGCCGCGCGACGCGCCGCGGCCCGGATCCTGGAACACGTCGGGGACCCCGTGGCCGCAGCCGCGGCCCTGCTGAGTGCGGCCCGCTCCCGGCCGGACGCACCGACAAGCCGCGAGGCCCTGCAACGCGAATTCGGACCCGTCCTCGCCGCACTCGCCGAGTCCGACTCCGCCCGCTTCCGCCTGGATTCCCCGGGGGACGGCGACCGCCGGGCCCGTTTCGAAGCGCTGCTCACGGCTTTCGCCGAGCGGCCGCGCCTGGCCCTGCTCCGGCTCGCCTTCCGCTTGGTGGAGCTCGAGGATGCACTCTACGGCCGCCGCGACGACGGGGAGGCGCTCGCGCGGGAGACGCTCACCCTCTGGGTCCCGATCGCCGACCGGTTGAGCCTGGGCGGCCTGCGCCGCCGGCTCGAGGACCTCTCGTTCCGGTTGCTCGACCCCCCGGGCTACGAGGCCTTGCGCGAGAAGATCGCCCCCATCCAGGAGGGGGACGACCGGTACCTCGCCGCACTCCACCGCCATGTCCAGCAGCTGCTCGAGGGCAACGGCATCCGCGCCGAAATCCAGACGCGCACGAAGAGCCTGCACGCCATCCGGCGCAAGATGTTCCGCACCGGTAAGAAGCCCGAGGAGATCATGGATCGGCTGGGGGTGCGGATCATCGTCGAGACCGTTCCCGAGTGCTACCAAGTCCTCGGCCTGATCCACACGGCCTTCACTCCGGTTCCGGGGACTTTCGACGACTACATCGGCCGGCCCAAGGAAAACGGCTACCAGTCGCTGCACACGGTGGTGATCCCCGTGCGGGAGCTCTCTCAGAAGCCGGTCGAGTTTCAGATCCGCACCCGGCGCATGCATCTCGTCGCCGAGTTCGGCTCGGCGGCGCACTGGCTCTACAAAAACGAAGAGGCGCCGGCGGAAGAGGATCCCGCCGCCCGCCGCCGCCTGGGGTCGCTGCTCGACGAGGAACGGCACGCCGAGAGCCTGGAGGCGTTTCTCGAAAGGCTCTCGCACACCATTCCCTGAAGAAGGAGGTCGCCCGGATGAATTCGATGACCCGCTGGTCCCACGCCTTCCAGATCGTTCTCGTCGGCACCTACCCTCCGCGGCAGTGCGGCATCGCCGCCTTCACCAGCGACCTCCGGCGGGCGCTCAGCCAAGAAATGCCGGAAGGGCGCTTCTGGGCGGTGGCGATGAACGACGGAGCCGAGGGCCTGGCCTACCCGTCGGAGGTGCGCTTTGAGATCAACCAGCGGGTGCTTGCCGACTACCGTCTGGCGGCCGACTACCTGAACATGAAGCGGGTCGACGTGGTTTGTCTGCAGCACGAATACGGCATCTTCGGCGGCGAACACGGCCATTACATCCTCGATCTTTTGAACGCCCTGCGCATGCCGCTGGTCACCACCCTTCACACGGTGCTCGAGCGGCCGGAACCCGGCCAGCTCACGGTGCTCAAGCGGATCGCCCGCATCTCCGACCGTCTCGTCGTCATGAGCCGCAAAAGCGCTCAGATCCTGGAAGGCGTCTACGACGTTCCCGGCCGCAAGATCGCTTTCATCCCCCACGGCATCCCCGACGTCCCCTTCGTCGACCCCAACTATTACAAGGACCAGTACGGGGTCGAGGGACGCAAAGTCATCCTCACCTTCGGATTGCTCTCGCCGGGGAAGGGGATCGAGGTCATGATCGAGGCGCTGCCGGCCGTGATCCGGCGCCACTCCGACGTGGTCTACCTGGTTCTCGGAGCGACCCATCCGCACGTGCGCCGCGGGCAGGGGGAATTCTACCGTCTCGGCCTGCAGCGCCGCGCGCGCGAGCTCGGCGTAGGCGACCACGTCATCTTCCACAACCGTTTCGTCGATCTGGAGGAGCTCTGCCAGGTGCTGGGCGCGGCCGACATCTATGTGACCCCCTACCTCAACCCCGAGCAGTCCACCTCGGGCACCCTCGCTTACGCCCTGGGGTGCGGCAAGGCCGTCGTCTCGACCCCCTACCGCTATGCCGAGGAGATGCTGGCGGGCGGCCGCGGGCGGCTGGTGCCCTTCCGCGACCCGGAGGCCCTGGCCGCGGCGGTTCTTGACCTTCTCGACCACGAAAAGGAACGCCACGCCATGCGCAAGCTCGCTTACACTTCCTGCCGGAACATGGTCTGGCGCGAGGTCGCCCGCAGTTACCTCGAGCTCTTCGTCGAGGTACGCGAGGAGCGCGAGCGCATTCCGCGGGCCGTCTTCCGGGCCCGCACGGCGGAGGAGTTCCCGCGCGAGGCGCCCCAGCCGCGGCTCGACCACATCCTGCGCCTGACCGACGACGTGGGCATCCTGCAGCACGCCCGCTACGGCATTCCCGACCGGCGCCACGGCTACTGCACGGACGACAACGCCCGCGCCCTGATCGCCGTCCTCAAAGCACGCGAGATGATCGCCGACGGCGCCCCCCTCGACGATCTCGCCGTGCGCTACCTGAGCTTTCTGCAGCACGCCTTCAACCCCGAAAACGGCCGTTTCCGCAACTTCATGGGCTACGACCGCAGCTGGGCGGAGGCGGTGGGATCCGAGGAAAGCCACGGCCGGGCCGTCTGGGGTCTGGGCGAGGCGATCGCTCTGGCTCCCGCGGCGGACTTCGCCGCCGCGGCGCGGAGCCTCTTCGAGGCCGCCCTACCGGCGCTCGAGCGCTTCACATCGCCGCGCGCCTGGGCCTACGCCCTCTCCGGGTTGGAGAGCTATCTCAAGCTCTTCCCCGGGGCCAGCGAGGTGCGACGCCTGCGGGAAGGCCTCGCCCTGCGGCTCTTGGAGCTCTACCGTGCCGCCGCCGCGCCCGACTGGCCCTGGATCGAGCCGCTGCTCGCCTACGCGAACGGCCGCATCGCCCAGGCGCTCATCCTCGGCGGACGCCGTCTCGATCACCCGGAGATGAAGGCCGCGGGGCTGGAGTGTCTGCGCTGGCTCTTCGCCGTTCAGACCGACCCCCGGGGCCATCTCGTTCCGGTCGGCAACAAGGGCTGGTACCCGCGCGGCGGGGAGCGCGCCCGTTTCGATCAGCAGCCGATCGAGGCGGCCGAGCTGATCGAGGCCGCGCTCGAAGCTTGGGAGGCGACCCACGCCCCGGAATGGCTCGATGCGGCGCAGCGCTGTCTGGAGTGGTTCTTGGGCGGAAACGATCTCCGCACACCCCTCTACGACCACCGCAGCGGCGGCTGCTACGACGGCTTGACCCCCACGGGCCCCAACCGCAACCAGGGCGCGGAGTCGACGCTCGTCTGTTTTCTGTCTCTGCTCAACCTGAACCAGCTCCGCGGCCGCGAGATCACCGGCGACTCCGAGGAGCCGGGAACCTGCCGCGCGCACGCGGGCACGGAGGCCCGCCGTGGCTAACCGGCCGATCGTTCTCGTCAGCTCCTACCCGCCGCGGCTGTGCGGGATCGCCACCTTCTGCGAAGAAGCGCGCGAGTTCATCCGGAACGCCAATCCCGACCGCGAGGTCCTGGTGATCAGCCACACCGACGGCCGCGGCGAAGGCGTCTATCCCCTGATCGATCTCGCCCGCCGCGACTGGTGGGCGGCGGTTGCCCGGCGGATCGAAAAACTCGATCCCTATGTCGTGCACATCGAGCACGAGTACGGGCTCTACGAGTACCGCGACCCTCGGGGAATCGGCGACGGCAACGAGGGCTTTCTCGATCTCCTGGAGGCGATCGGCTCGGTCCCCGTCGTGGTCGAGCCGCACACCGTCCACGGCCGTTTGAGCGACTTCGAGGCCGACTTCATCTTCCGCCTCTGCCAGCGCAGCCACGTGGTGCTCTTCAAGTGCCACTACCAAAAGTGGCGCCTGGAGTGGACCTTCCATGGGCGCCGCTGGAGCGTTCCGCGCAACATCATGGTCGTTCCCCACGGCGCACGGCCCGACAAGCGTTGGGGCATTCACGAGATACCGCGCATCCGCCGCGAGCTGGGTCTCGACCGGGCCGGACTCGCCGATCACGTCGTCGGCATGATCGGCTGGATCCAGAGCAACAAGCGCTGGGACATCCTGCTCTCGATGTGGGAGGAGATCCACGAAGAGATCCTCCGGCGCACGGGGCAACCCTGGGATCTTCTCGCCGCCGGAGCGATGCGCGACCCGCACCACCGGCGCGACTTCGAGGAATGGAAGTCCGAGGTGCTCACCCTCGAGCGCAAAGGGATCGCTCATTACCGCGAGTTCATCCCACGCGGCGACGACTACTACAAAATGATGGCCGTCTGCGACTTCATCGTGCTGCCGACGATCGACGAGACCCAATCGGGGACGCTGGCACGCGTGATCGCCTTGAACAAGCCTTACGTCACGACCGCCCCCATGGAGGGATTGACGGCGCAGACCCTCGAAAGCGAAGGCGGCCTGCTCTTCACGACCAAGGCCATGCTGCGCCAGAAGGTGCTCAAACTCGCCTGTGACGAGCGGCTGCGACTGGAACTCGGCGAAAACCTCCGCCGCTACCTCGACGAGGTGGTCTCCTGGGAGCGGATCGCGCGGCAATACAACGAAGCCTACCGGCTCGCTCGCCGGGCCGCCCGCACCGGAGAGCCGGTCACGCTGGAGCCGGAATTCTAACCCGGAAGGAGGAAGCTTCAGAACCCATGAGCGACGCGCGTTTTCGCGAACTCTTCCGACGGCACCCCGCCAACCCCATTCTGGAAACGCGGGATCTGCCTTATGCGGCGAACTCGGTTTTCAACGCCGGAGCGACGCGCTTCGGGAAGGAGACGCTGCTGTTGCTTCGCGTCGAGGACCGCCGCGGCATGTCGCATCTCACCGTCGCGCGCAGCTCAAACGGCATCGACGGATGGGTCATCGACCCGCAGCCGACCCTGCTTCCCGACCCCGAGCACCACCCCGAGGAGCTCTGGGGGATCGAGGACCCCCGGTTGACCCGTATCGAGGAGCTCGACCTCTGGGCGGTCCTCTACACCGCCTACTCGCGCGGCGGCCCGCTCGTCTCGCTCGCCACCACGCGGGACTTCCGGACCTTCGAGCGCAAGGGGGTCGTCATGCCCCCCGAAGACAAGGACGCGGCCCTCTTTCCGGTGCGCTTCCGCGGCCGCTGGGCCATGCTGCACCGACCGGTCACCGCCTTCGCCGGCGTCGGCGCTCACATCTGGATCTCCTTCAGCCCGGACATGAAACACTGGGGCGACCATCAGATCCTCATCCCCGCGCGGCAGGGCGGCTGGTGGGACGCCAACAAGATCGGGCTCTCCCCTCCACCCCTGGCGACCGCACGCGGCTGGCTGATCCTCTACCACGGGGTCCGGCAGACCGCCGGCGGCTGCATCTACCGGCTGGGACTCGCGCTGCTCGACCGGGAGGACCCCACGCGCGTCAAGGCCCGCGCCGACGAGTGGGTCTTCGCCCCCGAGGAGCCTTACGAGATCACGGGCGACGTGGACAAGGTCGTCTTCCCCTGCGGCTGGGTGGCCGAAGGCGACGAGGTGCGGCTCTACTACGGCGGGGCCGACAAGTGCATCGCGCTGGCCACCGCGAGTGTGGCCGAGCTCCTCGATTGGGTCGAGGCCCACAAGCACTGGGACCGCCGGGTCTGCTGAGGAGGCCGCGATGCGCGTGGCGATGCTCTCGCCGATCGCCTGGCGCACCCCGCCGCGCCATTACGGTCCCTGGGAGACGGTGGTTTCGCTTTTGACCGAGGGGCTGGTCGCCCGCGGGGTCGATGTGACGCTCTTTGCGACCGCGGACTCGATCACCCGCGCCCGGCTCGCCGCCGTCTGCCCGCGGGGCTACGAGGAGGATCCCGGCCTCCTCCCCAAGGTCTGGGAGTGCCTGCACATCGCCTCGCTCTTCGAGCGCGGCGACGAGTTCGACCTCATCCACAACCATTTCGACTTCCTCCCCCTCACCTACACGGCGATGACGCGCACCCCGGTTCTGACCACGATCCACGGATTTTCCTCGCCCGGGATTCTCCCCGTGTATCGCGCCTACAACGGCCGGACTTCCTACGTGGCGATCAGCGCGGCCGACCGCCGTCCGGAGCTCGACTACCTTGCGGTCGTTCACCACGGCATCGACCTCGACCGCTTCACCTTCCGGGAAGCCCCGGGCGGATACCTCCTCTTCTTCGGCCGCATCCACCCCGAAAAGGGGACCCGCGAGTGCATCGAGGTCGCCCGGAGAACGGGCCTTCCGCTTGTGATCGCGGGCATCGTCCAGGATGCGGCCTACTTCGAGTCCGCCGTGCGGCCGCAGCTGGACGGGGAGCGGATCCGCTACGTGGGAAGCGTCGGCCCCGAACGACGCGACGAGCTCCTCGGGGGGGCCCTTGCCCTGCTTCACCCCATCGCCTTCGAGGAGCCTTTCGGGCTCTCCGTGGTCGAGGCCATGGCCTGCGGGACCCCGGTCATCGCCTTCCGCCGCGGCAGCATGCCCGAGATCGTCGCCGACGGCCGCACCGGGTTCCTCGTCGAGACCCTCGAGGACATGGTCGAGGCCGTCGGGGCCCTGCCGCGGATCGACCGTGCCGCCTGCCGGCGCCGCGTCGAGGCGCACTTCACGGTCGGCCGCATGGTCGACGACTACCTCCGCGTCTACGAAGAGCTTCTCCGCCGCCGCGGCCGGACAACCGGCCGGCATTCCCCGACCGCCGAGGGAGGTGCGCCATGAACGCTTCGACCGCGCCGCTCGTGCGACGCCATCCGAAGAACCCCATTCTCACCCGCGACGACGTCCCCTACCCCGTCGTCACCGTTCACAACGCAGGCGCGGTGCGCTTCCGCGACCGCTACTTGCTGGTTTTCCGCTCCCATCTCCGCAACGGCCGCTCCGTTCTCGGTATCGCCGAAAGCGCCGACGGCTTCACCTTCCGCGTGCGGCCTGAGCCCTTTCTCACCCCGACCGCGGAGGGGCCCTTCGCCCCCTACGAGGAGTTCGGCGTGGAGGACCCGCGCATCTGCGCCCTCGAGGGGGCCTTCTGGATCACCTACAGCGCCTATTCCCGCCACGGGGTGCGCATCGGACTCGCCCGCACCGAGGATTTCGTGCAGGTGGAGCGGATCGCCCTCATCACCCCGGCCGACTGCCGCAACGTGGTCCTCTTCCCCGAGCGCTTCGACGGCCGCTACGCGCGGCTCGACCGTCCCCACTCGCAGATCGCCCCCTGGTCGATCTGGATCTCCTGGTCCCCGGACCTCGTCCACTGGGGCGACTCGCAGATCCTCATCCGCCCGGCTCCCTACCATTGGGACGAGATGAAGGTCGGCCCCGGGGCGACTCCGGTGCGCACCCCGCGCGGCTGGCTGAACCTTTTCCACGGCGTCTTCCAGACCATGGACGGCGCCGTCTATCGCTTGGGCGCGGCCGTCCACGCCCTCGAGGACCCCCGCCGTCTTCTGGGCGTGGCCGACGAGTGGATCCTCCAGCCCGAGGACCCCTGGGAGGTCACGGGCTACGTTCACAACGTCGTCTTCACCTGCGGGGCGATCCCCGAGGAGGACGGAACGATCAAGATCTACTGGGGCGGGGCGGACACGGTGCTCTGCGCCGGCGTGGCCCGGATCGACGAGCTGGTCGATCTGTGCTTGGCGCGGCCGCGGCCGCCCCTGTGAGTGGCGGCTTTCGAAGAGCGGCCTTTCGGACAGCTCGGCGGATCGGATCTCAGCGGCGAGGGCCTTCTCGCCGGGAATTTTCGGCCGCCGCCGACAGAAAGCAGCTCACGAAAAGGGTGGTTCCGTCTTTTTCGTCTTCGCCGCATTCCGCGATCGCCTCGCCGACGCGGATGCAGGTCTCCGCGTAGAGCGCGCTTTCCGTGCCGGAGGCGTAGCGGGAAGAGACGGCGAACCGGTAGGTCGTCCCGGAGGAAAGGCCGGTGACCAGAAAGACAGGGTGCGTGGGATCCTCCAGGCCGGAGAGGGGCAGCTCCGCGATGTTTTCCCAGAGGGCGTCCCCCGTGCGACGGAAGACGGCGTAGCCGGCGCAACCGGGGTCCGGGTCGGCCCTCCAGGAAAAGAGGAAATCGAGCGCCGTCGCCGGCCGGGGAAGCAGCCAGACGAAGACCAAGACGGCAAGGGCGGGGCGGCGGCCGCTCATCCGGCCCTCAGGAGAAACAGGAGCACATAGCGGGGATCCAGGTTCTCGGGGGCGACCCGGCCGTATTCCGCCTCGAGCTCGAGGAAGAGCTCCTCCAAAATCGGCCCCCAGGTGTCGCGGATTTCCTCTTCGCCGATCCCCGTTTCCTCGGCAAGAAACGAGACGAAGTCGGAACGCCTCGCCTCGGGAATGCAGCGGGAGGATTCCGGAGCGGAGCCGGGGGCCGGCTCGAAAAGCGCGGCGAAAAAGGGCCGGAAGTCCGCAACCGGAAGCGGCGAAAGGGGCTTTTGCAAGCGGCCGAGGCGCCTTGCGGCCCAAGCGGTGAGCAAGAGATTCTTCCAGGTGAGAAAGCGGTAGCCTCCCGCGGGGCCGAGGCGCGGGGCGAGCCTGGCGAGCAGCCGGTCGACCTCACGGATGCGCTCCAGGACGGCCGCCGTCGCGGCGATGTCGCCGCGCGAGGAAAATTCGCGGTAGAGCAGTCCGGTGCGGTAGTGGTCGTAGAAGAGGGGTTTTTTGAGCAGGATCCCCCCCAGGACGCCCATCCAGCGCTCGCCCCAGAAACTCAACTTCAGCCCCTCGCGGGCGAACCAGCTCGCGGCGAGCCATTTCTCGGTCCGCCACTTCAGCCGCAGCGCCTCTCCGAAGCCGAGGCGGAAGAGGTCGACCAGCGGCTGGCGCAACAGCAGGGCGGCGGAGCGTGCGGGATCCGCTTCGCCCTCCGCCGTGCCGGCGAGCGTCTCGAGGGCGATCCCCAGATAGCCGCAGGCCTTGGCGACCACCTCGCGCAGCTCCTCGCGGCTTTGGACCGTGCGGCGGTCGGCGGCGATGATGCGGTTGCAGAGGTTGGCGAACTCCCACTGCAGCAACAGCAACCCTTCGCCGGGCTCGATCCGCGCGAGCGCCCGCCGGAAGGGCGTCGCCTCGGGCAGTTCGCGCAAGGGAAAGACCGGAACCGGAAGCAGCCCTTCGGCCTCTTCCGCCGGGGGCCGCGGGTAGCGTTTCGGCCGGCTCCGCGAAAGCCGGTCGGCCGTGACCGGCTGGTAGATTCCGATCGCCTCGTCGAAAGGGACGAAGCCCTTTTCGGCCAGCCGGACGTTCCGCCAGCGGTACTCCTGCTCCTCGGTCTCGGCGGGGATCACATGGGCCGTCTCGAGGAGCACGCTCTGGAAAACGAGGTGGTCCTCGGCGGCGATCCTCTCGAGGAGCCGGGCAAGAAACCGCCGACGGCGGTCCTCGTCGACGTCCGATCCGCCGGGCAGGCGCGGCAAATCAAGGATGCGCAGGTAGTAGACCTGGTCGAAGGTGAAGAAGCCTTCGCCGAATTCCGAAGGGTCCTGGTCGTGCTCGCGGATGCGGACTTCGAGGTTGTGGAAGAGGTAAAGCTCGGCGAAGGTGAGCCGCTCCTGGAGCAACCAGCGCACGAAGCGCTGCGGGTCGGCCGCGAGCAGCAGATCCATCCAGCGGGTGGTGCGGTGCACCTCGAGCCGGTCCCCGGCCCAGACCTCGACGTCGAGCACGTGGTCCCACTGGCGGTTCGAGGCGAGCTTGAGCAGCGGCAGCGCATCCTCGGGACCGATGTCCCGGACGAGGAGATGGAAATCGGTCTCCGGGATCGAGTGAGGATGCGCTCGAGCGCCTGCTCCGCGGGGAGCGAGAGAATCTCGGCCCGCCGGCGCGCCAGTTCTTTGAGCCGCTCGCCGGGTGCGGCCGCCGCCTCGGGGGGCGGAGAAGAGGGACGGTCAGCCATGGCGATCCGCCCCGAATCTATCAGGGCTGCAGCCTGCTGGCAAATCGGCCTCCTCGTCGCCGCCGGGCGGGGGCAGACGGCGCAGGAGCCACAGACCCGGCGCCGCGGCGAGCGTGCAGGCGAGGAAAAAAGCCGGCCACCCCAGCTGC
>CAZQUP010000098.1:0-10000 GCA_964596545.1 uncultured Desulfatibacillum sp. | reverse complement strand
GATGTTCACCCCGACGTTCGCCCCCCGGTTCAAGCCCGAAATCACGAGATCCGGGGTGCGGCCGAGGAGGTCGAGGAGCGCGAGCTTGACGCAGTCGGCCGGGGTCCCGTTCACGGCATAGGCCGGGGGACCGCCGTTTTCAACGACCCGCTCCGCCCGCAGGGGCTGGTGCAGGGTGATCGCGTGGCTCACGGCGGTTCGTTCGCGGTCGGGGGCGACCAGGGTCACGGCGTGCGTCGGGGCGAGGGCGGCGCAGAGGGCGCGCAGCCCCGGGGCGAGGATCCCATCGTCGTTGGTCAGCAAAATATTCATGCGAAACAATATCTTGACTTTTGATGGCTCCTTCGCTTTATAGCGAAGTCCCCGGCGGCGCGCAAGGGTGCACGGGTTCAGGGCCTCGCCCTCGTTGCCGGAGAGGACTCCCCCCGGAGGAACCGCCGTCCATGAGTCGATCCCGGAAAGCAGGCCCGGCCGCCGTTTTCAGCGGCGAAAGGGAAAGCCGGGGATCGGCGTTCGGGGTCGGCCTGCTCGCGGCCCTCATCGTGCTGTTCCTTTCCGGCCAGGGACGGGCCCAGGGGCTGTTTTTTCCCGCGGCGGTCTCCTCGGAAATCCCCTGGGAGATCGAGGCCGGGAGGCTGCGCGAAGACCAGAGGGAGGGTGTCCTCGAAGCCGAGGGAGGAGTCGTCCTCTGGCGGCTGGACCGCGCGATCGAGGCCGAGCGCATGCGCTACCACCGCAAGACGGGCCTTCTCGAGGCCGAAGGCGATGTCGTCCTGCGCGCCGGGGAGGACGAGTCCCGCGGCGAGCGGCTCGTCTTCGATCTCGGAGCCGAAACGGGCCGGCTCGACCAGGCCGAAGTCTTCCTCCGCGAAAACAACTACCGCATCCGCGGCGAGCGGATCGAGAAGACGGGCCCGGATCTCTACCGCATTCCCTCCGGCGAGATCACGACCTGCGAGGGAACCCCGCCCGACTGGAAGATTTCCGGCCGCGACATCCGCGTGCGCGAGGACGGCGCGGGGACCGCCTGGCATGCCCTCCTCCACGTGCGCGACATTCCCCTCTTTTACGCGCCCTTTGTCTCCTTTCCGGCGCGAAACAAGCGCCAGAGCGGCTTTCTTTTCCCGGAGATGGGCTACAGCCGCCGCAAGGGGGCTTTTTACAGCCAGCCCTACTTCTGGGCGATCGACGACCAGAGGGATTTGACCTTTTTCGTAGAGGGGATGACGGCCCGCGGTCTGCGCCCGGGGTTGGAGTTCCGCTACTATCTCGACCGCGACACGAAGGGCGCCCTCCTCTTCGACTTTCTCCACGACCGGCGGGTCGACGACGGAAAAGGCGATGCGAGCTCCGACTGGGGTTATACGGACCCCTCGGGCGTTTACCTGCGGCCCAACCGCGACCGCTACTGGCTGCGGGCGGGCCACGCCGGGCCGCTCGCCGCCGGCGCCTTCGCCCGGCTCGACCTCGATCTGTTGAGCGACCAGGACTACCTGCGGCTCTTCAAATCGGGGTCGATGGGCTGGAGGGATTCGGAGTCCCTCTTCCGGGAATTCCTGGGCCGCACGATCGACGATTTCGACGACCCCGTGCGCGTGAACCGTCTCTGGGTGAGCCGGGGTTTTCGGAGCGCCAGCCTGAGCGGGGGGGCGATCCTCTACGACGACGTGAGAAAGGGGCAAAACCGCAAGGAGACGACCCAGCGGCTGCCCGTCGTCGTCTTCGCCGCCCCGAAACAGCCGGCGCTCGACAGCCCGCTGCATTTCAGCCTGAGCTCGGAGTACGATCATTTCTACCGCCGGCGAGGCTTCGGCGTGCAACGGACCGATCTCTGGCCGCGGCTCTATCTTCCCTGGTCCTATTTCCCCTATCTCACGGTCGAGCCCTCGGCAGGCTTCCGCCAGACCCTCTGGCAGCAGTACGCGACGCAAGCAGGGGCCCCCTGGTCCGACGACGAATACTTCCACCGCGGACTCTACGACACGCGCCTCGTCCTCGGTACCGAGATCTACCGGCTCTACCATCCGGACGGGGAGCGCCTCGAGCGCCTGCGACACCGCGTGGCGCCCGAGATCGCCCACACCTACGTCCCCGAGGCCGCCCAGAGGCGGCTGCCGAACATCGACTCCCGCGACCGGATCGAGAACCGCAACCGCGTGAGCTACGCCCTCACCCAGACCTTCACCGCCCGGATGCGCCCGGAAACCCCGGGCAGGACGGCGGCCGAGGAGGAGGCGGGCGCCCCGCCGGCGGCGGAACCCGCGCTCTACCGGGATCTCCTGCGCTGGCGGATGCGCCAGGACTACGATTTCGCCCGCCACCGGGAGCCCTTTTCGGCCGTGACCAGCCGGGCCGAGCTTTGGCTCCTCGACCCCGTGCGGATCGAGCAGGAGATCGCCTGGAACCCGCACACGCAGGGGATCGACCGCAGTGCGCTCGGCCTGCGGGTCGGAGAGCGCCGGGGAAATCATTTCTTTCTCTCCCACCGTTGGGACCGGGACACCTCGAAGGATGCCAAAAACGACGAGTACGAGTACGGCCAGATCCACGAGCCGCAGCAGACGACGGAGATCCGTCGCATCCACAGCCTCCGGCTGGACGGCCGCGTTTCCGTGAGCGAACGCTTGAGCCTTCTGGGAAGCTACGAGCGGGACATCGAAAGCGGGCGCGCCCCGGGCTACGGGCTGGGGTTCATCTACGACACCCCCTGCTGGGCGATCGAGGCCCTCTTCGGCCTCGAGGAAGAAGACCTGGGGGCCCGCATCCGGATCCGCCTGAAGGGCATCGGGGAATTCGGTTTCTGAAGAGAAATCTCCGCCGGCGGCGGCATGACCGCGCGACGGGGAAACGGGTGGGCACATGGAGGACAAGCGACTGACGCGGCAATGGTATGTGCTGCACACGAAGAGCCGCCACGAGCAGGTGGTGCACGAGGGGCTGCTGAAAAAACAGATGGAGGTCTTTCTCCCGCGGGTCAAGAAGAAGAGCGCTCGACGCGACCGGCGGTTGATGATCGAGGTGCCGCTCTTTCCCGGCTACCTCTTCATCCACACCGACCTTCATCCCCACACGCATCTTGAGATCGTCAAGACCGCCGGGGTCGTGAAACTGGTCGGGACGCGTTCGGGTCCGGTTCCCGTGGCCGAGGAGACGATCGCCTCGCTTCGGATCATGGTCGCCTCGGAGCTTCCGATCGCCACCGGCTTCCGGCTCCGGCACGGCGACCGCGTGATGGTCGTGCGCGGCCCCTTGGCCGGCGTCACGGGTTCCTTTGTGCGCTACCGCGGCGCCGGCCGGGTGATGGTGCACATCGAGGCCCTCGGCCAGTTCGCCGCCGTCGAGGTGAACGAGGAGGACCTCGAACTTCTGCCGCCCGTTCTCGGTTGACGGCTTGACAGCGAATAGGCATCGGGAATATAAGCAAAACTCGATCGTGAGGCGACCGGTCGGGAGGAGGGTGCATGAACAAGCTGGAGCTCATCTCCGCGCTCAAGACGGAAGCGAACATCTCGAAGGCGGAAGCCGCCCAGGTGGTCCAGATCTTCTTCGATCACATGGCCGATGCGCTCGCCCGCGGGGAGCGGGTCGAGATCCGCGGGCTGTGCAGCTTTTTCGTGAAGGAATACAAAAGCTACGTGGGACGAAACCCGAAAACCGGCGACAAGGTGACCATCCGGCCCAAGAAACTTCCGTTCTTCAAGTCGGGGAAAGAGCTCAAGGAACGGGTTGACTCCCATAAGGAAGCCTGAACTGCCCGGTTTCGACGCCATCATCGACCAGGACCGCGTCATCCGGACCCTCCGCTGCTTTCTCCGCCGGGGCACTCTTCCGCACGCGTTGCTCTTCACCGGGATCGAAGGGGTGGGCAAACGGACGACGGCCCGCGCCTTCGCCATGGCCCTGAACTGTGCGGCGCAGGAGGGCCCTTCCGGGGGGGACGCCTGCGGCGCCTGCTCCTCCTGCCGCAGGATCGCCTCCGGCATGCACCCTGACGTACGGGTGCTCGAACCGGCGGGAAAAGAGTTCCGCATCGACCAGGTGCGCGAGCTGTGCCGGGAACTCGCCCTCCGGCCCTACGAGGGGCGCTATCGTGTGGCGCTTCTCGCGCAGGCCGAGCGCATGAACCCCCACGCGGCGAACGCGCTCCTGAAAGCGCTCGAAGAGCCGCCCGAGCGCACGGTGATCGTGCTCACGGCCCCCCAGGGGGCGGATCTTCTGCCGACGATCGTCTCGCGCTGCCGGCAGCTGCGCTTCAAGCCGATCGCCGCGCGCCGTCTGGCGGCCATCCTCGAGCGGGCTCACGGGGTGCCCGCCGAGGAGGCGGAACTCACCGCCGCCATGGCCGGCGGCAGCGTCACCCGGGCGCTCGCCATGCGACGCGCGGGCTGGATGGAAGGAAGGCGCCGCTTTCTTGCGGCGCTGGCCGGGCTGGCCGGGAGCCCGCCGCGCGGCGCGCTGGTGCCGGCCGCAGAGTTCTCCCGCGGCCGCGCAGAGGTCGAGGAGCTCCTGGTTCTTTGCGCCTCCTGGGCGCGCGATCTCGCGGTGGTGAAGGTCGAGCCGGAGCGCGTGTTGAACCGCGACCTCCTCGCCGAGCTCAAGGCCCTCGCGGACAGGCTCCCCGAGGGGTTCGCGCTGCGGGCCTGGAGCGCGATCCGACAGGCCGAGCGCCGGCTCGCCGGCAACGTGAACCCACGGGGGATCCTCGAAACCCTCTTTCTCGAGCTTGCCGCCGCGGGGGAGCGGCGGGCCGCCGCCTGAGACCGAATCGTCGAAAAGAAAGGGCGCGAGAAGAACGAATGTCCAAGGTCGTCGGCATCCGCTTCAAACCCGCCGGAAAGGTCTACGATTTCGACGCCGGCGCCTTCGTCCTCGCCCCCGGGGACGCGGTCATCGTCGAGACCGAGCAGGGCCTGAGCTTGGCCACCGTGGCCTCCGCGCCGCGCTGGGTCGAGGACTGGCCGGCCGACAAACCGCTCAAGAAAGTCTATCGTCTGGCGACCCCCCGCGACTTCGAGCAGCGCGAGAAAAACGCGGCCGAAGAGCGGGAGGCCTTCCGCCTCTGCCGCCGCTTCATCCGCGAGCTTTCGCTCCCCATGAACCTCTTCGCCGTCGAGAAGGCCTTCGACGGCTCGAAGATCACCTTTTTCTTCACCTCCGAGGGGCGGGTCGATTTCCGGCAGCTTCTCAAGATGCTCGTCCGCGAGCTCGGCACCCGAATCGAGATGCGTCAGGTCGGCATCCGCAACCAGACCAAGATGTGCGGCGGGATCGGCCGTTGCGGCCGCGAGCTCTGCTGCGCCGCCTACCTCGAGAAATTCGATCCCGTCTCGATCCGCATGGCCAAGGAGCAGGGCCTCTCGCTCAACCCGACGAAGATTTCCGGCCAGTGCGGCCGCCTGATGTGCTGCCTCGTCTACGAGTACGAAGCCTACCAGGAACTGAAAAAGGACCTCCCCAAGGTCGGCTCCTGGGTGGACACCCCCAAGGGGACGGGGAAAATCGTGCGCCACAACCCCATCGGCGGCCGGATCGCGGTGAAGATGGAAAACGGCGTCGAAGTCGAGGTCCCGGCCGCCAGCGCCCGGCCGCGGCAGCCGCCGGAGAGGAAATGACCATGGCCTTCTACATCACCACCCCCATCTACTACGTGAACGCCCGGCCGCACCTGGGCCACGCCTACACCACGCTCGTCGCCGACGCGGCAAGCCGCTTCCAGCGCATGCGCGGCGAGGAAGTCTTCTTTCTCACCGGCACCGACGAGCACGGCGACAAGATCGTACGCGCGGCCGAAAAGGAGGGGCTCACCCCGCGGGAGTACGTCGACCGCGTCAGCCGCCTCTTCCGCGATCTCTGGCCCGAGCTCGCCATCGCCCCCGACCGCTTCATCCGCACGACCGAGCCGGACCACCAGGCGGTCGTCGCCCGCGTCCTGAACCGGATTCACCAGGCGGGGGACATCTACTTCAGCGAATACGAGGGGCTCTACTGCTTCGGCTGCGAGCGTTTCTACACCGAGCGCGAACTCGTCGAGGGCCAGTGCCCGGACCACCAGGTCGCCCCGGAGCGGATCCGCGAGGCGAACTACTTCTTCCGCATGAGCCGCTACCAGTCCTGGCTCGTCGAGCACATCCAGCGGCACCCCGATTTCATCCGTCCCGAGCGTTACCGCAACGAGGTCCTCGCCTTCCTGCGCGAGCCGCTGGAAGACCTGTGCATCTCGCGGCCCCGCTCGCGCCTCGACTGGGGGATCCCGCTGCCCTTCGACGAGCGCTATGTGACCTATGTCTGGTTCGATGCGCTCCTGAACTACGTCTCGGCCCTCGGCTGGCCGGACGGGAAGCTCTTCGCCGCCTTCTGGCCGGCGGCGCGCCACCTGATCGCCAAGGACATCCTCAAGCCGCACGCCATCTACTGGCCCTGCATGCTGCAGGCGGCCGGAATCCCCCTCTACCGCCACCTCCACGTCCACGGCTACTGGAAGGTGGAAGAGGGCAAGATGTCGAAGAGCCTCGGCAACGTGGTCGAACCGCTCGCCCTCAAGGACCGCTACGGGCTGGACGCCTTCCGCTATTTTCTTCTGCGCGAGATGGCTTTCGGGCTGGACGCCTCCTTCAGCGAGGAGGCCCTCGTGCAGCGGCTGAACGCGGACTTGGCGAACGACCTGGGAAACCTCTTCTCGCGCGTGCTCACCATGGCCTGGAAGTATCTCGAGGGGGTCGTTCCCGCCATCGACCCTGAAACGGCCCGGCAATACGGCCTGGGGCTCGGCCCGGAGGCGGTGCGCACGGCCTCGGAGTTCGAGCGGGCGATGGAGGCCTTCGAATTCCACCGCGCGCTCGCCGCCGTCTGGGAGTTCATATCGGTCGGCTGAACAAGGCCGAGGACTTGAGCGCCCCCTGGGAACTCGCCAAAAAGAAAAGCACGCGGCCGCAGCTCGAAGCCGTGCTCGCCAGCCTGCTCAAGGGCCTGCGGCTCGTCTCGGGGCTGCTCTACCCGGTGATGCCGCAGACGGCGGCGCGCATGCAGGCCCAACTGGGTCTGGACCCGAATGCCCCCTTTTATGATCTGGAAGAGCTGAAATCGTGGAAACCGTTTCCTCCCGGAACGCGTCTCGGAAAAGCGATCGCCCTTTTCCCGCGCGTCGAGCGCGGCGATGAGCCGGAGGCGGAAAAGACGGCCGCAGCCGGCCCCGCGGCCTCCCCGGAGCGGCCGCCGCTCAAGCCGGAGATCGGGATCGAGGATTTCCTCAAACTCGACCTGCGCGCGGCCACGGTGCTGCACGCCGAGCTTCTGCCCAAGGCGAAGAAGCTCTTGCGCCTCGAGATCGACCTCGGCGAGCGGCGCACCATCGTCGCCGGAATCGCCGAGCACTACCGGCCCGAGGAACTGATCGGCCGGCAGGTCATCGTCCTCGCCAACCTCAAGCCCGCGAAACTGATGGGCGTCGTCTCGCAGGGGATGCTGCTCGCCGCCGGCGGGGAGACGGGACCCGTCATCGTCGGCCCCGAGAAACCCGTCCCGCCGGGAAGTCTGCTCAAATAAACCGGCACGGATTGTGCAGGGAAAATTTCCGGCTTTCGATACAGCGTGTGTTTTTCAGGGGGATTCCCGCGAAACCCTACCGCCGCCTGGATGCGATAAGACCATGCTCTACCGCCGTACGATTCGCAACGTGCTCCCTTTGTTGAACGCCCTCCTCGCCGGCATCGACCGCCTCCTGCGGGCTCCGGTCTATTTCGGCCGACACCCGGCCTCGGTGCCTGCAGGCGCGATCGTCCTCTTTCCGCTCGCCTTTTCCCGCCTCGGCTGCGGCATCGCCGGCATCGTCGCTTTCGGCCGGGCCGAAATCCCCCCCGAGCGGCCCGACCTGGAGCGGATCGCCGCCCTCGCGCGGGACGTACTCGCCCGCGACGCCCGCGCCTGCTTGAACGCCGCGGGGGCTCTCGCCGCCGACTACCTGGGCGGCGCGGAGGGGATGGAGGCGCTTTCCGGGGAAGTCTTGCGGCTGCGCCGCCGCCAGGCGTTTCTGGGGCTCTTCTCCGACCCGACGGCCGCGGCCAAGCTTGCGGATCTCGCCTCCCGCATCGGCGAGGCGGCCGAGCGCGAAGGCGATGCGTTTCAGCAGAACGCGGGCCGCCTTTCCGCGGAGGAGGCCGAGCGCATGGCCGAGCGGATCGAGCGGCTGAAAGACATCGCCTGGTGGCTCAAGGCCGAGATCCTCAAAAACCTGGAACGGGTCGGCGCCCTGGCCTCCGGCTTCGAGGATCCTCCCCCCGCGGGAGCGCTGCTTGCGCTCCGCAACCTGAACGCCGTCCTGAACAGCATCGACCGCATGGAGGTGCGCGGCCGGGACTCGGCCGGGGTCTCCCTTCTGTTCACGCTGGCGGCGGAGCAGTTCGCGCGCTTCGAGGAAGCCCTCGTCCGGCGCGGCCTCGGCCGGGATTTCGCCGCGAGAAACGCCCGCGAGCCCTTGCTCCACGGCGGGATCCGCACCCACCGCCTCGGGGATGCGGTGTCCGCCGCCCTCACCTACAAAGTCGCCCGCGAAATCGGAAGCTTAGGCGACAACATCGATTTCCTGCGCCGGCAGATCGCCGCCGACCGCGTGCTGCACACGCTGCTTTCTCACCCCGCGCGGTTTTTCACTCTGCAGGCGCACACGCGCTGGGCCTCCGTGGGGGCGATCACCGAGGCGAACTGCCACCCGGTCGACAACGGCACGCTGGCCGGCCGCGACGGCGCGGGCGCGGCGGTGATCCACGCCTGCTTGAACGGCGACATCGACAACTTCGAGGAGCTCAAGGCCGCCCTCGAACGCGAGGGGATCCTCATCCCCCCCGAGGTCACCACCGACACGAAGATCATCCCGCTGTGGATCGAGCGCCACCTGCGGACCGGCTCGAACGTCGAGGAGGCGTTCCGCCGCGCGGTGAGCGACTTTCGCGGCTCCCACGCGATCGCCGTGCACACGAGTCTCGCCCCGGGAAAGCTCTTTCTCGCCCAGCGCGGAAGCGGCCAGGCGATGTTTGTCGGGATCGCCCCCGACCATTTCATGCCCGTCTCCGAGGTCTACGGCTTCATCGAGGAAACCAGCGACTACCTCCGGCTCGAGGGCGAAAAGACCGTTTCCGGTCCTAACGGGTCCGTCCAGGGCGAGATCGCGATCCTCGACCAGGCCTCGCCCGGCGGCCTGCAGGGGCTGCGCCTTCTGCGCTACGACGGAACGCCGATTCCCCTCGAGGAGCGGCGGCTGCTCCGCTCGCAGCTCACCTCGCGCGACATCGACCGCCAGGGGTATCCCCACTACTTTCTCAAGGAGATCTCCGAGTCGCCGCTTTCGGTCGAGCGCACACTCCAGAACCGCTGGAAGGCGGCCGACGCCGCGGGCGGACGCTTGGATGTCGCCCTCGAGGAACGCGCCGTCCCGGAGGGGATCCGCCGCCGGATCGCGGCGGGCGAGATCCGCCGCATCTTTTTCATCGGCCAGGGGACCGCCGGGGTCGCCGCCCAGGCCGGCGCGAATTTGCTGGCCTACTATCTCCAGGATCCCGCGGTCGCCGTGCAGGCGATGAAGTCCTCGGAGTTGAGCGGTTTTGTGGTCGGCACGGGGTCGTCCGCCCCGGGGGCACTCGCCGACGCGCTTGTGGTCGCGATCAGCCAGTCCGGCACCACGACCGACACGAACCGCGCCGTGGACCTCGCCCGGGAGCGGGGGGCGGCCACGATCGCGATCGTCAACCGCCGCGAGTCCGACCTCACCTTCAAAACCCAGGGGGTCCTCTACACGAGCAGCGGCCGCGACATCGAGATGTCGGTCGCCTCGACCAAGGCCTTCTACGCCCAGATCGTGGCCGCGGCGCTGCTCGGGCTCTTCTTCGCCCGCCTGACCGGCCGCCGCGACGAGCGCTTCGTCTCCCAGGAGCTCGCGCGGCTGCGGGCGCTTCCCGACCGCATGCGCCGCGTGCTCGCCCTCGAGAGCCGCATCCGGCGCTCCGCGGCG
>CAZQUP010000097.1:0-10306 GCA_964596545.1 uncultured Desulfatibacillum sp. | reverse complement strand
CTCCTCGTCCTCGAAGGATTCCCGCTCCATGACGTGACACCAGTGGCAGGTGGCGTAGCCGATCGAAAGAAAGATGGGGCGGTTCTCCGCTTGCGCGCGTCGGAACGCCTCTTCGTTCCAGCCATGCCAGTCCACCGGGTTGTGGGCGTGCTGAAGAAGGTAAGGGCTTTTTTCCCGGACCAGTCGGTTGCTCGCCATGGCGGCCTCTTTCTCCCGCCGCAGCGATCGCCCTTCGCGATCGCCCAGTCGGAGAGCGACGGGGTTTGTGGAGATGCTAGGCACGGACGGCCCGGGTGGCAAGCCGAGGGGTCAGCGGCGGGCGAGGTGGGCGTAGGGCGGAAGGGTGGTGATGCGCGGATCTTCGAGCGGAAAGCCGAGGGTGAAGTGATACAGGCTCTGAAAGGAGAGATCGGCAAGTCCGATCCGCTCGTGCACTTCGTCGTCGAAAAAGCAGCCGATCCCGGTGCCGCGAAACCCTTGGGCCTCGGCCTCGAGATAGAGCACCTGTCCGATCATGCCGCACTCGCGGAAAAGTGCCCGGTAGCGGTAAGGCTCCCGGCGGAGGAGTTCTTCGAAGCGCGCGATCATCCCCAGGCTGAAGGCGGAGTCGCCCGCGATTTCCTGGTGGCAGCTGAGGAGGCGGGCGGTTCCGCGGAAATCGCCTTCCTCGAGAAGAAAGAGGGGAAAGCCGGGAACCACGGGCTCCCAGCGGAAACGGGCCGCCAGACGTTCACGGAGCAGAGTCTCGTGGCCTGCGGCACGCAAAAGGAGATAGAGGCCGGCAGGCAGCCCCGCCACGCGGTGAACGAAGAGCACCAGATCCACCTCGGGCGGGTCGGTCAACACGTCGAAGGGCGCCTTGCCGGGCCGGGCAAGGGTGCGGTCGAGCAGGACGAGAAAGCGATCGCGCTCGATGCCCCGGCGGGGGTCGAAGGAGAGCCCGCTTCGCCGCCGGCGTACGATCCGGGCCGCGGGAAGGGGGGATTCCGGTCCCGCAAGCCACGGCCGTGGAACCCCGCAATCCGCCTGGGCGGCCGGGGTTTCCGGCTTGCGGCAGGCCGCGGCGACCTGCGCGAGGATCGGCCACTGCCGGTGATCGGCGCTCAGGCGGTTGGGAACCCCGTCCAGGGCGAGCCCCCCCAAAAGAGCGATCGCCTCGGCGGACGGCCCGGCGGCGGGGTAAGGAGCCGACCCGACCCAAAGCAGCAGATCGGGGTGTTCCTCTTCGCCGGCGGCGAAGTGGGTACGGTCGACGCCCAAAATCGCCGCCGTTTGATCGTCGGAGAGAGTGGAGAGGGGCGTAACCCTCCAGCCGAGGAGCGCGGCCGAAAAGCGCAGGGCGGCGAGCGCGTGACCCGCGTCGAGCTGGCAGTAGCGGAAGGCCCGCTCGCCGTACTTCCAGGCCTCGCGCCAGAAGATGCTCGTCAGGCCGAGGAGGAAGCCCGAGGGCTCGCCCGCCGGGAAAAGGCGGTGGAGCAGGGGGTCCCTGAATTCCGTGCGCCGCTCGAGAGCGTGCAGGAAAGGCTGGTAATGGTAGAGCCCGGGTTTGAGCCCTTCCAGAGACGGCAGGAGAAGATAGGCTTCCGTGGGATGGAGGTTCCCGCTCGAGGGGTTGATCCGAAGCGACCAGCGCGAGCCGCCCGCCGCCTTCCAGGCGGAAAGCGCCAAGGAAAGCTCGAGAAAGGCACCGACTGCGTCGCGATCGAGCCGCTGCGCCTCCTCGGCCCCGTCGTACAAGGTGCGGAAACCTGCCGGCGGGTCCTCCTTCAACAGAGGCAGCGCCAGGCGTTCACTGCCGTCGTAGCGTCGGAAAGGGTCGGGCTGGTTGTCCCAATCGAGGTGCCCCGGCGAGCGCGCGTAGCGGTCCAGCCGATGCTTGGTGCGCTGATGATAGGACAGCACCGCCTCCGCGGCGGGGGACGCCATTTGAACACCCGATCCGGGCTCGGGGTTCCTCAGAAGGTCTCGGGGTGAACGAACTCGGCGATCTCGCGCCGTTTGGGCGCGGAGCCGATATTCGCCGGGTACCCGAGCGGAATCAAGGCCACCAGTTCGCAGTCGTCGGGAACCTTCAGAATCCCCCGCGCCCGGTCGTGGTCGAAGAGCCCGACGACCACGGTTCCCAAGCCGGCGGCATGGGCCGCCAGACAGAGGTTCTGGCAGGCGATCCCCAGGTCGAAGAGCATCCAGTCGCCGAACTTGGTGACCGCCTGGTCTTTGTAAAAACCCGAACGGCGGAGCCGGCCGCAGAGGGCGAGCACGACCGGTGCTTCGACCATGGCCGCTCGTGCGGGATTGCCTTTTTCCGGCAAGGTCTCCTGGAGCAGTCGCTTGCGCTCGGCGTCGCGGACGACGACGATTTCCCAGCATTGGGTGTTCGCCCAGGAGGGCGCCCAGCGCACGGCTTCGAGCACGGCGTCGAGGGCTTCCGGAGGGACCGGACGCGGCTCGTATTTGCGCACGCTCCGGCGTTCCCGGACAAGTTCCATGAAATCTTTCATGCCTGCACCTCCCGATCAGGAATCCGGCTTGCGGCACTCACAATCGCGGTCGTCACAGACCGGGCACTCGTAGGTCTCGGGTTTCGCGGCCGCGGCGGAGCGCCGCCGCAGGATGTAAAGCCCGGCCCCGAGGACGATTACGGCCAAGAGGACCCCGCCTGACCAGAACATTGTGCGTCCCGTTTCCAGAAGGCAACAGAGAGGGACACCCCGTTGGGCCTCTCCGCATGACTTTCCTCAGGAGGTTACCACGGGTGAGATCCGGAAATCAAAACGGGCGACGGAGGATAGCGCCGCCCGTCTTGTTGCGTCGGCGGTCAGGCGCCGGTGCTGCAGGATCCTTGGCAGCCGCCGCAGCCTCCGCTCTCCCCGAGGTTGAGGCTGGAGGTGATGCGGAAGCCGTAGCCCACGAAGTCGACGGTGATCGGCTTCGCTTTCTTGTAGAATCCTTTGTCGACCACGAATTGAAATCCGTTGATGTGGAACACCTCGTCGGTTTCGCGCGGCTCATCCAGAGCCATGGCGAGGGAAGGGCCCCCTCAGCCGCCTTCGTTGAGGAAGATGCGGATCGGGGAAGGTTCCCGATGCTTGAAGTACTCGGCGATCTGCTCGTGAGCGAGCGGAGTGACTTCGACCATAAAAATTGGGCCTCCTCCTGTGATTTCATGCTCCGCGGTCAGCACCACCCCACCGGGCATGACGGCGTAGGATAGGAGCGGATCGGGGGGATGTCAAATGAAAAGCAGGCCGGCGTAGGCTCAGGGGTGACGGCTTTTTTCCTCGAGCAGACGACGATAGACGTGGAGGTCGGCCTCGGAGAAAAGAACGAAAAGGACTTTCTCGATCTGCGGATGGGATGCGAGAAATTCAGCCGTCGTCTCCACGGCCACCCGGGAGGCCTCGGCGATCGGGTAGCCGTAGGCGCCGCAGCTGATGGCGGGGAAGGCGATCGTGCGGACGCCGTGCTTGAACGCCAGCTCGAGGCTCCTGCGGTAGCAGGAGGCGAGCAGTTCGCGGTCGCGGGGGCTGCCCCGGTAGACCGGGCCCACGGTGTGAATGACCCATCGCGCCGGGAGGCGGAATCCCGGCGTGATCCGCGCCTCGCCGGTGGGGCAGCCGCCGATCTTGCGGCAAGCCTCAAGCAACTCGGGGCCTGCGGCGCGATGGATCGCCCCGTCCACGCCGCCCCCGCCGAGCAAAGTCGTATTCGCGGCGTTCACGATGGCATCCACGGCCAGGGTGGTGATGTCTCCCCGCCGCGCCTCGATCCGCTTCCAGACTTCGGGGTCCATCGGGTTGCTCCGCGTGAGCCTTTGGAGGGCGACGGTTTACAGCTCGTAGAGGGTTTCGTCCCGCAAGGGTGCGGGCCGTGTACGGCGCGCTTTTTTGCCTTTTTTGCCAGGCAGGACGAAGGGTTCTTCGTCCTCGAGCACATCGCCCATTTCGGCCTCGATGGCCTCGGGATCCTCGCCGCGTTCCATCCGCGCCAGCGCCTCCTGCATCCGCGGGTTGAGCTCCAGTCCGGTCGCATCCGTGAGTTTGCGCATCAGCTGCACGGCCTGCCGCGGGTCATCCTCGTTCAGGTTTTCGGCCTCGGAAGCCAGGGCGTTCATGGCCGCTTCCATGCGGGTTTCATCGATCGGCAGATCGGCGTCCTCTTCCTCGCCGCGCGCCCGGCCGGTTACGGCGAAGGTCGACATGCAGCGGGAGAGCACCCGCTTGGCGCACCGGGGGCATTGAGGACGCTTGGACGTGTTGACGACCCGCGAGTAGAACTGAAAGATCGTGTTGCAGTCCTCGCAGTAGAACTCGTAGATCGGCATGGGACCTCCGCGGAAGATGTCCGATTCGGATGCAACGCCGAAATTATAGGAAGAGGGGGTGTCGGGTGTCAACCGGCCGCGATTCTCCCGCGGTTGACTCGGTGCGCCGGCTCTGCTACAGGCTCCGGCGAAAAAAACCCTCCGAAACGGAAAGGAAAACCCGATGGAACAGACCCTTGCGATCATCAAGCCCGATGCGGTCGCCCGCCGCCTGACGGGACGGATCCTCGCCGCGATCGAGGAAAGCGGACTGCAGATCGCCGCCCTGAAGATGATCCGGCTCAGCCGCTCTCAGGCCGAAGGCTTCTACGCCGTTCACCGTGGCCGCCCCTTTTTCGACAGCCTGACCGCTTTCATGAGCTCAGGGCCTGCGGTCGCCCTCGTTCTGGAGGGCGACCGCGCGATCGCCCGCTGGCGTGAACTGATGGGGGCGACCGACCCGGCCAAGGCCGCCGAGGGTAGCCTCCGTCGGCGGTTCGCCACCGACATCGAGAAGAACGCCGTTCACGGCTCGGATGCGCCGGAGACGGCCGCCTTCGAAATCTCCTATCTCTTCAACCGCCTCGAGATCGTGAGCGGATGATTCGAGGGTTCGACCCGGCGCATGTGGCGATCGTCCTCGTCCAGCCGAACATTCCGGAGAACATCGGCGCGGCGGCGCGCGCCATGTCCAACCTCGGGCTGGAGCGGCTGATCCTCGTCGACCCGCCGCGCTGCGACCTCACGCGGGTCTGCAAGACGGCGACCGGGCCGGCGCTCGATATCGTGGAGCAGATGGAGGTCTTCGGCCGTCTCGAGGAGGCGCTGGCCGATTTTCATTTCGTCGTCGGCACGACCGCCCGGCGCGGCGGAGAGCGCTCCGTCGTGCACACGCCGGAGGCGGTGGCGCAGATGCTGCTTCCGATCGCGCACGAAAACCGGGTCGCGATCCTCTTCGGCCCCGAGGACCGGGGACTGACCAACGAGGACCTGCGTTTCTGCCACATTCTGGCCACGATCCCCTCGGCCGGCTTTTCTTCCTTCAACCTCGCCCAGGCGGTGCTCATTTTCTGCTGGGAGCTCTTCCAGGCCGAGCCCCGCGAAGTGCAGGAGTTCGTCCCGCGGCTGGCGAACCGCTTCGAGCTGGATGCGATGTACGCCCAGTTGAAGGAGGTGCTTCTGCGCATCTGCTTTCTCAACCCCTCCAATCCCGACTACTTCATGAACAATCTGCGGCAGTTCGGAACGCGCCTGCGGCTGCGGGCGAAGGAAGTCCAGATCATCCGCGGGATCTGCCGTCAGATCGAATGGTACGGCCGTCATTGCTGGGAGGAAGGAAGAAAGGCGGGCCTGCGGGAGGCGGGCGTCGAGGATTCCGGCGGGGAAGGCGAAAGGCCCTGAGCGATTCCCGGCGGGATCGAGTCCGCCGGAGCCTCAACCGGCCAGGATGCGCTCGGCGATCGCATCGCCCATCGCGGCCGTGCCGACGACGGGCTCTCCCGGGGCGGCGACGTCGGCCGTGCGCCACCCCGCCGCCAACGTCTTCTCCACCGCCTCTTCGACCGCGCGGGCGGCCTCCTCCAGTTTCAAGGCGATGCGCAGCATGAGCGCCGCAGAGAGGATCTGCGCGATGGGGTTGGCGATTCCCCGGCCGGCGATGTCGGGGGCCGAGCCGCCCGCCGGCTCGAAGAGCCCGAAGCCGTGCTCGTTCGTGCTCGCCGAGGGAAGCAGGCCGAGCGAGCCGGTCAGCATGGCGCATTCGTCGGAGAGGATATCCCCGAAGAGGTTGCCGCAGAGCAACACGTCGAAGCGGTCGGGCCTGCGGATGAGCTGCATCGCGGCGTTGTCCACGTAGAGGTGCTCCAGGACGATGTCGGGGTGACGGGCGGCCACCTCCGTGACCACCTCCCGCCACAGACGGCTCGTTTCGAGGACGTTTGCCTTATCGACCGAGGCGAGGCGGCCCCGGCGGCCGCGGGCGAGGCGGAAGGCGGTCTCGGCGATGCGCTCGATCTCGAAGCGCCGGTAGGCCATGGTGTCATAGGCGCGCTCCGCCGGGCCGCTTCCCTCCCGGCCGCGCGGGGTGCCGAAATAGATGTCTCCCGTCAGCTCGCGCACGCAAAGGATGTCAAAGCCCCCGCCCACGATGTCGGCGCGCAGCGGGCTTGCCGCGGCGAGGCTCGGGAAAACCCGTGCCGGCCGCAGGTTGCAGAAGAGGTTGAAGTGACGCCGCAACGGCAGCAGCGAAGCCCGCTCCGGCTGTCGCTCCGGGGGCAGCCCTTCCCATTTCGGTCCACCGACCGCGCCGAAGAGGATGGCGTCGGCCTTTTCGCACACGGCGAGGGTCGTCGCGGGCAGGGCCTCGCCGCAAGCGTCGATCGCCGCGCCGCCGACAGGCGCCTCCGCGAAGGAAAGCGCCACCCCGAAGCGCCGGCGGACCGCCGCCAGCACCTTGAGCGCCTCGGCCATCACCTCGGGTCCGATGCCGTCGCCGGCGAGGACGGCGATGTTCCATCCGGCCACGTTCAGTCCCCTTTCCGGCGGCCGGCTTCGTAGCGCCGGTCCGCGTATTCAAGCCAGCCCCCGGACTCCAGAAGCGCCTGCTCGAACCCGCCCAAGGCGAAGGGGATGCGTTCGACCTCGGTTCCACAGCCGACTTCGAGAAGGCCCGATTCGAGGCCGGCGACGGCGCGGACCCCGGGCCGGCCGGCGTACTTGCGGAAGAGCGCGTCGATGCGAGGCGCGGGGAGCTCCAAAGCGAGGAGGCCGCAGTTGAACATGTTCTGGCGGAAGATGCGTGCGAAGCTGGGGGCGACGACGAGTTGGATGCCGTTGGCTTCGAGCGCCCAGGCGGCGTGCTCGCGCGAGGAGCCGCAGCCGAAGTTCGCGCGGGCGATGAGCGCTCCGCAGCCCGCAAGATCGCGCTTCGGGTCAAACCCCTCCAGCCGCAGATCCTCGAGCAGAAAAGGTTTCAGGGCCGCGCGCTCGACCTCGGTCAGGTAGCGCGCGGGGATGATCTCGTCGGTGTTGATGTCGGCGCGGTCGAGAAACCGCGCCGCTCCTCCGAAGGTCTTCATCGAACGCTCCGCCTTTCGGAAAAGAGGGGGGAGTTGGCGATCGCACCCGCGAGCGCCGAGGCCGCG
Organism: uncultured Desulfatibacillum sp.; assembly: GCA_964596545.1. Lineage (GTDB taxonomy): Bacteria > Desulfobacterota > Desulfobacteria > Desulfobacterales > SpSt-501 > SpSt-501. The sequence continues at coordinate 2,860 of CAZQUP010000097.1, read as the reverse complement.
GCCGTCGCCGGGCTCATCAAATGCACCATGCCGCCCCGGCCCATGCGGCCGTTGAAGTTGCGATTGGAGGTCGAGGCGCACACCTCGCCCTCGGCGAGCACCCCGGTGCTCATGCCGAGACAGGGGCCACAGGTCGGGTTGGTGACGCAGAACCCGGCCTGGAGAAAATCCTCGATCAGCCCCTCGCGCAGAGCGGCGGCGTAAATCTTCGGGGTGGCCGGGCAGACGATTCCGCGCACGCGGGGATGGATCGTCCGGCCGCGCACGACGGCGGCGGCGACCCGCAGATCGCTCAGGCGGCCGTTCGTGCAGGAGCCGATGAAAACCTGGTCGATCGGTGTTCCGACGAGCTCGCGCACGGGCTTCACCTGGTCGGGCTTGAAGCCGTAGGTGGAAAGCGGCTCGAGGCCGGAGACGTCGATCGCGACTTCTTCCTCGTAGGCGGCGTCCGGGTCGGGCCACCAGCGCCGGAAAGCGGTTAGGGCCGCCTGCCGGTCGGCGAATTCGCCGCGGATGAATTCCCAGAGATAGTCGACCGTCTTCTCGTCCGGCCGGCAGATGCCGCAGGTGGCTCCCGCTTCGACGGTCATGTTGCAAAGCGTCATCCGGGCTTCCATGTCCAGGGCCGCCACCGTCGGACCGTCGAACTCGACGATGCGATCGGTCGCCCCGTCGACCCCGATGCGGCCGATGACGGCGAGGATGACGTCCTTGGCGAAGACGCCCGGGGGGAGAGCCCCCTTCAGGGTGACCTTCATCGTGCGCGGGGTGCGGAAGGCACAGACCCCCTTGAGAATCGCGACCGCCAGATCGGTCGTCCCCACCCCCGGCGTGAAGGCTCCGAAAGCGCCGTTCGTGCAGGTGTGGGAATCGCCCATGACCACGGTGTAGCCGGGGCGGACGAATCCCTTCTCGGGAAAGAGCACGTGGCAGACGCCGTTTCGGCCCACATCGAAGAAATCCCGGATTGCCTGGCGGCGCGCCCAGTCGCGCAGGATTTTCCCCTGGAGCGCGGTCTTGCCGTCTTTCGCCGGGGTGACGTGATCGATCACGGCCTTGATGCGCGACGGGTCGAAGACCCGGTCCTTGCCGCGGCGGACGAGCTCGAGGATCGCCGGCGGGGTGGTGATCTCGTGGCAGAAGACGGCATCGAGGGAGAGCACCCAGATGTCTTCGGCGGGGCGGTCGACGAGGTGCGAGGCGAAGATCTTTTCGGCGATGGTCTTGCCCATGGCGGTCGTTCCTGGAGGGGAGGCCGGCGGAAAGATCCTACTCCTCGCCGCTTCGCAGTACGGCGAGGAAGGCGGACTGCGGGATCATCACCTTGCCGACCATCTTCATGCGTTTTTTGCCTTTTTTCTGCTTTTCGAGGAGTTTTCGCTTGCGGGTCACATCCCCGCCGTAGCACTTGGCGAGCACGTCCTTGCGCAGGGCCGAAACGGTCTCGCGCGCGATGATCGTGCCGCCGATCGCTCCCTGGATGGGGATCTTGAACAGCTGCCGGGGCATTTCCTCCTTGATCCGTTCGCAGGCCGCACGGGCGCGGGCGACGGCCCGGTCGCGGTGCACGAGCTGAGAGAGCGCGTCCACGCGTTCGCCGTTGATCAGGATGTCGAGCTTGACGAGATCGGTTTCGCGGTCGTCGATGAGCTCGTAGTCGAAGGAGCCGTAGCCCTGGGTGATCGATTTCAAACGGTCGTAGAAATCGTAGATCACCTCGGCGAGCGGCAGCTCGAAGATCATCTCCAGCCGGTCGCTCGTCAAGTACTGGTAGTTCACGTTCGTTCCCCGGCGCTCGAGGCAGAGCTTCATCACCGCCCCCATGTAGCGGTCGGGGACGATGATGGTCGCGCGGATGAAGGGCTCGAGCGTGTGGTCGATCAGCGTCGGGTCCGGGTAGAGGGCCGGGTTGTCGATCACCGTCTCGCCGCCGTCGCGCATGATCATGCGGTAGCGCACCGAGGGGGCCGTGAGGATCAGGGAGAGCCCATACTCGCGCTCGAGCCGCTCCTGGACGACTTCGAGGTGGAGCAGCCCGAGAAAGCCGCAGCGGAACCCGAACCCGAGCGCGGCCGAGGAGTCCTTCTCGTAGACGATCGCGGCGTCGTTCAGCTTGAGCTTCTCGAGCGCGGTGGCGAGCTCTTCGTAGTCGTCGGCCGCCACCGGGTAGATCGAGGAGAAGACGACCGGCTTGGCCTCCTTGAAGCCCGGAAGCGGCGCCGCGCAGGGCCGGTCGCGGTGGGTGATCGTGTCGCCGCAGCGCGTGTCGCTGATGGTCTTGATTCCGGCGGTGAGGTAGCCCACCTGTCCGGCGGAGAGCTCCGGCACCGGGTTCTGCCGCAGTTGGAAGATCCCGACCTCCTCGACCTTGTAGGCGGCCCCGGTCGACATGAAGGTGATCGTCTCCCCGGGCCGGATGCGTCCGTCGAAGACGCGGAAATAGACGACCGTGCCGCGATAGGGGTCGTAGTGCGAATCGAAGATGAGCGCCCGCAAGGGCGCCTCGGGGTCGCCGGAGGGGGCGGGGAGCCTGGCCACCACGGCCTCGAAGAGCTCCGGGATGCCGGTCCCCTCCTTGGCCGAGACGAGCATCGCCCCGGCGGCGTCCAGCCCGAGGTCGGCGGAGATCTGCGCCCGCACCCGCTCGATGTCGGCGGAGGGCAGGTCGATCTTGTTGATGACCGGGATGATCTCGAGATCGTGCTCCATCGCGAGGTAGAGGTTCGCGAGGGTCTGCGCCTCCACCCCCTGGCTCGCGTCGATCAGCAGCAGCGCGCCGTCGCAGGAGGCGAGCGCGCGCGAGACCTCGTAGGTGAAGTCGACGTGGCCCGGGGTGTCGATCAGGTTGAGGACATAGTTT
>CAZQUP010000096.1:6629-10319 GCA_964596545.1 uncultured Desulfatibacillum sp. | reverse complement strand
ATGCCGGTCGCGGTCTGGTCCGCGCCCGCAAGGGGGAAAACAAGCGGGGGCTGGCCCGCGAGGTGCGGATTCCGCGGAGCCTTGCCGTCGAAGCCGAAGCGCTTGCCGCAAAAGCCGGGCCCGCCGCCGGCGGGGGGCTCGCCTTCGACCCCGCCCATGTGCGCCGCAAATTCTACGAGCGCGCCCGGGAGATCGGTCTGCCGCGGGCGCTGGCCGCGCCGGAGGCCGTTCGGCGTTCGCGGGCGCTCGAGCTCTTGCGCGAGAACGTGCCCCTGCCGCTCGTCCAGCGCATCCTGGGCCAGGCCAGCCCGGGCCGGGCCGCCGCCTACGTCCGCTTTTCGGAGGCGGACCTGCAGCGGGCGGAGACCTTCTACCTCGAACGCGCCCGCCGGCGCACGACCTCGGCCCGCAACGCCTTTTTCGGCAAGGTCGCCGCCCTCCGCCGGGGCGATGTCCAGGCCGAGGTGGGGATCGCGCTTCCCTCCGGGGAACTCTTGCGGGCCGTGATCACCCGCGAGAGCCTGGAACGGTTGAGGTTGCAGGTGGGGGGCTGGGTTGCGGCCGAGGTGAAAGCCCCGTGGCTGTCGCTTGAGGCGGGGGAGGGTGCACCGGGATCGAGCGCCGATAACGTGTTCTGCGGAAGGATCGTGCGGCTGCGGCGGGGAGCCCTCACCGCGGAGGTCGTCACGCTGAGCGAAGGCGGGGTCGAGCTTTGCGCGGTGATCACCCGCGAGAGCGCGGAGCGCCTCGGCCTGCGGCGCGGTCTGGCGGTGCGGGTCGCCTTCAGCGCCTTCGCCGTGATCCTGCACGAGGCCTGAGTCCGGGGACTCCAGAGTCCCCGCCTGGATCCCCGGCTCGGTGCGGCTCGGAGGCGGGATTGATTCCGCGGCGGCGATATACTACAGGCACCGGGTCGGGAGAGCGGCGGGACCCGCAGGGAGGAGGTCGTTTTCACCTATCGCATGAATTTGAAGTCGTCCAAGATCGGGCGCAACGACCCCTGCCCCTGCGGCAGCGGTCTGAAGTTCAAGAAATGCTGCGCCCGCAAACCGCCGGCCGGATCCCCCGCCGCCATCGCCGAGCGCTATGCCCGCGAGCACGGAATCCGGCTGAAGGCTCCGGCCGACATCGCGGCGATCCGCCGTGCCGGCCGCCTCGTCGTGGACACCCTCGCGCTGGTCGCGCGCCGGCTGCGGCCGGGGATCGCCACCGAGGAGATCGACCGCTGGGTTCACGAGTACACCCTGCAGCGCGGCGGGCGTCCCGCCCCCCTGCATTACCGTGGGTTTCCCAAGAGCGTGTGCGTTTCGGTGAACGAAGAAATCTGCCATGGAATCCCCGGGAGCCGGATCCTGCGCGAAGGCGACATCGTCAACGTGGATGTGACCACCGTGCTCGAGGGCTACTATGCCGACGCCAACCGCACCTTTTTCATCGGCACGCCGGGGCCGGAGGCCTCCAAGATCGTCGCCGTCGCCCGCGAGTGCCTGCGGCGGGGGATGGCGGCCGTGAAACCGGGAAACACGCTGGGGGACGTCGGCTGGGCGATCCAGTCCTACGCCGAGGCGCAGGGCTGCTCGGTCGTGCGCGAGTTCGTCGGGCACGGCGTGGGCTTCGACTTTCACGAGCCGCCCCAGGTGCCGCATTTCGGCCGCCCGGGCGGCGGCCTCGTCCTCATCCCGGGCATGGTCTTCACCATCGAGCCCATGATCAACCTCGGCCGCCGCGAGCTCAAAATCCTTCCCGACGAATGGACGGCGGTCACGCGCGACGGCTCGCTCTCCGCGCAGTTCGAACAGACCGTGCTCGTCACGCCCGAGGGCTGGGAGAGTCTGACCCCTTGGGAGGATTGAACCCCCCGCGGGGGACTATTCCTTCGGCAGAAGGCTCCGGATCCGCTCGCTTTGCGCGCGCTGGGCCGCACCGCCCCGGCGCTCGAGCGCCTGGGCCATCTTTTCGAGGAGGTTTTCGAGCAGGATGGGCTTGAGAAGGTAGTCGTAGGCGCCGGACTGCATGCCCTCCATTCCGGTTTCCAGAGAAGCATGCCCGGTCAGGAGGATCACCTCCGTCTCGGGGCGGATCTTCTTGATTTCCTTGAGGGTCTGGATCCCGTCCATCCCGCCCGGCATCTTGATGTCCAGCACCACGACGTCGAAAGGGCTCTGCCGGACGAGCTGGAGGGCCGCTTCCCCGCTGGCACACCCCTGCGCCGGAATGTTTCGTTTCTTTAACCGCTTCATCAGCGTGTCGAGGAAGTCTCCCTCGTCGTCGACGATCAGGATGTTCGGCTGATCCATGGTTCCTCCTTGGCGGCCGGCTTCTCGAAGGCGACGCCGCCCGCCGGGTACGGCCGTTTGCCTTACGGCGACACCGGGGGAATGACCGGCAGCACGATGGTGAAGGTCGCCCCCGCGCCCGGTTTGCTTTGCAGGGCCATCTTGCCGCCCATTTTCTCGATGATGTTGTAGCTGATCCAGAGACCCAGACCCGTGCCCTTGCCGGCGCTCTTCGTGGTAAAAAAGGGGTCGAAGACCTTGCGCTGCATGTGCTCGGGAATTCCCGGGCCGTCGTCGGCAACCGAAATCCGGATCTCGGAGTCGGCGCGTTCGCTGCGGATCGTGATTTCGCCGTTCTGGCCGATCGCGTCGATGGCGTTGTTGACCAGATTGAGGATCACCTGCTGGAGCTGGGCGCCGTCGCCCGTGGTCAGGGGGAGTTCCGGCTCGAGATCGGTCTGGATGTCGATGTTGTTGTTGCGGGCGTAATTTTCCAGGATGTCCACGGTCTGGTGGATGATGCGGTTGACGTCGATCGCCTCGGTGCGCGGCTCCATGCGGCGGGCGTAGCCCAGCATGTCGTGAACCACCTTGCGGGCCCGTTCGACGTGTTCCTCGATTTTCAAAACGGCGTCGCGGAATTCCGTGAAATTGGGGCTGCGGCGGAGGTCTTCCTCGGCGAGCAGGTCCCGCATCCAGCCCGTTTTCTGGAGGATCACGGCGAGCGGGTTGTTGATCTCGTGGGCGACCCCGGCGGCCATCTTGCCGAGCGCGGCGAGCTTGTCGGCCTGGATGAGCTGAGCGTCCATCTCGCGCAGTCGGGTCTCCGCCTGGATCATCTGCCGCACAAGCGTCCGGGTGGTGAGCACCGTGGTGAGCACGATCGCCAGCATGCCCGAAACGATGATGGCCACCTGAAGCGTGCGCGCGGCGAAGAGCTGGGCCATGTCCTCCTCGACGTCGCCGCTGACCACGAGCAGCCAGTCCGCCGATTTGAGCCAGGTGCCGGCGAAAAGAACCCCCGGCCGACCGAGCAGCGCGCCCTCGACGGTCATGGTTTGCTTGCCGAAATAGGCGGGTTTCACCGGCGCGGGCTCGAGGATGTTGCCCGAGAGCCGCGGCTGGGTCTGAAGGATCCCCTCGCGGTTGACCAGAAAAGCATCCCCCGTCTTGCCGACCTGGCCCACCTGGACGATGCGGTTGAAGATTTCCGGGTCGATCGTCGCCCGCAGCACCCAGTTGCGCTGCTTTTCCTGGCGGCGGACGGCGATGATGAAATGGGGCAAGCGTCGGAACCCGAGGTAGACGTCGCTGATGTGGACCCCGCGGCTCATGACCTGGCCGAACCACGGCTGTTCGAAATAGTTTTTCCCTTTCAAATCATAAGGTCCGACATAGGCGATCTGGTTGCCGT
>CAZQUP010000096.1:0-6558 GCA_964596545.1 uncultured Desulfatibacillum sp. | reverse complement strand
AGGCCCGCGCCAGCGTCTCCTCGCGGGCCATGTCGGCGAAACCGTGGGTGTCGGCGATGGTGCCGAGGATCGCGGTCCTCTCGGAGAGAAAAAGGTCGACGGCGTCGGCCCGGGACTCCGCCCGGAAATGAATCTGCTCCCGGATCTTCTCGGTGTACATCGCGGCGAACTGCCGGTAGAGGATCACGCCGAGGAGGAGCAGCGGGGTGAAGGAGACGAAAAGCGTGAGCAGGATGATCCGGGTCTGCAGGCGGCTGTAGAGGTTCCTGTCCATCGGGGGCGGTTCCGCCGCGCGGGAAAAGGGGTGTCGTTTCCGTTTATGACAGAAAAGCCCGCCCCCGGCAAGCGCGGTGGAATCAGGCTGTCGGTCCGGCGATCAGGCGCTGGATGTCCTGACGATACTTTCGCCGGTAGGACTCGACCCGCGACGGATTCGCCATGACCATGTCCATCTGGCGGGTGTGCAGGGCGAGGTAGCCCAGCACTTCGATCCGGTTGAGGAGCTGTTCTTCGGGCCGTCCCTCGAAGCGGGCGACGAGGTGGTCCTCGCGGATCTCGACGTGGAAGCCCAGCTCCTCGAGGATTTCGGCGACGAGGTGCACCCGCGCCAGACGCCGCTCGAAATCGGCCGCTCCCCCCTTGAACTGGAAGCTCAGATAATTCTCCGCGGTGCGCTCGCTCACCAGGGCTTCCAGGGTCGCGAAATGAAACCCCAGGCGCTGGTTGAGGCTGCAGAAGGAACGCGAGATCATGAAGTAATTCCGCTCGGCGAACTGGGAGCGGACTCCAAGGTTGAGCGAGCGGTTGGTCGTCGCCTGAAACAGCACCGAGAGCATGCCCCGACCGTCGACGGCGGGGGGGCCCTCCCAGGGGACGGCGGTGAAGCCCTTCCAGAAGGCGAGCATCGGGGCGCAGGCGATCTGCTCGAGCCGGACGTAGGGGCCGGTCACCTCCTCGGTAAACCCATCGTCCAGGTTGAGGATCCACCATTGCATGGGCACGCGATAGAAGAGCTGTTTGCTCGAGCGTTCCGGAAAATGGTGGTCCTGTCCGAAGCGGAACATTTCGAGCACCGACTTCTCGTGGATGAAGCGTGTGATGTCGTGCAGCGTGCGACAGTGCTCGGGGGTGAACTCGAGGGCATCGGGGTCGAGGAGATGGAGCGGGACGATGTGGCGTCCGGCCTTTTCGAGGATGCGCAAAACGGGGCTTCCCTGCATGAGCGGCCGGCGGGGGAGGGGGGCTTCGAGCAGCGCTTGCCTCCGGCCCGCGTAGACCGCGCGTCCCGTGGCGTCGACCGTCACCTCCCCGGCTTCCCGCAGGTGTTCGACCGCTCCGGAGAGGCCGAAGAGGGCGGGCACTCCGAACTCGCGCGCGACGCTCGCGAGGTGCCCGGCGAAACCGCCTTCCGCGGCCACCACCGCGGCCGCCCGCCCCAGAAGCGAAGCCCAGCGCGGCAACGCCTGCTCGACCACGAGCACCGCTCCCGGCGGAAAGGAGAGCAGATCGGCGGTGCGCTCGGCGACGAAAACCGGGCCTGCGGCCGCTCCGGGACTGGCGGTCACCCCTCCGCGGCACAAGACGCTTTCCTCTGGGTGCACCGGGGGGGGCTCGGCCGCGCCGACGGCTTCGCGGGCGGAAAGCGGGCGGCACTGGAGGATCACGATGTCGCCCCCCTCGTCAAGGGCCCACTCGATGTCCTGGGCGCAGCCGTAATGGTTCTCCACGGTGAGGGCGATCCGGCCGAGTTCGATGGCCTGCTCGCGCGAAAGGGAAGGTTGGAGACGCTCCGGCCCTGCGAGCTCCATCCGGCAGATGCCCTCCTCGGGATAGCAGAGGTACCGGTGATCTTTTTCGCGCACCTCCGCGGCGAGCAGCTCCGGGGGGTTGTCCCGGGAAAGAACGAAAAGGTCGCTCGCCACGCTGCCGTCCACCACGGCCTTCGGCAATCCCCAGGCGGCATGGATGAAGATGCGCCGGTCGCGCGGATCGACCGGGCTGCAGGAATAGACGACCCCGCCAGCAACCGCGGACACCATGGCGAGACAACCCACCCCCATGGCGATGTCCTCGTCGCGGAATCCGCGTTGCAGGCGGTAGGTGATCGCCGGCAGCCCGTATTTGCTCGCGAGCACCTCGCGGTAGGCGGTGAGCAGGGTTTCGCGCCCCACGTTCAGCTCTGAGCGGTATTGGCCGGCGAAAGAGCTTCCGTCCGCGTCTTCGCCGAGCGCGCTGCTGCGCAGGGCGACCTTGACGCCGGGTCCGCACTGGGCTTCGAGCGCCGCGTAAGCCTCCAGAATCGCTGTTTCCACCTCCGGCGGGATCGGGGCGCGGATGATCCGTTGTTGGATTTCGGCGCTCAGGGCATAGAGGGTGTCGAAGCGCGGGGTTTCGGCCGCCTGCAGGCGGCGGTCGATTTCGGTCTGCAGCTCTTGGTGGGCGAAGAAGCGTTCGGCGGCCGCGGTGGTGATGGCGAAGCCCGGAGGGACACGCAGGCCCAGACGATTGCGGATCTCCCCGAGGTTGGCCATTTTGGGCCCGGCCGCATCGGTGAGCTCCCGCCCCAGGGCCTCGATCGGGATCGTGAAGCGCGGGTCGCGCCGGGGGGCGGGGTGCGCGAGGATCTCCTCGATGTCCTTCTGGATGGCGTCGTAACGCGCGAAAAGCGCGGTGTATTTCCCCGGTGCCAGCCGTTCCAGGCCCCGGATCATGGAAAAAACGTTCACGCAGACCGAGGTGCAGGCGGCGCGCACGAAGGTCATGCCGAAGGGGCGATGGCCGTGGAGAGCCTCCTCGATTTCGCCCATGATCTCAAGCGCCTTGCGGTTGGCGCCGAGCAGGAGCTTGAAGTGGTGGTAGCGTTCCTTGAATTCGAGGCGCAGGGCCTCCGCGTCGTCCGGTGCGGAGGCCCTGCGGCGCAGCAGTCGCTTCAGAATCCCGCCGATCGGCATCCCGGGGGCTCAGCCTCCCTAATGTTCGAGCTGCATGCCCCAACCCTCGAAGAGAAAGAGGATCGCAAAGCCGTACCAGAGGGTGTAGACGACGTAGAAGAGAAGCGCGAAGACCACGATCCCCGCGCGATCGAGGATCCGCTGGGCCTCGACCCCGTAAAAGTTGTACGCGGGCTCGATCGCCTTCTGGTTGAGCTGGGCGACGACCCGCGCCTCCTTGAACTTCTTTTCCCCCTGGAGGGCTTTTTCAACCGCCTTGAACGCGCGGTACCAGACGTAGAGCGCCTCCCGCTCCGGAAACCCGGCTCGCCCGGAGACCGTCGCGCCTTCATTGCGGTACAGGGCGTCGGCGTCCTCGAGGGCCGCGGCGATCATGGCCCCCAGTTCGCCGTTCAGTTTGAGTTTTTCTCCCTGGGCATTGACGAGGGAGCCGGCGCGCATGAAGAGGCGGGAGGCCTTTTCGGCCTGCGCGGCCGAATCCAGGGTGAGGGTGAGCTCCACCCGGCTTTCCCCCATCTGCCGGATGTCCTCGCGCACCTTGGGAACGTAGTAGGCCGAGCCTTTGGCGATCGAGTTGAAAAGGTTGTCGAGGTATTCGAGTCCGTTTTTGCCCTCGAAAAGAGGCAGGAAGATGAGCACGAGCACCACGAAGAATCCGGCGAGCATGACCAGCCCGAGGGCGAATTCCTTCTTCTTGCGGATCATGGCCTCACCTCCTTCCCAGCAGGACGGGGATGTTCTTGAAGAAGGTCCCGATCACCCAGGCCGCAAACAGACCGATCACGATGAAAAAGGCCCAGATCCCGATCGCGTCGAGAACCGCTCCCGCCTCTTTGGAAAGGGGAAGAAGACCGATGCTGCTCAGCTTTGCGGGCAGCGCGAAGATCCGGTTGATGAAACCGGCGAGCACCGAGAGGGCGAAGAAGCCGCGGATCGTGATTCCGGCCACGACCTTGGTCGCCATGGCGCCGACCTGGATGCCGATGAGCGAGCCGAGCAGCATCCCCATGGCCAGCGTGTAGAAGATGAACCCGTAGATCGCGTACTGACTGATGGAGGCGTAGCCCGCGGTGAAAATGATCTGGAAGATATCGGTCCCGACCGTGGTCATGGAGGAGACCCCGAGCACGTAGACGAAGATCGGGAAGGTGAGAAAGCCGCCGCCGACTCCCATGATCCCGCCGGCCAGTCCGACGAGAAAGCCGCTGGCCACGAGAAACACCCAGGAGATCCCGCGTCCGCCGGGAACGAGGTCGTAATCGAAGCGCACCATCGGCGGGATCCGGAGGGTCTGAAGCTTTCGCGGCAGGTTGCCCATTTCGGCGCCCTCGGTTTTCTTGCCGTGGACCTCGCTCCCCTCGTGCGCGGGGGTGCCGCGCGGTGCGGTCTGCCTTCGGGCCACCTTGCGGGCGCCGAGGTAATCGAAGAGGGAGTAAAACCCGAGGAAGCCCAGGATGAGAGAGTAGATCGTGGTGATGAAGGCGTCGGAGATCACGGGGTTCAGCTCATAGAAAAGACGGTTGATCGTCCCGCCCGCGGTCGCCCCCCCGATCGCGCCGATCAGGAAGACCACCGCGAGCGCCACCGACACGTTGCCGAGTTTGCGGTGGATGACGCTGCCCATGATCGCTTTGGCGAAGATGTGGAAAAGGTCCGTCCCCACCGCGAGGATGCCTTTGACGCCTGCGCTCATGAGGGCGGGGGCGATGATGAACCCGCCGCCGGCGCCGATGCACCCCGAGATGAGACCCGCCACCACCCCCACCAGGATGCTGACGAGAAAGATGGTCGTCGTGTAGTAGGCCGGGCTGTAGGATTCCTTTCCGCCGAGGAGCTTGGGCAGCTCGCCGCCCACCGCGTCGGCGAAGGCGATGCCGAAGACCAAGGCGGGAAGGGTGAGCAGAAGCAGGATGAAAAGCCTCCTGCGGTCGCCCAGGATACGGTTGGACACCTCGAGCTCCCAACGGGCGTGGTGGCGGGCGCCGGCGAGCATGAACTGTCCGAGGGCTCTCAGAAAATTCATCTCGGTCCTTTCTCCTTACGTTTTGGGGTTTGCGGGGACGAGGTCTTCTTCGGTTATTTCCCGTTTCCGGTCAGCTTCGCGTGCCGATCACCTCCTCGAGCGTGCGGATTTTTTTCTCCTGCAACGTCTTCTTCTGAAAAGCGTCTTCGATCTTGTAGAGCAGCTCATCCCAGTTCACCGGTTTCATCAGGTAATCGAAGGCCCCCGCCTGCAGGCAGTCGCGGGCGAGTTCGAGGTTGGCATGTCCGGTGAGGAGAATCACTTCGATCAGCGGGTGCGCGGCCTTGATCGCGCGCAGGGCGGAAATCCCGTCCATGCCTTCCATGCGCACATCCAAGACGACGACGTCGGCGGGATGGGCCGCCAGCCAAGCGAGCGCTTCCTCGCCGCTTTTGGCCCCGAAGGCCGCAAGGTTGCGTTTCTGCATGCGCTTGAGGAGGGTTTCGAGAAAATCGGGTTCGTCGTCGACGAACAAAACACGTGCGTCGCCCACAAGCGCCTCCTGGCGGCATGTCTGCGGCGGCCCTGCGGGCCGCCCGGGGACGAAATGAAGGCAAGGCATGCCTTATACCGCCGGATAGGCGACCGATTCAACAGAAAAAAGGGGGGCTCAGGACGGCTTGCCGCGGGCTTTCTCCCGCGCCGACTCAATCTTGGCGACCAGCTCGTCGATCTCACAGGGTTTGGTGAGGTAGTCGTGCGCGCCGAGTTTTACGGCCTCGAGGGCGGTGTCGATCGAACCGTGGCCGGTGAGAATGATCGTCTCCACGAACAGACCGAGTTTGAGGATTTCCCGCAGGGTGGAGATGCCGTCCAAGCCGGGCATCTTGAGATCGAGCACCAGGACGTCGAAGCCCTGCTCCTGGAGAGCCCGGAGGGCCGCATCGCCGGAGTTCACGGCCGTGACGCGGTAGCCGCGGTGGGTGAGCAGCTTGCTGATGTTGCGCGTGAAGACGGCCTCGTCGTCGACCAGAAGAACGTGCGCTTGCGGCATGGAATCCTCCTTGCCCCTTCGCTCAGGCCTCCCGGGGGTCGGTCGCCAGGGACTGACGCAGATCCTCCGGGGGGTCATAGGGCAGATCGATCGTGAATTCCGTTCCCTGCCCCGGTTCGCTCGCCACCCGGATGGTTCCGCCCAAGCGCTGGACGATCCCGTAGGTGATCGCCAGCCCCAGTCCGGTTCCCTTGCCGACGGCCTTGGTCGTAAAGAAAGGATCGAAGATGCGCGGCAGGTGCTCCGGGCGGATACCGGAGCCGGTGTCGGCGATCTGCAAGGTGAAGCGCCGCGCGGCGGAATCGGCACGGGTGGTGATGCGGATCGCGCCGTAGGGCTTCTCCTCGTGGGCGTCGATCGCGTTGGTGATGAGGTTGAGCAGCACCTGCTGCAGTTGGGAGGGGTCGGAGACCACCGGCGGAAGCGCGGCGTCGAGTTCGGCGTGGAAGCGGACCCCGCTCGTTTTCGCCTCGCGCTCCATGAGTTCGATCACCTCGCGGACGAAGGCGTTCACATCCAGCGTTTCGAGCTTCGACTCCGTTCGCCGTGCGAAGCGCAACAGATGCTGGGTGATCCGCTTGCAGCGCTGA
>CAZQUP010000095.1:0-10356 GCA_964596545.1 uncultured Desulfatibacillum sp. | reverse complement strand
CCGAACGTCCCGGCCGCCGCGGCGGCCGCCAGCAGAGTCGCGGCGATACGGCTTCCGCGGCGGCCGCGGCCGAGGCGCGCAAACCCCAGGAAAAGCGTGTACCGGGGGCCTTTTTCGGGTTCGGACCCCAGCCGGTGGAGCGGGAGCCGGAAGCCCCTTTCGACGCCGATGCCGCGGTCTCCGCCCCGGCTTCGACGCCGCCGGTGGAGTCCGCTCCGGCCGACGAGACGGCGGAGCGGCCGAAAAAGCGACGCCGCAGGCGCCGCAAAAAACGCGGTACCCCCCCCGCCGCCGAGGACGCCGCGGGATCGCCCCCGCCGTCCTCCAGCGAGCCTTCAGCGGCGGAGACGAACGGGGAGACGCCTCCGGAGGAGCCTGTCGGCTTTATCCCCTGAAACGCAGAGGGCCATGGGATACGTCTTCGACTTCCAGGATGCCGTCGCCTTCGAGCACTGGATGCGGAAGCCGGAGAACGACGCCGTTTTCCGGGCGCAGATGCGGCTGCTCGGCGATCTCCTCCAGCCGCGCCCGGGAGAGACGATCCTCGACATCGGCTGCGGCACGGGGATGTGCCTGGAGGACTTCGTCGCCCGGGGCCTGCGGGCGACGGGAATCGAGCCCTCGGAGGCGATGCTCGAGTTCGCCCGGCGGCGCCTCGGGCATCGGGCCGAGTTGCACCGCGGGGTCGCCGAGGATCTCCCCTTCGAGGACAACGCCTTCCACCACGCCTGCCTCTTCACCACCCTCGAGTTTGTGGACGAGCCGCGCCGGGCGCTCGCCGAGGCCTGCCGCGTCGCCCGGAACCGGATTTTCATCGGGGTTCTGAACCGCTACGCGATCAAGGGGGTCGAGCGCCGCATCCGCGGCCTGTTCGGGCCTTCGATTTACAACCATGCCCGTTTTTTCAGCCTCTGGCAGCTGAAGGCCATGCTCCGCGATCTGGTCGGTCCGGTGCCGATCGCCTGGCGTACGGTGTGCCAAATCCCGCTGCCCGCGGGAAGGTTCGCTTCGCGGGTCGGCAATCCGGTTCTCGCCCGTTGCCCGTTCGGCGCCTTCGTCGGCGTGGTCGCCGTGCTCGTGCCCCGGCTGCGCACCCGGCCGCTCGCTCTGCGCTGTCCCCAAGGAGCCCAAACCCCGGGGACGGTGCCGGGATAGGGGAAAAAAGGGGGGAGGGATGGAAGCCCTTCTCTACGATCGCCTGGATGAAAAGAAGGTCCGCTGTCATCTCTGCAACCACCGCTGTGTGATCGACCCCGGAAAGCGCGGCCTGTGCCGCGTGCGAGAAAACCGGGAAGGCGTATTGGAAAGCCTCGTCTACGGGAGGCTGATCGCCCGGCATGTCGACCCGGTGGAAAAAAAACCGCTGTTTCATTTCTTGCCCGGCACGCTCTCCTACTCGATCGCAACCGTAGGATGCAATTTCCGCTGCCGCTTCTGCCAGAACGCGGACATCGCCCAGTTCCCCGCGGATCACCGGGGCGCGATCGCCGGCTCGCCCACAACCCCCGAGGAGGTGGTCGCTTCCGCACGCGCCTCCGGCTGCCGGAGCGTTTCCTACACCTACACGGAGCCCACCGTTTTCTTCGAGTTCGCCCTCGAGACCTGCCGCATCGCCCGCGATTCGGGCTTGAGAAACATCTTCGTCACCAACGGCTACATGAGCCGCGAGGCCGTGGACCGGATCGCTTCCGTCCTCGATGCGGCGAACGTCGATCTCAAAGCGTTCAATGACCGCTTTTACCGCCAGATCTGCGGGGCGCGCCTCGCAGGCGTGCTCGACACCCTCGGCTGTCTCCGGCAGCGGGGGGTTTTTCTCGAAGTGACCACGCTGCTCATTCCCGGCCTGAACGATGACCCCGGGGAACTCGAGGATCTCGCCGGATTTCTCGTCAACGCCCTCGGCCCCGATACCCCGTGGCATGTCAGCCGCTTTCATCCCACCTACCGCCTGACCGACCGGCCGCCCACCCCGGTGGCCACGCTGCGGCGTGCCCGCGAGATCGGTCTTGCGGCCGGACTGCGTTACGTCTATACCGGAAACGCCCCCGGCGATGCGGGCGAAAACACCCGCTGCCCACAATGCGGGGAAGTGGTGATCGAGCGTTGGGGATTCAAGGTTCAACGCACTCGGATGGAAAATGGCCGCTGTGCATCCTGCGGCGCAAGGATCGCCGGCGTCTGGGATGGGTGATCCCGGGGAAGTTCAAATTCTTGAACGGCCGAAATTTTGTTTTTAATCAAGAATCCATATGGTTAAACAAAAAAGAGCCGCTCCTTGTTTACAAAATTGAATTCGACCGTGATTCTCTTTCCCCTTACTCCGCTTGCATCCTCGAGCCGAAGCAGGTGTGATCCAAAAACATCTTTCTGTTATTCTTGCATAAAATTATCATCGGCAATTTTTTCGGGCGGTCACTAAGGTGTTGGCATGAAGATTGAATGTAGATTAGGCCAAAGCCTGAATACATTCTTCATCTGTTCTCCTCCTTGACGGCTGATCGGAAAACCGGTCAGCTGTTTCCTTTTGCAAAGCCGGTGCGGATGATCATCGACTTCCACGTTCATCTTTTCCCCGAGGCCGTCTGCACCGACCGGGAATGTCATTTCGTCGGGGAGCCCGAGTTCGAGTCGCTCTACGGCAGTCCCGCCGCGCGGTTGGTGAGTGAAGGGGGGCTGCTTGCGGCCATGGACGAGCAGGGGGTGAACCGTGCGGTCGTCTTCGGTTTCCCCTGGCGAAGCTCGGAGCGCTTCCAGAGACACAACGACTTCATTCTCGAGGCGGTCGCCCGGCACCCCGAGCGGCTGATCGGCTTCGGCTGCTTCGACCCGGCAAGCCCGCAGGCGGCGCGCGAAGCCGAGCGCTGTTTAGATGCCGGCCTTGCCGGAATCGGGGAGCTCGCCTTTTACGGCTCCGGGCTGGACGCGGAGGCGCTTGCGCGCCTTGCCCCGGTGATGGATCTCTGCCGCGGGCGAAACCGCCCCGTGCTGCTGCATACCAACGAGCCGATCGGCCACGCCTACCCCGGCAAAAGCCCCCTTACGTTGGCGCAGATCTATGCCCTTGCCGTCCGGTTTCCGCAAAACGAGATCGTGCTCGCCCACTGGGGCGGGGGGCTTTTCTTCTACGGCCTTCTGAAAAAAGAGGTGCGCGAGCGATTCCGCCGCCTTTTTTTCGACACCGCGGCCTCCCCCTTCCTCTACGAGCCCGCCGTCTACCGCATCGCCGTTCAGACCGTGGGCGTCGAACGCATCCTCTTCGGGAGCGACTTTCCCCTGATCCCGCCCGCCCGCTATTTCCGCGAAATGGAATCCTGCGGTCTCTCCGCGGCCGAGCGCGAGTCGATTTGCGGCGGAAACGCCGCGCGGCTGCTCGGCCTGGACGAATTCCCCGGAGGGGATGCGTGAGCGGCGAGCCGCCTTCCGCCTACCCTGCGGCGAAGGTCTCCGATGAGATCCTCTACCGGCGCATTGTGGAAAAGGCCCTCGAAGGCGTCTGGGTCCTGGACGCCCGGCTGCGCACCTGTTTTGTCAATCAACGCCTCGCCGCCATGCTGGGCCTGAAGCCCCGCGAGATGCTGGGGCGCCCGGTCGAAGATTTCCTCTTTTCCGAAGACCGGGCGGATTACCGCAGGCGCATGAAGGAGCGCAAGGCGGGGCAGGAGCAGGTCTACGAAAGACGCTTCCGCCGCGCCGACGGCTCAACCCTTTGGGCGACGATCTCCGCTTCGATGCTGGAGGACGCCGCGGGGGGGTTCCAGGGTGCCTTCGCCCTGGTGGCGGACATCACCGCCCGCAAGCGGACCGAGCGGATCCTGGAAGCCCGGCTGCGGCTGAGCTAGATCGATTCGCGATTCGGCCTGCGGGAGATCCTGCGGCTGGCCCTGGAGGAGGCCGAGGCGATCACGGAGAGTGCGATCGGCTTTTTCCACTTCGTGGACGAGGCGGCGGGCACCCTGTCCCTTCAGGCCTGGTCCTCGAATACGCTGCGCCTCTGCCGCGCCGCGGGCGAGGCAAGCCATTACCCGATCGAGCGGGCCGGGATCTGGACCGAGGGGCTACCCCGGCGGCGGCCGGTCGTGCACAACGACTTCGCCGCCTGCTCCGGCCGCAGGGGGTTGCCTGCGTGGCATGTTCCGGTTCGGCGCGAGCTTGTGGTCCCCGTCGTGCGCCGGGGCCGGGTCGTCGCCCTCCTCGGGGTCGGAAACAAGGCCGTGGACTATGACGAGGCGGACACGGCGGCGCTTGCTTCGCTGGCGAGCCTCGTCTGGGACATCGTCCTGCGAAGCCGTGCCGAGCAAGAGCAGCGCCGCTTCCGCGAAGAGCTGCAGCGTCTGGTTTGCGGCCTGGAGAGGGCGCGTGAAGAGGAGCGCCGTCGCGTTGCGCGCGAGGTCCACGACGAGCTCGGTCAGGAGATCACCGCCCTTCGTTTTGCGCTCGCCCGGCTCGAGCATATCCTCGGGCCCGACCCCGGGGCGCCGCGCGAACCTTTGGCCGCCATGCGCGAGATCGTGGATCGCGCGTTGAACTCCACCCGCCGCATCGCGACCTCGCTGCGACCGGCGGTTCTCGACACCCTGGGGCTCGCCGATGCGCTCGCCTGGCTTGCGGGCGAGTTTTCCCGCCACAGCGGCCTCGCCGTCCGTCTGCGGCTCGAACCCGAGGAAATCGAGGCACCGGCCGAGCTCGCCACCGTTCTTTTCCGCATCGTGCAGGAGGCGCTGAACAACGTCGCCCACCATGCCCGAGCCCGCAACGTGCGGATCACGATACGCGTGAAGGGCGGGATGGCGGAGCTCGCCGTGGAAGACGACGGCCGGGGCTTCCCGGAAACAGGCGGCCTCCCGCCCGGCGCGCTGGGTCTTGCGGGCATGCGCGAGCGGCTCCGGCCGCACGGCGGAACGCTCTCCGTCGAGCGGCCCTCCGGCGGCGGAAGCCGGTTGCGGGTTCGCGTGCCGTTTCCCGTGAGGGGCACCGCGTTATGATCGAGGTGGTCATCGTCGACGACCACCCGGTGGTCCGCGCCGGGATCCGGCAGATCTTCGCTGGGACCGCCGATGCGCGCGTGACGGCGGAGTTCGCAAGCGCCGAGGAGCTCTTGGAGCGGCTCGGGGAGCTTCGCTGCGATCTGCTCCTGCTCGACATCCGGCTTCCCGGGATCGACGGGCTCGAGGCTTTGAAACGGATCCACCGCCTGCGGCCCGGGCTTCCCGTCCTCGTGCTGAGCATCTACGCCGAAGAGCAGTTCGCGCTGCGGGCCCTCAAGGCCGGGGCCTCGGGCTACCTCGCCAAGGAGAGCGCGGCCGAGGAGCTCATCCGAGCCGTGCGCCGGGTGGCCGCCGGGGGGCGGTTCCTGAGCGCCTCTTTCGCCGAGAAGCTCGCCCTGGAATTCGGCGGGCGGGCGGACCGGATGCCCCACGAGAACCTCTCCGACCGTGAGCTCCAGGTTTTGATCCTGCTTGCCGACGGCAGGTCGCAGGCCGAAATCGCCCGCCTGCTTGGCTTGAGTCCTAAGACGGTCGCGACCTACCGCAGCCGCATCGGCCGCAAGCTGGGGTTGGCGAACACGGCCGAGCTCATCGCCTACGCCGTTCGCAACCGCCTCGCTGAGGAAGGGGGGTCGTCAACCCCTTGACCGCCCGCCGCCGCCCCGCCGGCGGCCCGGGACGAAGCCCAGCCGCCCCACGATTCAAACAACCTATTGTTTATACATCAAATATCCGAAGAATCGGGTTTTCCGGAGGCGGTGGCACTTTTGTTGCTAATAGACATTTTCGTCTTGTCGGGTTGTCTGTCGGACCCTCTGGAGCGTCCATGAGCGGATCTGCGTCGCAACCGACGTCTCTGGGCGTGCCCTCTCCCAGCGGCCTTCCCCCGGCGGGAAAGATCTCCCGCGTCAAGCCGGCCGGTGCGGCACCATCGCCCGCACCGCCGCGGCGGGAGCGCGACCGCCTGGGGGAGATCATCGGGGCGAGCCCCGCGATGCAGCATGTCTTCGATCTGATCGAGGTCGCCGCCGCCTGCGAGGCGAACGTCATCGTCTACGGCGAATCGGGAACCGGAAAAGAGCTCGTGGCCCGCGCGATCCACGATCTGAGCGCGCGCCGGGCGGGCTCATTCGTCCCCGTGAACTGCGGCGCCGTTCCCGAGACGCTGATGGAGTCCGAGTTTTTCGGGTACCGCAGGGGCGCCTTTTCCGGAGCGCTGATCGACAAGCACGGCTATCTCGACCTCGCCGACGGCGGAACGCTATTTCTCGACGAGCTGGGCGAAATCGGCCCCGGGATCCAGGTGAAGCTGCTGCGGGCGATCGACGGCGGCGGCTTCATCCCCGTCGGCGGCGGCGAGGTCAAGAGGCCCGACTTCCGCGTCATCGCCGCCACCCACCGCGATCTGCTCGCCGAGGTTCGTCGCGGCCGGCTGCGAGAGGATTTTTTTTACCGCATCCATGTGCTGCCGATCCATCTGCCGCCGCTGCGGGAGCGCCGCGAGGACATCGCCCTTTTGGCGGAGCATTTCGCCCTGCGCTTCGGGGGCCGCAACGCCGCCCCCCCGATTCCCTCTCATGTTCTCGAGGCGCTCTCTACGTACGATTGGCCGGGAAACATACGCGAGCTTCAGAACACCGTCCACCGTTATCTCGTCTTCCGGCGGCTCGATTTTACGGGCGGCCGCGGGATGCGGCCGGAATCGGTGCCGCGGGGCGAGGATTGCGCTTCCGCGGGGGGCGCGGCCGAAGGGCTCGAGGAGATGATGCGGCGCTACGAACGGGGGCTGATCCTGCGGGCGCTTGAAGAAAACCGCTGGCAGCGGGAGGCGACCGCGGCCGCCCTGGGCATCCACCGCAAGACGCTGTTCACCAAAATGAGAAAATACGGGCTTTTGTCTCCCGTGGGGGCGCGGGATGAAGATTTTGATCGTCGAGGACGAGGATCTGCAGCGCCGCGTGCTGGAGGCGCTGGTCGCCGGCTGGGGGCATGCCGTGTCCACCGCAGCCAGCGGCAAGGAGGCGCTTTGCGCCGCGACGGCCGCGGATCTCGACCTGCTGCTTCTTGACGTGTTTTTGCCCGACACGACGGCCCTGGAGCTGATCCCGCAGCTTCGCGCGCTAGGGGTGAACGCCGCGATCATCACCCTTACCGGAAAAAGCAGCCGCGATCTCGAACGCCGCCTGCGCGAGCTCGGGATCGCCTACTATATGGCCAAGCCCGTGGCCGCCGTCGAGCTCAAGAGCATTCTCGACCACATGGGACAGCTCCCGCGGCCGGAGAGCAGGCGCCGGCCCCTCTCCCGGCCTCATCCCTCCGACCGGCCCGGGAACGCCTCCGGCTTGGAAAACGGCGCCGTCGGCGGCTACCGGGCCGCCCCGCAAGGAAGAAACAGCGTCAGCGGCGGCGGGCGAGAACGCGGCGGATGGAAGAGACGAGGGTTTCGCGGTCGGCCGACTTGAGAACGTAATCCTCGTTGTAGAGTTCGGCCGCCCGCAGGCGGCTTTCCTCTTCTTCGACCCCGGTATGCATGATCACGGGGATGGCGGCGGTGGCGAGGTCGGCCTTGAGCTCCTCGAGGACCTCGAAGCCGTCTTTTCCCGGCATCATGATGTCGAGAAGAATGAGATCGGGCTTCTTCTTGCGCGCCGCCTTGAGGGCCTGGCGCGGATCGTTCGTCACCGTGACCGTGAACTCCCCGTCGAGCTCGAGCTGCGCCTTTTTCACGGCACACAGTTCGCGGTCGTCGTCGACGATGAGGATGTGGCGTGGCATCGGCTTTTTCCCCTGAATAAATTAATTATACCAGCCCTCCGATCTCTGTCAAACCGGGCCGAAGGTCAGCGCCTTCCCGGTCGCCGCTAGAAAACATCTGCCTTGCCATCCGATTTCCCTTCCGATCGCTTTGGCGGCTCGTGGCCGAAGCGGCCAGTCCGGGGCGAATCCGCCACGCAAAGATTCAAAATGAAAACAGTTGGTTATTCTTGAATCGCCGGCTTCGCGTAACCGTTCCACCATGTGGCTGAGGTTTGTCCAAGAATTGAGCCCAGAAAATATTTCTATGAAATACGGCATGTTGCTTCATTTTTAGGTATCATGGCACGCTACTTGATTTACTTTCCGGCGATCCGCCTCGCGGCGGCACGGGGGGTGAGGCTCTACGCTGACGGTGCTGGTGGCGGAAGGTGATCAGGGGCAGCGGCGGGCGCTCGCCGGTCTCATCCTCGCGGCAGGGCACAGGGTGCTTGCCGCCGCCTCGGCCGCTTCCGCTTTGGACATCGCCGCCGCCTGGGCGCTCGATCTGGCCGTGGTGAACGTCTTCTTGGCGGATGCGACGGCGCTCGAGCTCATTCCGCGCCTGCGCGACTTCCAACCGGGGCTGCCGGTCGCGACAATGACGGGCGAAAGCAGCCGCGAGCTCGAGCGCGGCATCCGGCGGCTGGGGATTGCCTGCTATCTGATCAAGCCGCTCCGCAGCGCGGAATTGATCGGCCTGCTCGCTCATCTGGAACGCCGGCGGCGCCGGGGAGCGAAACGGATGAATCTCAGGGCGTAAAACGCCGGAAAGGAATAAGGAAATGGATCAGGAACGCAAGGGGATCGGGGATCCAGGCGCCCCGGCGAGGGGGCGGGAAGGGAAATACCTCACGTTTTCCCTCGGAAACGAGGAATACGGGATCGGCATTCTCAAGATCCGCGAGATCATCGGTATGCTCCCCATCACTGCCGTGCCCGAGACCCCCCACTACGTCAAGGGGGTGATCAACCTGCGCGGCAAGGTCATCCCGGTGGTGAATTTGAGGCTGCGCTTCGGGATGCCCGAGATCGAGATCGGCGACCGCACCTGCATCATCGTGGTCGAAACCGCCGGCGCAGGCGGCCTCATGCCGGTCGGGATCGTGGTCGATGCCGTCTCCGAGGTGCTGAACATCCGCGCCGAAGAAATCGAGGACCCGCCTTCCTTCGGCGTGCGCCTGAACACCGACTACATCCTGGGGATGGCGAAGCGCGACAAGGGGGTCAAGATCCTGCTCGACATCGACCGCGTGCTCGGCGCGGAGGATCTCGAGGCCATGCGGCAGGCGGCCTGAGTCCGGGATCGCCGCAACGATTCTTAAGAACGGAACGCAAAACAGATCACGGAAGGAGAAGAGGGTCATGAAAAGCCAATGGACGGTTGGAAAGAGGCTGGCGGCCAGTTTTGCCGCCCTCGCCCTGATCATGCTGGTCATGGGCGGCGTGGGCTATTACGGCGCGGTGAAGAATCATGCGGTGATCGAGGAGGTGGGGATGGTGCGCCTGCCCTCGGTGGACAGCCTGCTTTTGATCAAGGAGGCGGCGGAGTCCGTGCGGGGCTCGATCCGTACCCTTTCGATCGAAGGGCTCCCCCCCGAGATCCGCAAACGCCAGTACGACAACATCGCCGCGAGCCGAAAAGCCTATGAGGAGGCCTGGAAGATCTACGAGCCGCTGCCCCAGACCCCGGAGGAGGCCGAGACCTGGAAGCGATTCGTTCCCGCCTGGGAGGCCTGGCGCGCGGAAAACAACCGCCTGCTCGAGCTGCACCGCCGCTTCGACTCGCTCGGCATCCAGAGCCCGGTCGAGCTCGCCCGCAGGCTCGAGCAGTTCACCAAGGACCACTATATCCTGGCCTATCGCGTTCAGAGCCTGCTTGCCGACCGGAGCGCCCATTTCGAGGGCGGCGAGGACCACACGGCCTGCAACGCGGGGAAATTCTTTCCCACGTTCAAAACCGAAAACCCGTCTCTGGGCGCGACCCTCAAGGCCTTCGAGGACCCCCACCGCCGCTTTCATGAAGCGATCGGCCGGATCAAGAAACTCGTCGCCGAGGGAAAAGCCGACGAGGCCCAGGGCTCTTTCCGGCGCGACATGATTCCCGTGATGCAGGAGGTGTTCAAGCATTTCCAGGAGATGCTCGCCGTGGCGAACGAGGCCGCGGCGACCAAGAAGCAGGCCGACGAGCTCGCCCTGGGCGAGGTCCTCCGCAAGCAGCGCGAGGCGATGGGCTTGTTGGACAAGCTCGTGGAGATCAACCGTGAGGTCGCCAACAGCGAATCCCGCGAAGTGCTCTCCGAATCGGGTTTTCAGAAGGCGATGATGCTCGCGGCGGTGCTGACCGGGCTCGCCTTGGCGGTTTTTTTGGGGTTGTGGGCGACGCGGTCGGTGACGGGGGCGTTGCGGCGGGTGATTGCGGGGCTGTCCGAGGGGGCGGAGGAGGTGGCCTCGGCGGCGGGGCAGGTTTCGGGTGCGGCGCAGTCGTTGGCGGAGGGTTCGAGCGAGCAGGCGGCTTCGATCGAGGAGACTTCGAGTTCGCTGGAGGAGATGTCCTCGATGACGCGGCGCAACGCGG
>CAZQUP010000094.1:6578-10450 GCA_964596545.1 uncultured Desulfatibacillum sp. | reverse complement strand
CTGCGTCTCCGCGCGATGGAGAAAGGGGAGATAGACGGCTTCGCTCTCCCCCGCGGCTTCGCGGACCGCCTTGCCCGCGGTGCAAAGCGCCGCGAGGGCGCCTTCGAGCGCCGCCCCTCCCACTTGGAGCAGCGTGCCTGCGCGCTCGAGCAGCGCCTCGCGGGTGGCGAAGAGATGCCCCTCCTCGGAGAACCCGCGCAGGGCGAAAAGAAGCCCCGCCTCGATGCGGTAAGGGGAATCGGGCGGAATGCCCAGGCGCGCGGCGATCCGGTCCGCGGTCGCAAAGCCGATCCCCGCCACTTCGGTCGCCAGCCGGTAGGGGTTTTCGCGCACGACCGCGGCCGCGCGCGGGCCGTAGGCCTTGAAGATCCGCGCCGCCTGGCCCGGGCCGACCCCGTGGCCCTGAAGAAAGATCAGGATCTCGCGCAGGTGGCGCTGGGCTTCCCAGGCCTCGCGGATCTGCGCCAGGCGCTTTTTCCCGATCCCCTCGACCTCGGTCAGGCGGCCGGGCTCGCGCTCGATCACAGCGAGCGTGTCTTTACCGAAACGCTCGACGATGCGCCCGGCGATGGCGGGCCCCAGGCCGCGGATCAACCCGGAGCCGAGATAGCGGCGGATCCCCTCGACGGTCGCCGGGACGCGGCTGCGGCAGCGATCGACGCGGAACTGCTCGCCGAAGCGCGGGTGCCGCGTCCAGGAGCCCTCCATCTCGAGCCGCTCGCCCACCGCGGGCGCGGGGATCGTCCCCACGACGGTGACGGTCTCCCCCCGGCCGTCCAGGTGCACGCGGACCACGGCGAAGCCGTTTTCCTCGTTCACGAAGGAGACCTGCTCGATCTCGCCCTCGAGGCGCACCGCAGCCGCCGGAGGCGAGCCGGGCGCAGTCGGCGCGGGGGCTTCAGTCTTCCTGGAGCTCGGGGATGCGGGCATAGAAATCGAGGACGTCGGGGTTGCTCAGCGCATCGCGGTTCAGGATCGGCTGCCCCTCGATCGCCTTCTTGACCGCCATCTCGACCTTTTTCATGTTGAGGGTGTAGGGGACGCCGGGTACGGCGATGATCTTCGCCGGGACATGGCGCGGCGAGGCGAGGCTGCGGATCGTGTCGCGGATCTTTCGCTTGAGCTCCTCGGTCAGGGTCTCCCCCGGCGGAAGCTGGACAAAGAGAATCACGCGCTCGTCGCCTTTCCACTTCTGGCCGATGACCACGCTGTCCACGATCTCGGGCATCAGGGCGACGATGCTGTAGATCTCGGCCGTCCCGATCCGCACGCCGCCCGGATTGAGGGTCGCATCCGAGCGGCCGTAGATCACGACCCCGCCGCGCTCGTTGATCTCGATGAAATCGCCGTGGCGCCACACGCCGGGATAAACCGAGAAGTAGGCCGCGAGATACTTCTTGTTTTCCGGATCGTCCCAGAAATAGATCGGCATCGAGGGAAAGGCCTTGCAGCAGACGAGCTCGCCCTGCCGGCCGATCACCGGGCGGCCCTCGGCGTCGAAGGCGTGAACGTCCATGGCGAGCCCCCGGCACTGGAGCTCACCCGCGTAGACCGGCCCCATGGGGTTTCCCAGGGCGAAGCAGCCGTTCAGATCGGTTCCGCCCGAAATCGAGGCGAGCTGGAGATCGCTTTTCACGTTCGCGTAAACCCACTCGAAGCCCTCGACGGAAAGCGGCGAGCCCGTCGAGAGAACGGCGCGCAGAGCCGAGAGATTGTAGCGCTCGCGTGGTTTCACCCCCGAGTTCATGAGCGCGCCGATGTAGCCCGCGCTGGTGCCGAAGACCGTGATCTTCTCGCGCTCGGCCATCTCCCAGAGGACGCCGGGGTGGGGATGGAAGGGATTGCCGTCGTAGAGGACGAGGGTCGCCCCCACGGCCAGCGAGCTCATCAGCCAGTTCCACATCATCCAGCCGCAGGTCGTGAAGTAAAAAATCGTGTCGCGGCGCGTGAGATCGGTGTGCAGCAGGAGCTCCTTCAGGTGGTGGATGAGGATCCCGCCCGCGCTCTGCACCATGCACTTGGGCAGCCCGGTCGTCCCCGAGGAGTACATGATGTAGAGGGGATGCTCGAAGGGAAGCTGCTCGAAGTCGATCGCCAGGTTCGGCTGCGGGGGGGCGAGAAACTCCTCCCAGGGCACGGCGTTCGGCAGCCGCCCCGCATCCGGCGCCTCCTCGGTGTAAGGGACGACCACGACGCGCTCGATCGTGCGCAGCTCCTTCAAGATCCCCGCCATGCGCTCGAGCGAGTCGATGCGCCGGCCCTTGAAGAAGTAGCCGTCGGCGGTGAAGATCACCCGCGGTTGGATCTGGCCGAAGCGGTCGAGCACGCCCTTGATCCCGAAGTCGGGCGAGCAGGAGGACCAGACCGCCCCCAGGCTGGTCGCGGCCAGCATGGCGATCGCCGCCTGGGGCATGTTGGGCATGAAGCCGACGACCCGGTCGCCCGGCCGGACGCCCATCGCCCGCAGGCTGTGGGCCAGGCGCGCGACCGCATCGTAGAGTTCGGCGTAGCTCAGGCGCACCGGCTCGCGCCCCTCGCCCTGGAAGACGAGCGCCGGCTGCCCGTCGCGATAGCGCAGAAGGTTTTCGGCGAAGTTCAACTTCGCTCCGGAAAACCAGCGCGCCCCGGGCATCTTCGTCACGTCGTCCACCACCTCGCGATAGGGGGCGGAGTGCAGGATGCCGGCGAAATCCCACATCGCCGCCCAGAACTCGGGGATGTGCTCGACCGACCAGCGGTAGAGCGCGGGGTAATCCTGGAAATTTCGGCCGTGGCGCTCGTTCACGAACTGCATGAAGCGGTACATGTTGCAAGCGCGCACCTTCTCCGGAGCGGGCTGCCACAACATCTTCGCCATGGCCGACCTCCTTTTCCTGGTCACGGATTCAAGAACCTGAAAACCGTTCAGGCATTGCATATACCCTCAAAATCAGGGCCGGGTCAAGCGGACGCACCGTGCGCTCCGCTTGCCGCGAAGGTGCGCCCCGTGCGATAGAGGCCCCGTGCAACCCACACGCCAAGAGGAACCCCGCCCATGGACGAGATCGAGCTTCGCTCCGACACCCTGACCCGCCCCACACCCGCCATGCGCCGCGCCATGGCGGCAGCCGAGGTGGGAGACGACGTCTTCGGGGAAGACCCCACGGTGAACCGCCTGGAGGAGGAGGCCGCGGCGCGGCTCGGCAAGGAGGCCGCCCTCCTGGTGACGAGCGGCACCCAGGCGAATCTCGTCGCCATCCTCGCTCACTGCGGCCGCGGCGAGGAGATGATCCTGGGCGACCGCGCCCACAGCTTCTTCTTCGAGCAGGGCGGCTCGGCCGCGGTCGCCTCCGTCCACCCGCGGACGGTGAAAAACCGGCCCGACGGGACGATGGCGTTGACCGAGCTCGAAGCCGCGATCCGGCCGGAGAACATCCATTTCCCGCGCACGGCGCTCATCTGTCTCGAGAACACCCACAACCTCTGCCAGGGAGCCCCGCTTGCCGTCCCCTACCTCGAGGCCGTGGCCGCCCTCGCCCGCCGGCACGGGGTCCGGCTGCACGTGGACGGAGCACGCTTGTTCAACGCCGCCGTCGCCTTGGGCGTCCCGGCCGCGGCGCTCGCCGCCCCGGCGGACTCGGTCTGCTTTTGCCTGAGCAAGGGGTTGGGCGCGCCCGTGGGCTCGCTTCTCTGCGGGCAGCGCGATTTCATCGCCCGCGCCCGGCGTGCCAGGAAGCTTTTGGGCGGCGGCATGCGCCAGGCCGGAGTGCTCGCCGCGGCGGGGCTGGTGGCCCTGGAGGAGATGGTCGATCGGCTCGCCGAGGACCACGAAAACGCGCGCCGTTTGGCCCACGGGCTGCAGCTTCCGCGTCGTCAGCACCGCCAGTCGCGTC
>CAZQUP010000094.1:0-6568 GCA_964596545.1 uncultured Desulfatibacillum sp. | reverse complement strand
AGGGTCTGGCGATCGACCCGCCGGCCGTGCGCACGAATATCGTCTATTTCGAGGTCGTCAAACCGGGGCTCACCGCCGCCGCGCTCGTCGAATCGCTTCGCCGCGAGGGCGTGCGCCTGCTCGCCCTCGGCCCGCAAACCCTGCGCGCCGTGACCCATTACGAGGTGACCGCCCGCGACATCGACCTCGCCCTCGCGAAGACGGCCAAGCTGTTGAAAAGATGACCCCCGGCCCCTCCGGCGGCGGGCCGCCCCGGATCGGCGGACGCGACCTCGCGCACATCCTGCGCGCCCCCGCAATGGGGCCCTGCGTGCGGGCAAGCGTCTTCAACGAGGATCGCACCCCAAGGGGCGTGGAGGTCGTGACCTGCCTTTCGACCTGAGAGGAAAGCCGCGATCGAGGGCCCGACGTTCGCCGGACACGCCCCGGGGGCGTCGGTTTTTTTCGGGGGTGCAGGCCCGCTCAGTGCTTGAAGGCGCGCTGGCCGGTGAAGACCATGGCGACATCGGCCTCGTTGCAAGCCTCGATCACCTGGTAGTCGTTTTCCGAGCCCCCGGGCTGGATCACCGCGCGGATCCCCTCGCGGATGCCGACCTCGACCCCGTCGCGGAAGGGGAAGAAGGCGTCGCTCACCATGGCCGCCCCGATCAGTCCGCCCTTTTCGCGCTCCACGCGCGCGTCGATCTCGGCCCGGCGCTCCGGATCCCGCAGCTCGTTATAGGCGATCCCCCAAGTCTCGAAGCTGTAACGGTCGGCGAGCTTGCGGTAGGCCTTGTCGCGCGCGATCTCGGCCACCCCCACGCGGTCCTGCTCGCCGGTGCCGATTCCTACGGTCACCTGGTCCTTGACGTAGAGCACCGAGTTCGAGGTGACCCCCGCTTCGACGAGCCAGCCGAAGAGCAGGTCCTCCACCTCCTGCGGGGTCGGCGCGCGCCGAATGCGGTAGGTCCGGCCGCGGTGTTCGCAGACGGCGGGCTTGAGATCCCCGGGCCGGCGGGTCACCGGGACGAAAGACCACTGCACCACCTGCCCACCGTCGATCAGGCTCTTGAACTCGACGAAACGGCTGTTTTCGAATTCCTGAAGCCGCTCCATGTTGCGGATGCGGAGCACGCGCAGGTTTTTCTTCTTGCCGAAGACCGCCATCACCCCATCCTCGAACTCCGGAGCGACGATCACCTCGGCGTACTGCTGCGCGATCGCCTCCGCGGTCTCCCGGTCGACCGGCCGGTTGAGGGCGATGCAGCCGCCGAAGGCGGCGATACGGTCGGCCAGGTTCGCGCGGCGATAGGCCTCGAGCAGGCTGGCGGCGCGCGCGACCCCGCAGGGGTTGTTGTGCTTGACGATCACGGCCGTCGGCCGGTCGGTGAAGTAGCGCAGGATGTTCAGGGCGTTGTCGGCGTCGGTGATGTTGATCTTGCCCGGGTGCTTGCCCGACTGGAGAAGCTCGGGAAGCGAGGCGAGATGGCGGCCGGGCTGCACGGTCTCGACCCCGCCCAGCACGAGGTTTCCGTTCACCAGGCGGTAAAGGGCCGCCTCCTGCCCGGGGTTCTCGCCGTAGCGCAACCCCTTCTCGACCCCCTCGATCACCCAGCTCACCTTCTCGTAAAAGAGGGTCTGCCGGCCGCTTTCGTCCACGAAGTGGATCTCCATCCGCGGCGGGAAGCGGTCGTCCATGACGGTGCGGTACATCGTTTTCAGGTCCTCGGCCATGGCGCCTCCTTCGGGCACCCGGGGGGCCGCCCCGGGCGGGTCTATCGGGCGGGGGCGAAGCGGTAGGGCGCGGCCGCCCGCGAAGGGTCGATCCCCGCGAGATGCTCGGCGATCGCCCGGTCGTAGCGGGCGGTGAGCTCGAAGGCTTTCCGGGCGAGGCGGAAACGGAAGGACAGGGTCGTCCCCCCGCCGTGGGCCGCGAGCTCGGAGAGGACCGCCTCGTAATCGCCCGGGTCGACGACGGCGGCGACGCGCAGGAAATTCTTCGCCGCCGCGCGGATCATGCAGGGGCCGCCGATGTCGATGTTGCCGCGGGCGTCCTCGAGGTCCGCACCCCGCTTCGCCACCGTCTCGCCGAAGGGATAAAGATTCACGACGACGAGATCGATGGGAAGGCTTCCGGTCCTCTCCAAGTCGGCGCGGTGGGCCGCGTTGTAGGTCTCGGTCAGAAGCCCCAGGTAAATCTTGAAGTCGAGCGTCTTGACGAGCCCCCCCCGCGTCTCGGGCTGCCCCGTGTAGTCCGCGACCTGGACGAGGCGCCCCTCGGCCTCGGCGCCGAGGATCTTCTCGAGGTGGGCGAAGGTGCCCCCGGTCGAAAAAATCTTGAGCCCCGGACAGAGCCGGACCAGCCCCGGGATGAAGCCCTCGAGGCCGCGCTTGTCGGAGACGCTCACCAGCGCATGACGCAGCGCGACCCGCTCGTCGATCACTTCCACGCGTTCGATCGCCATCGTTTTTCCCTCCGTGGCCCGGCCTTGCGGAAGACCCTTTCCAGCCTGCGGTTTTCTTATCCCAGGAGCGGGCCCGGGTGCAACCGCCCTTTTCCCTCAAGGAAAAGGCCAGGAGGCCGATGACGAAGGGGGAGCCCTCAGCATGAAGACCCGTTCCTACATCGCCGTCCGCAGCTCGCAGATCCGCTACTACCGGCGCGTTCCGCTCTTCTTCGAGAGCGCACCCGGGGTCTTCCAGCTCTACAAGCCGGCCGGGGCGGGGATCTCCGAGGTGCGCCTCGACGAGGGCATGCACCCGAAGCTCTACATTCAGGAGAACGACCGCGAGGAGGCGGCTCTCGAGGTCCACCGCGGCTTCAACCAGGACATCGCCCGCAACATCCGCGAAGGCGATACGGCCGGGGTGAAGGAAACGCTTTGCCGGCTGGTCGAGGAGACGCTCTCCGAGCCGCGCGCCGGCACCGTCCAGGCGCTCCCCGAGACGATGAGCATCCTCGTCTCCGGCTACTCGCGGCAGCCCGGGATTCTGCGCACCCTGGCCACCATCTCGAACAAGGACTACTCGACCGTCATCCACTCCGTGAACGTGATGGCCCTCACCTTGAGCTTCTGCTTCTTCTCGCGGCTGTCGCTGCCCGAGACGCGCCGCCTGGGACTCTGCGCGCTTCTGCACGATGTCGGCAAGACCGAGATTCCCGGGGAGATCCTCCAGGCCCCGCGGCGGTTGACCACCGAGGAATTCGCGGTGATGAAGGCCCATCCCGTGATCGGCGAGCGGATCATCCGGCAGTTGTGCCGCCTGGACGGCGAGATCGTCCAGGGGGCCCTCGAGCATCACGAGAAGCTCGACGGGAGCGGCTATCCGCGGGGGATCCGGCGGGTCTCGTTCGCCGGTCAGCTGATCGGGATCGTCGACTGCTACGAGGCGCTGACCAACGAGGAGCGCCCCTACCGCCGCGCTCAGGACCCTCTCGAGACGCTGCGGATCATCAAGGAGGACGTGGAAGGGGGAAAGTTCAGCCGCCGCATCTTCGAGAAATTCTGCTACAGCCTCGTTTGACCTTCGGGGAGATCCGCCGCAGGCCCCCGCCGCGGGGCTTCCCGCTTGCCGCAACGCACCTCCTGTCCTATGCTGAACGGCATGGTTTTCTTCGCGGTTTTCCGATGAGGATGCCCGTTCGACCCGCCGCCTGGATCATGGCCTCGCTTCTGATCACGGCCCTTCTCGCCGCCTGCGCGGAGCTGCGCTTCTACGGCCAGGCCGCCCTCGGCCAGGCGCGCATTCTCGCCGCCCGGCAGCCGATCACCGCGCGCCTGAACGACCCGCAGACCCCGGAAGATCTCCGTTCGCGGCTTTTCGCCTTCGAGGCGCTGCGCGAGTTCGCCCGCCGGGAGCTACTGCTCCCCGTGGGGTCGGCCTACCGCGACTTCGTGGACCTGGGGCGACCTTTCGCCCTGTGGAACGTTTTCGCCGCCCCGGAGTTTTCGCTCGAACCCAAGACCTGGTGCTACCCCTTGATCGGCTGCGCCGCCTACCGCGGCTACTTTTCGCCGGCGGGCGCCGCAGCCGAGGCCGAACGGCTGCGACGGAAAGGATACGACGTGCTCGTCGGCGGGGTGCTTGCCTACTCGACCCTCGGCTGGTTCGACGACCCGGTGTTGAACACCTTTTTCGAGCTCGAGGAGGATCGACTCGCCGCGCTCCTCTTCCACGAGCTCGCCCACCGCGTGCTCTACCTCCGCGGCGACACGGCCTTCAACGAAGGATTCGCCACCGCGGTCGAGGAAGAGGGGGTGCGGCGCTGGGCGGCCGCCCGGGGGCTTCCGGAAGCGCTCGCCGCTTGGGAAAAACGCCGCGCGGCGAACGACCGCCTGCTGGCCCTCGTCGCCGCCCGCCGGGCGGAGCTCCAGGCGGTCTACGATTCCGCCCTCGCCGAGGAACAGAAACGTTCGGCCAAGGCCGCGGTCTTCGCCGCCCTCTTAAGCGACCTCGAAGCCGAGGAGCAAAACGACCCCGCCTTCGCCAAGCCCCGGGCCGGCTTTGCCGCCGCAGGGGCGAACAACGCCGCCCTCGTTCCGCTCGCCGCTTACCACGACCGGGTCCCCGCCTTCCGCCGGCTGCTCGCGGAGGCGGGCGGCGAGCTCGCCCTCTTTTACGAAAACTGCCGTCGCCTGGCCGCTCTTCCCGCCGCGGAGCGCGAACAAGCGCTCGAGCGCCTCGCGGCCGCGCAGCCCCCTCCCCGCAAGGATCGTCCTTGAGCCGCCGCGCGCAAAGGGGAGGCTCCCGCCGTTTCCGGATTTGACAGAACCCGGTCGGTTTTCTAAGATTTTTGGTTGGTTACCCGTTTGGGGGAAAATCCGTGTACACCGCTCATTTCGGGTTCCGCGAAAAGCCCTTTCGGCTCGTCCCGAACCCCGAGTACCTTTTTCTGAGCGACAGCCACCGCGAGGCGCTCGCGAACCTCCACTACGCGCTCGCCCAGGGGGAAGGCTTCGTCGAAATCACCGGTGAGGTGGGCACGGGGAAGACGACGCTGTGCCGCGCCTTTCTCGAAGGGTTGGACGAGACGACGTGCGCCGCCTACATTTTCAATCCGCGCCTCGGGCCCCGGCAGCTGCTGCGCGCCCTGAACGACGAGTTCGGGATCGCCGCCGCAGAAGCGGCCGACACGAAGGGCCTGGTCGACGCCCTGAACCGCTTCCTTCTCGAAAAGAAGGCCCAGGGGAAACGGGTGATCGTGCTCATCGACGAGGCCCAGAACCTCGCGCGAAACGTTCTCGAGCAGCTGCGTCTGCTCTCCAACCTGGAAACCCGCCGCGAGAAGCTCTTGCAGATCGTTCTCGTGGGCCAGCCCGAACTCGCCGATCTGCTCGACTCTCCCGCGCTGCGCCAGGTGGGGCAGCGGATTGCGATCCGCTGCCGGCTTCTGCCGCTCGATCTCCGGCAGACCGCACAATACATCCGCTACCGCCTGAACGTCGCCGCGAGGCGACCCCTCGATCTCTTCACCCCGCGGGCGATCCGCCGGATTCATGCCTGGTCGGGCGGCATCCCGCGGCTGATCAACATCGCCTGCGACCGCGCGTTGCTGGCGGCCTTCGGTGGAAACCGCCGTCGGGTCACAGGCGGTCTGGCGCGCCGAGCGATCGCCGAGCTCTCCCCGCGGCCCCTGCCGCGGCCGCCGCTTCTGCTCCAGGGCCGCCTGGCCTTTGCGGCCTTCCTGCTTGCCGCGCTGGCGGCGGCCCTGTGGCTCTACCGCGAGCCCCTCCTCGAGGTCGTCGCGCCGCGGGGAACGCTCTCCCCCGCGCCGGCCGCCGCGTCCCCGGCCGCGGAAAAGCCCCCGGCGACCCCCGAAAACACAGCCGACGATCTTCTCCGCGCGCTCGAGCCCCGCGCAAGCCGCCGCGAGGCGCTTGCCGCCGTGCTGGCGGCCTGGGGCGAAAACCTCGCCTCGCGGGGGTTCCTCGACGACGTCGCCGACGATGCGACGTGGTTCCATCTCTCGTCGTTGGCCGCGGGGTTCCACCTCCAGCGGCTCGAGGAGGCCGACCCGCAGACCCTGCAGGCGCTCGACATGCCCGCCGTGCTCGAAGTGCGCCTGTCGGCCGACCCCGCACCCCGATACCTGGCGCTCACGCGCATCGCGGACGGCCGTTTCTTCTTCGCTTCGCCCGGGGAACAGCCCCCGCTCGCAATCGGCGAAGCCGAGCTCGGCCGCCTCTGGCGCGGAGTCGCCTATCTCCCCTGGAAGAATTTCCTTTCGCTCACCGGCACCATCCCCGGGAGCGCCCCTCCCGACACCATCCTGGCGCTCAAGATGCTTTTGCGCGAGCTGGGCCACGATGAGGTCCCGCTCGACCGCGAATACGACGGAACGACCCGGCGGGCCGTCGAGAACATCCAGTTTCGTTTCCGGCTTCCCGTGGACGGCGTCGTGGGCAACCTGACCAAAATCGCCCTCTACCGGGCGGGCGAGCGTTTCGCCGTGCCGCGGTTGCTG
The DNA here is from genome assembly GCA_964596545.1 of uncultured Desulfatibacillum sp. Taxonomy (GTDB): domain Bacteria; phylum Desulfobacterota; class Desulfobacteria; order Desulfobacterales; family SpSt-501; genus SpSt-501. The sequence goes on along the minus strand of CAZQUP010000094.1, from coordinate 123 downwards.
ACCGGGCGGGAGGCAAGGCGGGAAAGTTCATGAGCTCGATCCTCGAGGCGCTGAAACGTGTCGAGTCGGCCGCAGGGCCCCCGGAAGGCACCGGCTCGGTCCCGGCCTTTCCGGCCCGCACCT
>CAZQUP010000093.1:0-10531 GCA_964596545.1 uncultured Desulfatibacillum sp. | reverse complement strand
CAGGCCCCGGAGAATTCCAGCAGCGGCTGGCAGAACTGGCTTCCCTTCACCGTGAAGCGGCCGACCAGGCTGTCCCGCACCGGAAGTCCGACCGCGTATTCCCACAGCGGCACCTGCTTTTCGGTCTGGGTTTCGAGCGGCTTCATGACCAGCGCCTTCTTTTTCGCCGGGCAGATGTCGGCGCAGTTGCCGCAGCCCATGCAGTCGAGGGTGTCGACCTGGATGCGGAAGAAGTAGCCCTGAAGCTCCTTTCCGACCGCCTTCTTCGCCTCGAAGCCCGCCGGTGCGGCCTTGAGCTCCTCCTCGGTCACCAGGAAGGGCCGGATGCTCGCATGCGGGCACACCATGGCGCACTGGTTGCACTGAATGCAGTTCTCGGCGATCCACTCGGGCACGCTGATCGCCACGCCGCGCTTTTCCCAGCGGGAGGTGGCGACGGGGAAGATCCCGTCGGGGGTGAACTTGCTGACGGGGAGCTTGTCGCCCTGCTGGGCGAGAATGGGGCGCATGACCTCGCGCACCCACTCGGGCTCGCCGCGGTCGGCGCGGGGTTCTTCCCCCGCCTGGGCCCAGGAGGCGGGGTAGTCGACGCGCACGAGGTAAGCGAGGGTGGCGTCCACGGCGGCATGGTTCATGGCGACGAGCTTCTCGCTCTTTTTGCCGAACATCTTCTGGATTTCGCCCTTGAGGTAGCCGATCGCCTCGTCCACGGGGAGCACGTTGGCCAGTTTGAAGAAAGCGGTCTGCATGATCATGTTGATCCGGCCGCCCAGACCCACTTCCTGGGCGATCTTCACCGCGTCGATGTTGTAGAAGGCGAGCTTCTTGCGGGCGATCGTGCGGCGCACGCGGGGGGGAAGCTTCTCTTCCATCTCGGAGAGCGTCCAAGGCGAGTTCAACACGAAGGTCCCGCCCTCCTTGATCCCCTCGAGGACGTCGTAGATCTGGACGTAGTTGTCCTTGTGACAGGCGATGTAGTCCGCGCTGTCGATCAGGTAAGTCGACTGGATCGGCTTCTTGCCGAAGCGCAGGTGCGAAATCGTGATCCCGCCCGATTTCTTCGAGTCGTAAGCGAAGTAGGCCTGAGCGTAAAGATCGGTGTGGTCGCCGATGATCTTGATCGCGCTCTTGTTCGCCCCGACGGTCCCGTCCGCGCCCAGCCCCCAGAACTTGCATTGCACCGTGCCCGGCGGGGTGACATCGAGGCTGGGGCCCACCTCGAGCGAGCTGTGGGTCACGTCGTCGAGGATCCCGACCGTGAAGTGCGCCTTGGGGGCGGCGGCCTTCATGTTGTCGAAGACCGCCTTGACCATGGCGGGGTTGAATTCCTTGGAGCCCAACCCGTAGCGGCCGGCGAAGATCGGCGGCGCGGGGCGCCCGGCGTCGACGAAGGCCGTGCACACGTCTTGGTAGAGGGGCTCTCCGAGCGCGCCGGGTTCCTTGGTGCGATCGAGCACGCTGATCGCCTTCACCGAGGCCGGGATCGCCTCGAGCAGCCATTCCTTGACGAAGGGCCGGAAAAGCCGGACCTTGACCAGACCCACCTTTTCGCCGCCGGCGAGGAGGTGGTGGATCGTCTCCTCGATCGTCTCGCAGGAGGAGGCCATGGAGACGATCACCCGCTCCGCCGTCGGGTCGCCCACGTAGTCGAAGGGGCGGTAATGCCTTCCGGTGAGAGCCCCGACCCGGCGCATCGCTTCGGCCACCATCGCCGGCACCTTGAGATAAAAGGGATTGGCCGCCTCGCGACCCTGGAAGTAAATGTCCGGGTTCTGCGCCGTTCCGCGCAGCTCGGGCCGCTCCGGGTTCGCCGCCCGCGCCCGGAAGCGCTCCACGGCCTCGAAATCGACAAGCTTCGCCATGTCCTCGGAGTCGATCACGGCGATCTTCTGAATCTCGTGCGAAGTGCGGAACCCGTCGAAGAAATGGAGAAAGGGCACACTCGATTCGATCGCCGCGAGATGGGCGACCAACCCCAAATCCATCACTTCCTGGACGGAGGCGGAGGCGAGGAGCGCAAAGCCCGTCTGCCGGGTCGCCATCACGTCCTGGTGGTCCCCGAAGATGGAGAGCGCATGGGCGGCGATCGCGCGCGCGGTGACATGGAAGACCCCCGGCAAGAGCTCGCCCGCGATCTTGTACATGTTGGGAATCATGAGCAGCAGCCCCTGGGAGGCGGTGAAGGTGGTGGTGAGAGAGCCCCCGGCGAGCGCGCCGTGGGCGGCCGCGGCGGCGCCCGCCTCGGACTGCATCTGGCGCACGGTCATCGTCTGGCCGAAGATGTTCTTGCGGCCCGCGGCCGCCCATTCGTCGGCGATCTCGGCGATCGGGGAGGAGGGGGTGATCGGATAGATCGTCGCCACCTCGCTCATGGCGTAGGCCACGTGGGCCGCGGCCGTGTTGCCGTCCATCGTTTTCATCGTCTGCTTGCCCATGGGTTTCTCCTTGGCGCCGAAGAGGGGATGATAAGGATTTTCGCGCCGCGCAAAGGGCGCGGAAGGATCCCAGCCGGCCGTCCCCGGCGGTGACATGCCGGCAACCATTTCATTTCACGAGGGTTTCGAAGAAATCGTTTCCCTTGTCGTCGACGACGATAAAGGCCGGGAAATCGCGCACGAGGATCCGGTAAACGGCTTCCATGCCGAGCTCCGGATACTCGAGCAATTCCATGGCGACAATGCATTCTTTGCCCAGGCGCGCGGCCGCCCCTCCGATCGATCCGAGGTAGAAGCCGCCGTACCGCTTGCAGGATTCGGTGACCGCGCGGCTGCGGTTGCCTTTGGCGAGCGTCACGAGCGAGGCGCCGTGCTGCTGGAACTCCGGAATGTAGGCGTCCATCCGGCCCGCGGTCGTCGGCCCGAAAGCGCCGGCGGCGTGGCCCGGGGGCGTCTTGGCCGGCCCGGCGTAGTAGATTATGTGCTCCTTGAAGTAATCGGGAAGGCCCTCGCCGCGTTTAAGCCGCTCGTAGATCCGCGCATGGGCGATGTCCCGAGCGACGATCAACGGCCCGGTGAGCAGCAACGGGGTGGCGACGGGATGGCGGCTCAACTGCGCCCGGATCTCGGCCATCGGCCGGTTCAAGTCGACCGGCACGGCCCGGCCGGCCTCGACGGGCACCTGGGGCAGGTAGCGCGCAGGGTCGGTTTCGAGTTCCTCGAGGAAAATCCCGTCGCGCGTGATCTTCCCCTTGACGTTGCGGTCGGCGCTGCAGCTCACCCCCAGACCGATCGGGCAGGAAGCCCCGTGGCGCGGAAGCCGAATCACGCGCGTTTCGAGGCAGAACCCTTTGCCCCCGAACTGGGCGCCGAAGCCGATTTCCCGCGCAGCGCGCATCAGCCGGGCTTCCATCTCGAGGTCCCGGAAGGCGTGGCCGCCGGGGCTTCCCTGCGTCGGCAGGCCGTCGAGGTAGCCGGCGGTGGCGAGCTTCACGGTTTTGAGGGTCATCTCCGCGGAGAGCCCGCCCACGACGAAGGCGAGGTGGTAGGGCGGACAGGGGGCTGTTCCGAGCGTCTTCATCTTGGCGGTCATGAAATCGAGAAGCGCCTCCGGGTTCAGAACGGCTTTGGTTTCCTGAAAGAGAAACGTCTTGTTCGCCGAGCCTCCGCCTTTGGCGATGAAGAGAAACCGGTATTCGTCGCCGGCTGCGGCGTAAAGTTCGATCTGCGCCGGCAGGTTGGACCCCGTGTTCACCTCCTCGTAGAGCGTAAGCGGAGCGTTCTGGGAATAGCGCAGGTTTCCCTCGGTATAGGCCCGGAACACGCCCCGCGAGAGGGCCTCCTCGTCGACATCGCCGGAGAAGACGCGCTGCCCCTTTTTGCCGATGACGATCGCGGTGCCCGTGTCCTGACACATGGGGAAGACTTTTTCGGCGGCGATCACCGCGTTCTTGAGAAGTTCGAGGGCGACGTAGCGGTCGTTCGGGGAACTCTCGGGATCCTCGAAGATTCGGGAGAGCAGTCGGAGGTGCGAAGGGCGGTAGAGGTGGGCGACGTCGGTGAAGGCCTGGAAGGCAAGCTCGGCCAACCCCTGCGGATCGACCGTGAGGATCGGCGCACCGGCCCAACGCGAAGTGCCGACGAAGTCCGTCGTGAGCCGCCGGTAAGCGGTTTCATCCGGAGCGAGGGGAAACATCTCCTGAAAACGGAATTCAACCATGGCGTTCGCCTCTTTTCACGGAAAAAAGGAAAGAAATTTTCTACCAACCGGCTGGGGGTCTGTCAAGAATTCCAAGGCGTTTCCTGCCCTTGCATTTTCCAGGCGCCCCGAGTAGACTGGCGACGGTTTCAGGCTCTGCACTTCATCCGGCGGCATTTGCCCAGCTCTTCCGCCGCCGGGCGGATCGCTCCGCTTCTCCAGCCGACCCCAAACAAGGAGCGGGCATGAACCGGTTCACCGATGAGAGCTGGAACCCCGCGATTTTCGACCTCCCGCTGTCCTCCTGGCGCGAACGTTTTGTCTGGGTCGAAGAGATCCAGGCGAGCCCCTCGGGCGATGCCGCCGCCGCGATCGTCCGCCTCGGCGAGGAGGGCTTCACCGTCTGCGTGAACGGCGAGACTTGGCCGGAGTCTTACGAGAAGATCTGGCACCTGCGCTACGCTCCCGACGGACGCCTGGTCGCCCTCGGCAGCCGAGAGGGCGAATGGACGGTGGTCGTGGACGGGGTCCCCTGGGAGAACCGCTTTTCCTTCGCCTGGAGCCCCCTCTTCAGCGAAGAAGGCGGCCGGATCGCTATCGCCTTTCAGCAGGAGATGGCCTACGGCATGGCCGTGGACGATGTCCTCTGGGAGGAAACCTTCCCCAATCTGACCCACCCCTTGTTGAGCCCCGACGGCGCCTCGTGCGCGGCCGTGGTCCAGACCGAGCCCCTGAACGAGGGGGACATCTTCAAGTACCGCCAGGGAATCTACACCGCCGCCGTGGGCGGTCGCCCCTGGGAGCGGCGCTTCATGAACGCCTGGGGCCTCGCCTTCCGTCCGGACGGCGGGTCGCTTGCCGCCGAGGTGCGCCTGGGGCCGACCGACTACACGATCGCCGTGGACGGAACGCCCTGGAAAGAGACCTTCGCCTGCGTTTGGGACCCCCTCTTTCATCCGCAGCGTCAAACGGTGCTTGCCCCCGTGCGGCGCGAAGCAAGCTGGTGGCTCGCCGAAGACGGCCGCATCCTCTGGGACCGGCCCTTCGTGCAGCTCTGGCAGCAGCGGATCTCCGCGGACGGAAAGCGGATCGCCGCCGTCGTCGCCCCCTCCTTCGGCCGCTGGACGGTCGCCGTCGACGGCCGCCCGTGGAAGGCGACCGCGGGCGAGATGGTGAGCGGGCCCTGTTTCAGTCCCGACGGCGGGCGCCTCGCCGCCCGCTTCAAGGAGGCCGGCCGCTGGACGGTCGCCGTCGACGGCCGGATCTGGAACCAGAGGCGGGAGATGGTCTTTTCCCCGGTCTTCTCACCCGACGGGAGCCGGATCTGCGTGCGCTTCAAGGAAAAGGGGCGCTTCGGCTATCTCCTCGACGACCGGCCCTGGGAACTTTCCGCCGAGGCGGCCTGGGACCCGGTCTTCAGCCCCGGAGGCGACCGGCTGCTGTTGCGGAGCGTCGAACGGGGGGTTTTCCGCCGCCGGGTGCTCCCGATCGCCGATTTCGGAAAGGTCTGAACCGATGAACGAGCTCTACCGCCTGGCGACCGGACCACTGCTGTGGGCCACATTCGCCGTCTTTGTCGGCGGAAGCCTCTATCGCCTCCTCGAGATGTTCCTGCTCGCCCGCCGCCGCGAGCGCTTCCTCTTCACCTATTTCAGCTTCCGCTACGGCCTGCGCTCCATCGCCCACTGGGTCGTCCCCTTCGCGGCGACGAACTGGCGCCGCCACCCCGTGCTCACGGCGGTCACCTTCGCTTTTCACCTCTGCCTGCTTTTGACCCCGATCTTTCTCCTCGCCCACATCGTCCTCTGGGACGAGGCCTGGAACGTAAGCTGGCCTGCGCTTCCCGACGACTGGGCGATCGCGATGTCCATCGTCGTGATCGGAGGCTGCCTCTTCTTCTTCGTCCGCCGCCGTGTCGTTCCCGAGGTCGCCTACGTGACCTCGGCCTCGGATTACGCGATCCTGTTGCTGACCGCCGCGCCGTTCGTCACCGGCGTCATCGCCTACCTGCAATGGTTCGACGTGCGGCTCTTCACCGTGCTGCACGTGCTGAGCGGAGAGGCGATGCTCGTCGCCGTTCCTTTCACGCGGATCCGCCACATGCTCTTCGCCCCCCTGACGCGGGCTTACATGGGAAGCGAATTCGGGGCCGTGCGCCATGCGCGGGACTGGTGAAGGCGGAGTCTGAGAAAAAGAAGAAAGGCGTTCGCTCATGCCCGGATCCAACACACCGCCCCCAGCGAAAATAGTCGACGAGGGCCTGGAACGCGGCATCGCCGGCCTGACTGAGGAACGGATCCGCCAGGTCATCCGCCGCGTGCTCGCCGGCGAGACCGGGGCCCGGCTCAAGGCCTATGTCGACACCTGCATCCACTGCGGGCTCTGCTCCGAGGCCTGCCACTTCTTTCTCTCCCGCGACCGCGACCCCGCCTATTCCCCGGTCGGCAAGGTCAAACAGACCCTTTGGGAGATGCTCCGCCGGGACGGCCGGGTCAGCCCCGAGTTCATCAAAGAGGCGCGCATCATCGCCTCGACGCACTGCAACCTCTGCAAGCGCTGCGCGATGTACTGCCCCTTCGGCATCGACATCGCCTACCTCATGCTCGTCGTGCGCCGGATCTGCCATCTCCTCGGGGTGACCCCGCTTTACATCCAGGACACCGCGCACAGCCATGCCGCGACCTTGAACCAGATGTGGGTCAAGGACGACGAGTGGATCGACACCCTGATGTGGCAGGAAGAGGAGGCCCGGGGGGAGATCCCGGATTTGCGCATCCCGCTCGAGAAGGAGGGGGCCGACATCCTCTATTCGGTGATCGGCCCCGAGCCCAAGTTTCAGGCGCAGCTCATCTACCAGGCGGCCGTGATCCTCCACACGGCGGGAGTCGACTGGACGATGCCGGCCACCCCCGGCTGGGACAACAGCGACATGGCGATGTTCGTGGGGGACAACGAGCTCATGGGGCGTCTCAAGCGCGCGCACTTCGAGACCGCGGCCCGCCTGCGCGTGAACCGCATCGTCATGGGCGAGTGCGGCCATGCCTTCCGCTCGGTCTACGACGTGGGCAACCGCTGGCTCGGCTGGAGCATGCCCCCGATTCCGATCGTGCACGCGATCGACTTCTACCACGAGCTGCTCGAAGAGGGGCGGATCCGGGTCGCCCGCCGTTTCGAGGAACCGGTCACCCTGCACGATCCCTGCAACGTGGTGCGCGGGGGAGGCCTGCACGAGAAGGCGCGTGCGGTGATCCGTCGCACCTGCGCGCAATTGATCGAAATGGAGCCCAACCGCGAGCACAACTACTGCTGCTGTGCGGGCGGCGGGGTGATCAACTGCGGGCCGCCCTACAAGAAACACCGCGTCGAGAGCAACCGCGTCAAAGCCGAGCAGATCGCGGCCGCCAAGCTCAAAGGGGCGAAAGTCGTGATCACTCCCTGCCACAACTGCCACAGCGGCATCGAGGACATCATCCACCATTACGAGCTGGGGGTGGAGACGCGGTTTCTGGGGGACATCCTCTACCAAGTGATGGAAAAACCCTGACAGGGAGAGGCCGCGATGAAACGCCTCGCCGCAACCGTCCTGATTGCCGTCGCCCTGGCCGTCTTCGGGGGGATGGGCGTGCGGTCCCAGGAGGAGATGAAACAGGTTTCCTCCGAGCCCTTCCCCCGTCCGCAGCGGCCGCCTGCGGTCTTCCTGCACGACGCGCACAACGAAAAGGCCGGCATCGAGGCCTGCAACGAGTGCCACCACGTCTACGAGGACGGCAAACGCCTGGAGGAGGAATCCTCGGAGGACCGGCGCTGCGCGGACTGCCACGGCCTGGCCGACGAGGGCAGCCGTCCCGGGCTGCGCAAGGCCTTTCACCGCAACTGCCAGGGCTGTCACCTCGAGCGGCGGCAGGGACCGATCGTCTGCGGGGAGTGCCACCGGCGCGGCTGAGAAGGCGGCCGCCGCCCTGAAACCGTGGAGAGGTTACCGACGATGCCCAAAAAAATCCTCATCATCGATGACGACCCGGTGATCGTCCGCTACCTCCAGGCCGTCTTCAGCGACAACGGCTACGCCACCTGCACCGCCTCGAGCAGCACGGAGGGGCTGGAGGTCGTACGCCGGGAGAAGCCGGATCTGATCACGCTCGATCTCCAGATGCCCGGCGAGTGGGGGCCGCGGTTCTACCGCAAGCTGCGCCAGGACCGGGAGTTGAAAAACATTCCGGTCATCGTGATCAGCGGAATCGACGGCGACCACGCCGTCAAGGACGCGGTCGCCTTCGTGAAGAAGCCCTTCGACCCCGAAAAGCTGATCGGGATCGTCAAGAACACGATCGGCTGAATCCGGTGCGGGAGGCGACCTACCGCGAGATCCCGGCCGCGGCGGGCAGAAGAATCCGCAGGCGCGTTCCGGCGCCGGGGCGGCTTTCGACGGCGATCCTCCCGCCGTGCCCTTCCACGATGCGGCGCGTCAGCAAAAGACCGATCCCCGAACCCGCCGTGCCCTTGGTGGTGAAAAACCCCTGGAAAAGCCTGCCGCGGACCTCTTCCTCCATGCCGCAGCCGTTGTCTTCGACTTCATAAAGAACCCCCCCTTCCGGCAGGGGCCGCACGCGCAGGGCGACCCGTTTTTCTCGGGAGTCGCTTTCCGGCAGCTCGTCGAAGGCTTCGGCGGCGTTGGTCAGGAGATTGACGAGCGCGCGCTGGATGGCCGCCGCGTCGATCGCAACCGGACGGGGATCGGGCAGGGTTTCGAGGGTCAAGGTGATCCCCGCGGTGCGCAGCCTTTCCGCAAGGAGCCGCGCCGCCTCCTCGGCGGGGAGGTTGGGGTCGGCCGGGACCGGCTGCACGACGGCGTAGCGACCGAAGTGGAGCAGGTCGAGGGCGAGGGTCTTGATCCGCTCGACGTTGCGCTGGACCATCCCCCAGCCTTGAAGCAAGGTCTCCCTCTCCTCGAGCTCGATCCCCTTGCCGAGCACGAAGAGACTCCCCCCCAAGGCGTTGGCGATATTCTTGATCGTGTGGGCGAGCTCGGCCGCCGTTTGTCCCACCGCCGCCAGCCGCTCGGCTTCGAGCAGCCGACGCGCCTTCTCCTCGACCAGCCGCTCCAGGTTCTCCGTGTACTCCCGCAGCCGGCGCCTCAGGGCGATGCGCTCGCGGGCCCGCTTGAGAGCGATTTCCAGGACCTCGTCGTGGATCGGTTTGGTGACGAAATCGGTCGCCTCGTGCTTCAGGCTCTGGATGGCGAGCTCCATGTCGCCATGGCCGGTGAACATGATCACCTCGGTTTCGGAGCTTTCGGCCTTGATCTGGCGCAACAGCTCGATGCCGTCCATGTCGGGCATCTTGATGTCGGTGAGCACGATGGGCGGGTTTTTTTCGCGGAAAAGCGCGAGGGCCTCCTCGCCGTTCTCGGCGCACAAAACTTCCCAGCCGGCGTCGGCGAGGGTGAGCGAGAGGACCCGGCGGATCCCGGGCTCGTCGTCGACAAGCAGGATGCGGCGGTCTTCCCCGTCGGCCTCTGGCATCACGCCTCCTGGACCGGAAGCTCCACGACGAATACCGCCCCCCCACCCGGCGAAGATTCGGCGCGGATCGTCCCCCCGAAATCGCGGACGATCTGGTAGCTGATGGAAAGGCCGAGCCCGGTCCCCTTGCCGACCTTTTTGGTCGTAAAGAAAGGCTCGAAGATCCGGGGCAAGATCGCAGGCGGAATGCCGCTGCCGGTGTCCTCGACCCGCGCCAGGACCTTCCCCCCTTCGCACCGGCTGCTGACGAAGATCTTCTTCTCCCCCTTCGAGTGGGGATGGGCGAGGACCCGCTCCTCGATCGCATCGCGCGCGTTGATCAGCAAATTGATGAAGACCTGCTCCAGGCGGTTGGTCTCGGCGAGCACGTTCGGCAGCCCCTCCTCGAGATCCCAGACGATCTCGATGCCTCGGGATTTCAACTGCTGGCTGAACATTTCGGCCGTGCGTCGCAGGACCTCGTTCAGGGCGACGGGCTGCAGCGCCTGTTCGCTTTTGCGCCCGAATTCCCGCAGGTGATTGATGATGCGGCTCGCCCGATCGACGTGGCTGTCGATCTCCTCGGCCATGGTCGCGAGCACCTCGGGGGCGATCTCTTGGCCGGCGCGGACTTTCTTGATGAAGAAGCGGCTGGCCGTCTTGATCACCGCCAGAGGCTGATTCAGCTCGTGGGCCACGCCGGTCGCCATCTCGCCCAGGGTCGCCATCTTGCTCGCCTGGATGAGCTGCTGTTCGGTCTCGAGCCGCTGGGTGATGTCGCTCGTGGTCACCAGCAGCGCCCGACGCCGGATCATTTCGCCGAGCGCCCGGAGAGGAAAGCGCGTGCCCGTGCCACGCGGAGTGTGCATCCTTTCGCAGGACGTTACCGAGCGGCG
>CAZQUP010000092.1:0-10605 GCA_964596545.1 uncultured Desulfatibacillum sp. | reverse complement strand
TCCCGCCCCTGTCAAGGGGTTTCGGGACGGACCGTTGACAGAGCCGGTCGCTCCCGGTAGAGCCCTCGGCGATGTGGCCCCCCGCAGATCGCAACGCCCCCATCCCGCCGAACGCCCCTCCCGCTGGCGCGCCGGAGATCCTGGTCCGCCTTCACGAAGCCACCCTGCGGCTGCACGACCGGCCGATCCTGCCGCGCACGAGCTGGACGATCCGCGAGGGCGAGCACTGGGCGGTCGTCGGGCCGAACGGCGCCGGCAAGACGACCCTCGTCCGCGCCCTCACGGGCGAAATTCCCGTCGTCGCCGGTTCCATCCGTCCGGCGGATCCGAAGCGGCTGCGCAACCAGGCGGCGCGGGTTTCCTTCGAGCACGGCCGCGCGCTTCTTGGCCGGGCGGAGGCGATCGCCGACTCCCGCGCCTTTGCCGGCCTCCCCGACGCCGGACCGCGCGTCGCAGAGATGCTTCGACCGGCCGCGCGCAGCCTCCCGCGGGAGGAGATCCCGGCGTGGGTCCGGGAGATCTCCCGGCTGCGCGAGCGACGCCTCGCCGAGCTATCCAGCGGGGAGCTTCGGCGCCTTCAGATCGCTCTCGCCCTTTCCACGGCGCCGCGCCTTCTGATCCTGGATGAGCCTTTCGAAGGGGTGGATGCCGAAACCCGGGTGTCGCTGGCCGGCGTTTTCGGCGCATGGATGACCGGGGAGCGGGCGATCGTCTGGGTGACCCACCGGCCGGAGGATCTGCCCGCGGGAATCACCCACCTGCTCGCCGTCCGCGACGGCCGCGTCGTCTTCCAGGGGCGGGCGGGGGAGAGAACCCTCGCGCGGCTGTGGCGTGCGCTCTATCGGGAACCTGCCGCCTTTGTGGGGCCGCGGGTCGCCGCGGCGGCATCCGGACCGCCCGGGGAGGTTTTGATCGCCTTGCAGGGGATCCGCCTGACGCACCGCGGGATGCCGGTTTTCGAGGATCTCTCCTGGACGGTGCGCGCCGGTGAGCATTGGGCGGTTGTCGGCCCGAACGGTTCGGGGAAATCGACGCTGCTGCGGCTGCTGACCGGCGAGCATCCCCAGGTCTATGCCAACCGGGTGGAGCTCCTGGGCGGGCGGCCTGGCCCGGGCCGCAGCCTGAGCGAGCACCGTCGCGGGATCGGCTGGGTTTCCTCCGAGCTGCACCTGGGGTACCGGCGATCCGCGACGGCCGAAGAGGTCGTGCTCTCCGGGTTTTTCGACTCGATCGGCCTTTACCGGGAAACGACGGCCGCCCAACGCGCGGCGGCCCGCCGCCGCCTCGAGGAACCCGGGGCGCTTTCCCTCGCCGAACGGCGCCTGTCGCATCTGTCGAGCGGCGAACAGCGCCTGGTGCTGCTCGCCCGCGCGATCGTCAAACCGCCCCGGGTGCTCATTCTCGACGAGCCCTGCCAGGGACTCGATCCCGTCCACCGCCGCCGCTTTCTCGACGCCGTCGACCGGGCGGCGGCATCGGGCCGGACCGCGCTGATCTACGTTTCCCACCGCGAAGACGAATTGCCCGGCTGCATCACCCACCGCTTGCGGCTGGCGCGGCCGGCGGAAGGTCCCACGAGGGCCATCGTCGTCGAGGACCGGGGCGAGGCGCAAAGCGGGGGAATGCCCCGAGCAGCCACCCGGGGGGCGAAGACGCGGATGGGGCGGGTCAGCCGGCGGCGGGGCCGTGGTCGCGGATTTCCCGGGTGAAGGCCTCGACGAGGCGGGGATCGAAGCTCCGGCCGGCGAAACCGGCGAGGATGGCGAGGGCTTGATCGACGCTGCGGGCTTTCTGGTAGGAGCGATCGGTCGTCAGGGCGTCGAAGCAGTCCGCGATCCCGATGACCGCGGCGGTCTGCGGGATCTCTTCGCCGTGCAAGCCGTAAGGGTAGCCGGAGCCGTCGCGGCGCTCGTGGTGGAAGCGCACGCCGTCGACCACGGGGGCGGCGACCTCGATCGCCCGCAGCAGCTCGCCCCCCCACACGGGGTGGCGGCGGATCTCCTCCAGCATGGCCGCGCTGAGCCGACGGCGACGGTTGCAGAGCAGATCGCGGCTGAAGGCGATCTTGCCGATGTCGTGCAGCCGTCCGGCAAGGCGCAAAATTTCGACCTCCGCATCCGCCAGGCCGAGACGCCGGCCCAGGCGCTCGGCGTAGGCGGCGACCCGCCGGCCGTGGCCCTGATGATAGGCGTCCTGCGCGGCAAGCAGACCCGCGAGGGTGAGCGCTTGGCGCAGGGGAGGAAGCGCGAGGGCGGGGATTCGCAGATCCGGCCCGTAGAGCGATGTGAAGGGCGAGGACATTCTTTCGACACAACGAAACGGCCCGCAGGCCGTCTCCGTCACCGCTTTTCCTTTCTTGCGAGGCGGTCCTTAATACGCCGACCCGAGCCCCCCGTCAAGCCCCCGGCAGACCCCTCATTTCCCCGCAAGGTGCGCCGCCGCTTGCAAGAAGGCGATCGGATTAACGGAAACCCCGTTCAGCTTCACTCCCCAGTGCAGATGCGGCCCCGTCGCACGACCCGTGGCCCCGACCCTACCGAGGATCTCGTTGCGGGCCACCCGTTGGCCGGGGGTGACCTCGATCCGGCTCAGATGCGAATAGGAGGTGAAGATCCCGGCGCCGTGGTCGACGATGACCGCGTTTCCGGAGTAGAAGAGCTCTTTTCCCAGCCGCACGACGCCCGAGCCGGCGGCGGCGACGGGATCTCCGCTCGCGGCGCGGAAATCGACCCCGTTGTGGCGGCTGACCAGCTCGCCGTTGAAGAGACGGCGGGTTCCGAAGGCCCCGCTGACCTCGCCGGGAACCGGGGCCGAGAATCCTCCTTGCCAAAGAGGACCGGGGGCTCCCGCGGCGTAAATGCGCTCCAGTTCCTCCCGCTCGCGCCGGATGCGTTCGAGATCCTTCGCGGAGGGCCGCACGTGGCGCGGGTCCACGCGCAGCGCCTCTTCGGCGAAGGATCCCGGCCGGATGCGGAACGGAAAACGAAAGCCCCGGCCGCGCTCCGAGGGCGTCCGGAACGCTTCGAGAAGGGCCTCCCCGGGCCGAGCGGAAAGCGGAACGGCGAGCAGCCCGGCGCGGAAGGAAGGGCCCCGGAGAGGATGGGGAAAGAGGAGGATTTCCTGCTCCGACCAGAAAAGGCGCATGTCCGCCGGGCAGGAGGTTCCCGAGCGGCACTCCACCTCGACCAGGACCGCGTCTCCGGTCTGCGGCTCGTCGGGGGTGAGTGCGATCCGCAGCGCTGCGGGGTCGGGATCGGCCCGCCCCGCCGCCGGTGCGGCCGCGGCGGGCCCGAGAAAGAGGAGGATCAGGGCCGCAACGGAAGCTCGAATCCCAAGGATCGGGCGGTTCATGCGCGAAGCGTAGGAATTCCTTTGCCCGCTGTAAAGGGGCGCCGTCGGCGGCGCCCCGGGGGCCAGGCTCATCCCTTGATGATGCGCGGCAGCATCATCTGATGGTGCGGGCAAATCGAACGCGGGTTCTGGTAAGCGGCGCCGGCGAAGGCCTGCAGGTAGCTCCGGACCGCGCTCAGGCGGGCGACCTCGTCGACCAGACCGTGCCGCGCGCAGTAGAGCGGGCGGGAGTTCTCGTAATAGGAGCGCACCAGGCGGTTCATTTCCTCGATCACCGGCTCGAGCGGTCGGCCGCTTTGCTTTTCCTTGAGCAGCCGTCGGGAATAGCTCGCCGCGGCCGCGGTCTCGCCGTGCATGACGTAGATTTCCGTGGTCGCCGTGCCGAGGGTGAAGGCGTTGTGGCGGTTGGCCGTCGGTCCGCCCATGATGTAGTGCGCGGCGGCGGTGCCCTTGCGCAGCACGACGAGCATCATGGGAATGTCGGTCTGCTGAATGGAATAGATCAGGGCCTGGCCCAGGCCGAGAAGTTCCGCTTTCTCCGCGAGATCGCCCACGTCGATGCCGGTGGTATCCTGGAACCAGACGATGGGGACGCGGTCGCGGCCGCAGTGGACGACGAACTCGTTCATCTTGATCAAGCCCTGCCGGTAGAGCTTGCCGCCGATGCCGGCGTAGGGGGCGTACTCGGGGTAGTCCTCCCCCAGGAAACCCTGGCGGTTGCCGATGACGCCGATCAGGAAGCCGTCGATTTTCACCAGGCCCGTGTACACCTCCGGACCGTATCCCGGGCGGTATTCCATGTGTTCGCTGCCGTCGACGAGGCGGGCCAGGATCTCGTCGAAGTCGTACATCTGCTTCTGATTGAAGGGCAGCAGGTAGTAGAGGTCCTGGGAGGGGAAGCGCGGCTCTTTGGGTTCGGCCACGCGGAAGAATTTCGGGTGGTAGGCCGGCATGTCCTTCATGTAGTCCTTGATGCCGTCGAGCACCCCCTGCTCGGTGTCGTAGACGTAGCGGAAAAAACCCGTCTCGTGATAGTGGATTTTCACCGAGCCCGGAGGCTCGGCTTTGTACTGCCGCGCCGCCTCGATCAGCTGCTCGGCTCCCTCCAGGTCGAAATACCCCTTGGGCGACATGCCGCTTAGGATTCCCCCCCCGCCGACGGCGATGTTGGCGTCCTTGTGGGCGAAGAGAATGGTCGGGCTGATGCCCTGATAGCCCCCACCCGCGGGGTTGGTGCCGTAGATCCCCGCCAGGATGGGAACCCCGGCGATTTCGAGCTCGGCGTGCCGGAAAAAGGTCGTTCCCGAGCCGCGGCGGTCGGCGTAGAACTTCTCCTGTTCCGGGAGCTTCACGCCGCTGCAGTTGACAAGCCAGACGAGCGGGATGTTCAGGCGCTTGGAGAGGTTGGTCGCCCGGAAGACCTCCTCGGCCTGGCCGGGGAGCCAGGCGCCGGCGAGCACCTTGTTGTCGAAGCCGATGACCACCGCCCACTTGCCGGAGATCTTGGCCAGGCCGTGGACGACGTTGTTGGTGCCCTCGACGTTGCGGCAGGGGTTGTAGAGGGTGTTGAGCGGGTTCCAGGTCCCGGGATCGACCAGGTATTCCAGACGCTGCCACACCGTCCACTGGCCGCGCTTGTTGATCTCCGCGGCGGGGATGCCCACGTTTTTCAGGCGCTCGACCTCGCGTTCGATTTCGTCTTCGACTTCCCGGATCTGCTCCACGTTTTTTTCACGGCTTTTGACGAGACCGGGCTTGAGGGGGCTGCCGAACTCCTTCATTTTCTCGAAATACGGGCGCATGGGCTGGGCTCCTTTTCGTCGATCAGGATGGGGCCGGCTCCGCCGGGGCTTGGGGTTCTTTAGCCAAAGCGGCCAGGGGCGTCAAGAAAGGCCCGCCGCGGGCGCACGGCGGAGGCTTGACATCCTCTGATCCTTCCAGTACCAGAAACTGCCGCCCGCGGGATCCCCCGGAGGGGATCGCCGTGAGGGACCGTGCCAACCCGACCGACGGAGGAACTCACCCGATGAGCACGCAGATCGTGGCCCCGATGCCCGGGAAGGTGATCGACATCCTGGTCAACGTGGGGGATGCGGTGGAAGAGTACCAGGAGGTGCTGGTCCTCGAGGCCATGAAGATGGAAAACGCGATTCCCGCCCCTCAGGCGGGTCGGGTGAAAGAGATCGCCGTGAAGAAGGGCGACACGGTCTCCACCCACCAGCTGCTCTTGGTCCTCGAATAGCTCGACCCTCCTCGGCCGTCGCAGCTCAGCCGGCCGGTGCGACGCGGCGGACCACCGCGCACGCCGCCTCGAGCGCCGCCCCCGACAGGCGCGCCTCGAGCGCCGCGAGAAGCATCTCCTCGCGGATCACGCGGCGGGATTTGGCGAGCGCCCCCAAGGCGGCCAGCGCCCAGTCGGGGCGGGAAAACCCCTGCAATTTCAGCGCGAGACCCACCCGCCGGGCGCGGGTCGGTGGGATTTCGACCCCCTCGGCCTGCAGCACGAGGCATTCCTCGTCGAGTTCCGCCCAGAGCGCCTTGCGCCGAGCGACCCCCTCGGGGCCGAGGGCGAAGACGACCGTGGGGCGCGTGATGCCGGTATAGTCGATCGGCTCCGGCGCAAGGATCATTTCGCTGATCGAAGGCCCGCGGAGCACCGTGATGTCGTAGTCACTCTTCTGCGTGGCGTGAAGCCCCGCCAGCATCCCGGCGAGGCAGAAGATCTCGCCGGCCGTGAGGATGCGCTGGCCGGCGCTTCCCAGCAGCAGCACTTCCTCCCGCGCCGCAGCCTGCGGTTCGAAGCGCGGCGACAGCCCGAGCGGTGCTCCCGGCGCCTTGAGGCCGGCGGCGAGTTCGCGGTAGTGCGCGCCGAATTCGCGGCGCTCGTTTTCGGGCACCGGACCTTCACAGGGGGGCAGCCCGGCGAGCCGCCGGTCGATCTCCTGCACCGTCAGGCGGTTTTTCCGCGAGAAGCGTCCCGGGCAGATGCCCCAGAGGTCCACGAGCGAGAACCCCCGGTAGGCGATCGCTTGGGCGATGACCCGATCCACGTCCTCGCGGTAGGCCGAACAACGGACGACGTAGGGGGCCCCCGCCGCGCGGGCGACGGCGCAGAGGTCGAGCGGGCGCTCCAGCCGGTTGAGGAATCCCGAGCCCACATCGGCTTCGGGAGGGGTGGTGGCCGAGTACTGCCCGCCCGTCATCCCGAAGTTGAAGTTGTTCAGGACGAGCAGCGTGAGGTCGAGGTTCCGGCGACAGGCGGCGAGAAGATGGGCTCCCCCGATGCCCTGTCCCCCGTCGCCCATCGTCACCACAACCGTGGTTTCCGGGCGGGCGAGCTTGATGCCGGTCGCGTAGGTGAGGGCGCGCCCGTGCAGGCCGTGGAGGGCGTGGGTATGAAAGAAAGTGTCGAAGAGCCCCGAGCAGCCGATGTCGCTGACGATTGCGATCTGCTCGCCGCGCAGCTCCAACCGGGCGAAGGCCCGGTCCAGGCTGCGGGTGATCCGTTCGTGGGAACAGCCGGGACAGAACGCCGGCGGGCGCGCCGCGTTCAACAGGCTATCCATGAAGCACCGCCTCGAGGATCGTCTCCGGCGCGATCAGCCGGCCGTCCATCTGCCCGAGAAAGGCGACCGACCGCCCGGGAAGGACGCGCTCGATCTCCCGCACGTATTGGCCGAGGTTCATCTCCACGACGACAATGCGTCGCAGGCCTTCGGCGGCCCGCCGGATCACGCCGGCGGGGACGGGCCAGAGGGTTTTGAGAATGAGGTGGGATACGGGCGTTTCCCGCCGCGCGAGCGTCTTGCAGGCGGCGGCGGCGGCGCGCGAGGTCACCCCGTAGGTGACGAGCAGGGTGTCGGCCCCCGGCGCCCGCCGGTGCTCGAAGAGCGCCAGTTCTTCCGCGGCGGCCTCGATTTTCGCCTGCATGCGCCGCAGCAGGCGCGTGATCTCGGCAGGGTCGGTGGTGATGTAGCCGTCGGCGCCATGGGTCGAGGAGGTCTGCCGCACCAGGGTTCCGCCGCCGATCGGCAGGAAAGGGGGCACGCGACCGCCCTCCGGCGTCTCGAAAGGCCGATAGGGGCGGCCTTCCGGGGGCGCGGGCCGCCGGCCCGGCGGCAGGAGGGGGAGCGCCGCTTCGTCCAGGCTTTCGCGGGTGAGAGCGATTTCCTTGTTCGAGGCGATGAAGACCGGGGTCCGAAGCGCATCGGAGGTGTGAAAGGCAATCTGGACGAGCCGAAAGCAGTCCGCCGCGTCGACCGGAGCGTAGACGACCACGGGCAGTCCGCCGCTGTTGCCCCACTGCAAAAACTGGATGTCGCCGTCCGCGCCGCGGGTCGCCGAGCCGGTCGAAGGCCCGAGCCGCTGGACATCGATGATGACCAGCGGAATCTCGCTGCCCACGGCGAAGGAGATCTGCTCGCTGTAGAGGCTGATCCCCGGCCCCGAAGTCGCCGTCATCGCCCTCAGGCCCGCCATGGACGCTCCGATGCAGAAACCGATCGAGGCGATTTCGTCCTCACCCTGCAAGCAGATCCCGCCCGCGGGGGGGAGCAGCGCGAGCATGTGATTGAGGATGCCGGTCGCCGGGGTGATCGGATAGCCGGCGAAAAAGCGGCAGCCGGCCGCGACCGCCCCGCGGGCGACCGCTTCGTTGCCGTCGAGCCAGATCCGGGCCATCAGCAGCGCCAGAATGACGTAAAGGGCGTGGCGGGCCATGGGGCGATCCTTTCGGGAAAACTCGTTCGGGACCCGCAGGGGCCCCCGAAAAAAGGCCGCCTGTGTATCACGAACCGAGGCACCGCGCAAGTCGAAGACGGTTCAGGGCCTCACGACGGGGTGGATCGCTGCCAGGGATAGGCGATCCGACCATGGAAGGCGGCCTCCAGGGCGTCGACCAAGGCGCGCATCACGGCGTCGATTTCCTGGGTGTCGAGCACGCACTCGCTGAACTGCTGGTCGGCGATGCGTCCGAGCACGATGCGCCGCACGAGCTCCTCGAACGCCTCGCGGCCGGGGCGTTCGAGCGTGCGCGAGGCGGCTTCGACGGCATCGGCGATCATCAGCAACGCCGCCTCCGGGCTGCGCGGTTTCGGGCCGGGGTAGCGGAACTCTTGCTCGCGCAGCGCAGCCTGCGGGGCTCGGGAGAGCGCCTTCTGGTAGAAATACTCGACGAGCTGGGTTCCGTGGTGCTGGGCGACGAGGTCCCGGACCGGCTCCGGAAGGCCGGCCGCGCGGCAGACGGTCCGGCTGCGGGAGACGTGCTCGAAGAGGATGGCGCAACTCTCCCGCGGGTCGAGGTCGTCGTGGGGGTTGATGCCGTTTCTCTGGTTTTCGACGAAGGCCTCAGGGCGGTCCAGCTTGCCGATGTCGTGAAAATAGGCCCCGACGCGCAACAGCACCCCGTCGGCGCCGATCGCTTCGCCGGCAGCCTGAGCGAGGTAGGCGACGTTCAGGGAGTGCTGATAGGTCGCGGGGGCCTCCGCAAAGAGTTTCTTGAGCAGCGGGTGTTCGAGGTCGGCGAACCGCCGCAGGCTGAGCAGCGAACCCACATCCATGAGGGCGCGCAGCCCTGGAAGCATCACCCGGGCGAGCCCGGCCGCCGCCGGTGCGGCCACCCCCGCCCAGAGGCTCGGCCCGGCCCAGGCGGAGGCGGCGAGGCGCTCCCCGAGCTCCGTGAGCGAAATTCCGGCAGGGAGGGCAAGCCCCTCGACCCGCTCCAAGGCGGCCCAGATCGCATGCAGCAGACCGATCCCCAGGGCCGGGATGAAGGCCGTCCGCAGGCGGAGATCCTGCGGGGCGAACATGACGGCCGCGGTGCCGGCCAGGAGAAACCCGCCGGCGTTTTCGAACGAACGGTCGATGAACGGCAGGCAGAGCAGGAATCCCGCGAGAAAAGCGCCGAGCGCCGCGAGGCGACCCTGTCGCAGCCCGACGACCAGAAAGGGCAAGAGCACGATCGGCAGCGCCTGGACCGGAAGCGTCGTGAAGGCGAGAATCCCCTTGAAAACCCCCGTCTGGAGGATCAAGAGCGAGAGCAGCAGCGAAAGCGAAACGCGCCGGCGGATTCCCCCTTCTCGCAAGGCGAAGAGATAAAAGTTGAGGAAGACGATCGCCCAGAGGCCCAGGAACAAGGCGGCGGAGATTTCGCGCGGCAGGGAATCCACCCGCCGCGCCGCGAAATGCCGGACCCGTTGCAGGTCGTCCGCCGTGAGGGCCTGGCGGAACCCGACCACGATCTCGCCCGGCCGGAACTCCTCTCCGTCCGGCGCCGTCCAGGGCCGGTCGGCCCGCAGGGTGAGGGCCGCCCGCTCGCCCTCCTTGCCGGGGTGGAGGAACAGGGCCAGATCCTCCCCGAAGCCGAAGAGCAGCTGAACCGAAATGAGCAGCAAAACGAGTACCACCCGCACCATGGACCCAAGCCTTCGCCTTCACCCCTTGCCGAAAAGGGCTCAAGCATGGGGGTCGAAAGGGCGATAGATCACCAGGAAAGTCTTCCATCCTACGATTGATTCCTTGTAGGGGTCAAATCGGGGATCCCCCAGCTGGAGCGGGGGCCGGAAACGCCGGTCCCCCGCCGGAGGGCAGCCGATGTTCTTCCGCCGATCTCCGGGAAAAACCACGACGGGCGCGGTTTCGCCCCCCCTGCGGGAATCGCCCGCGAAAGGGGTTTCGCGGCTCATCAACGCCGCGGGGCGCGTTCCCCTCGCCGTGCTCCAGGAGCTGGCCGGGTCGCTTTCCGCCGCGGAGTTCACGGCGTTTCTCCGGCGGCCGGTCCTGGCCGGCTCGGGGATCCTCGAGGGGACGCTCGGCGGCCCGGGCCGCGGAAGCTCTCCGGCCTTGAACCGCACCGTTTTGTTTCAGCCGGCCGAGCATGCGGCCGGAGGCGTGCTTGCCTCCGAGAGCCTGCGGACGGCGATCTACCCCCTGCTCAAGGGGGTTCATGCGGCCGGCCGCGAAGATGTCTTCACCGTCGGCCGCGCAGCGGGTTGCGACTTCATTGTGCCCGACCCCGCGGTGTCCAAGGAACACGCGCGGATCGAGATCCGCAGCGACGGAATCCTGCTCCAGGATCTCGGCTCCACCAACGGCACCTGGGTGAACGGCCGACGCCTGGAGGGCGCCCCCGTCGTCCTGAAAGACCGGGATCTCGTGAGTTTCGCGCGCTACGGGTTTCACCTGCTCGCGCCCGCCTCCCTCCACGCGATGCTGCGCCCGCCGCAAGACCCTGCCTCCGGCCTCACTCGATGATCC
>CAZQUP010000091.1:0-10899 GCA_964596545.1 uncultured Desulfatibacillum sp. | reverse complement strand
GCGCTCGCTGCGGCGCTCCGAGGGCCCCCCTTCTTGCAAAGGATTCCGGCCCGGAGTAGGTTCAAGTTTCCCCGAACGGCCATCGCCACCTTTCGTCCTCCTGCCGTCCCGGGGGAGATCCGCCGATGCGCACGATGCAGGCTCCGGTCAAAGCCGAAGACGCCCCGGGGCTCCGCCTCCCGGAGAACGCCGCCCGGCTGCGCCGGGGGAGGATTTCCGCCCTCGGAGGGCGCACCTTTCCCGCATCGCATCCCATCGTCCGCCGGGTGCCCGGGGAAACCCTCGGCACGCACCGTCCAACGGAGCGCCTCCACCGTCGGGGCAGCCCCGCCTCCGGGCTCACCGATGCCGTCGTTCCGCGCGGAGAAGAAACCGTCCGCTTCCAGATCAACGCCGACCACACGCCGGAAGACCTGAACCTCGTGCCGGCGGCACTTTCCGACGTCCGATGCTAAGGGTCATCGCCGGGGAATTGCGCGGCCGCAGGCTGCGCACGCCTTCGGGCCGCACCACGCGGCCGACCGCCGACCGGACGCGGGAGGCGATCTTCAACATCCTGGGCGAGCGGCCGAGCGGCGTGTGGGTCGTGGATCTCTTCGCCGGAAGTGGCGCCTTCGGCATCGAGGCGTTGAGCCGCGGGGCCGCGGGGGCCGTCTTCGTGGAAAACGACCCCCGGGCCTTCGCCGTGCTGCAGCGCAATCTCGCCGATCTCGGCCTCCTCGACCGCAGCCGGGCCTTCCCGCGCGACGCGATCGGCGGCCTGGATTTCCTGGCCGCGGGGGGGAGGCGCTTTCGGATCGCTTTTCTCGACCCGCCCTACGGCGCGGGCCTCGTGCTCCCGGCCGTCCGGGGCCTCATCGCCGCAGGGTGCATGGAACCCGAAAGCCTGCTCGTGGTCGAGCATGCCGCCGTCGAGAGCCTTCCGGAATCCGTCGGACCTTTCCGGAGAAGCGACCGGCGTCGCTACGGGGACAGCCTTGTTTCGTTTTATTCTTCCATGCTATGAGCCTCTGGCCGCCCCGGCCGGCTCAGCCGCCATGCCCTTTCCGGAGAGCGCACCGTGGAACGCATCGCCATCTATCCCGGGTCCTTCGACCCCGTGACTTACGGGCATCTCGATGTGGTGGAGCGCGGGCTGCGGCTCTTCGACCGCATCGTGGTGACCATCCTCAAGAACCCGCGCAAGCAGTTCCTCTTCGGGCTGGAGGAGCGCTTGGAGATGCTCCAGGCGAGCCTGACCGACTTCCGCCGGGTCGAGATCGACACCTTCGACGGCCTGCTCGTGGAATACGCCACGCGCCGCGGCGCTCAGGCGATCCTGCGGGGACTGCGCGCGCTCTCGGATTTCGAATACGAATTTCAGATGGCCCTCATGAACCGGCGGCTCAACCGGGACATTCAGACGGTGTTTCTGATGACCGGCATGCGCTGGATCTACACGAGCTCCTCGATCATCAAGGAGGCCGCGCAGTTCGGCGGCAACATCGAGGGCATGGTCCCTCCCGTGGTGCTCGAACGGCTGGAGCGAAAGTTCCCGCTGCTGGCGCGGGCCCGCCGAGAGCAGGCCGCTGAATAGACCCATGGACCTCTGGCAGCTGCATATTTTCTGCCGGGTCGTGGAAACCCGCAGCTTTTCCAAGGCGGCCGAAGGGGTCCGACTTTCCCAGCCGACGGGCGGCGGCCACATCGAGGATCTCGAAGAGCACTTCGGCTGCCCCTTGATCGACCGTCTGAACCGCCGGGCCTTTCCGACCCAGGCCGGGGAACTCCTCTACGGCTACGCCCGCCGGCTTCTCGCCTTGCGCGACGAAATCGAGACCGTCATGGCCCGCTACCAGGGCAAAAGCGTCGGGCGGCTCACCGTGGGGGGCAGCACCATCCCGGGGGGATACCTCTTGCCGCAAATCGTGGGCCGCTTCCGGAAACGCCGCCCAGGGGTCACGCTCGCGCTGGTGGTCGCGGACACCGGCGAAATCATCCGGCGCGTGCTCGACGGGGCCCTCGAGCTGGGGGTGGTCGGGGCCGCACCGCGGGAACGTCAGCTCGTGCACGAGATGCTGCTCGCCGACCGTTTGCAGCTCGTCGTCCCCGGCAACCATCCCTGGGCGTCGCGCCGCGAGGTATCCTTGCCCTTGCTGCAGCAGGAGCCGTTCATCCTGCGGGAGGAGGGTTCCGGAACCCGGCAGGCGATCGAGGAGGCGCTGCGGCGGGCGGGCTCGGGAATCGGCGATCTCCGCGTGGTCGCGGAAATGGGAAGCACGGAGGCCGTGCGCCAGGGGATCCGGGAGGGGATCGGGGTATCGATTCTCTCGGAGCTTGCCGTGCGGGACGATGTGGCCGCGGGTCGCCTCGCGGCGCTGCGCGTCGCGGGGCTAGCGCTGACACGGCACTTCCATCTCATCCACCACCGGCGCCGGCACCTGGCCCCGCTGGCCGTAGAATTCAGCGCCTTTCTCAAGGAAAGCCTACGGCCGCGAAGCGTCGAAGCGCCCTGAACCCCCGCACCCGGCCTCCTGCCACGGTCAAGGCTCTTTCCAGCCGTGTTCGCCGACCAGCTTGACGAAGCGGCAGCCACCCAGCCGGGTCTCCCGGTAGCCGCTCTTTTCTTTCACGATCCGCACCAGCTCCTGGGTGTGCTGGTTGCCGACCGGCGCGACGAGGCGGCCGCCCGGCTTGAGCTGTTTCAGGAGCACCTCGGGCACGCGCGGCGCCCCGGCCGTGAGGAGAATGGCGTCGAAGGGGCTTTCCTCCTCCCAGCCCTTGGATCCGTCGCCGTAGCGGGTGACGATGTTGAAGAGCTTGAGCTCGTCGAAGAGCCGTCGGGCCTGGAGGTAGAGCGAACGGATGCGCTCGACGGTGTAAACGCGATAGGCGATCTGCGCGAGGATCGCCGCCTGGTAGCCGGAGCCGGTTCCGATTTCCAGCACCCGGCAATCCGGGGTCAGCTCCAGGGCCTGAGTCATCTCGGCCACGATATACGGCTGGGAGATGGTCTGCTGTTCACCGATCGGCAGGGGATAATCGCCGTAGGCTTGGTCGCGGAGGGCCTCGCTCACGAATCGGTGCCGCGGGACGGTGCGCATGGCCGCCAGCACGGCCGGGTCGGTCACGCCCCGGGCCTCGATCTGACGGCGGACCATTTCTTCGCGCAGGCGGGCGTATTTGGGGGCCTCCGGCTCCACGCGCTTCCTCTACCAGCGGGACGGCGGGGGGGTCAAGCGGGAGCGGGCGGGGCCGCCTTCCGGCGGCTCAAATCTTGTAAATGACTCGTTTATCGGTGATGATGATGTCCACATGCCGGTCGTGGTGTTCCATCGGCACCTGGGACACGATCTGCTCCTCGAAGGCGAGCGCCACCTTGCGGGTCGTGATCGGCAACTCCGGAATCAGCCGGTCATAGCTCCCCCGGCCCGAGCCGAGCCGGCCTCCTTTTTCGTCGAAGGCGATGCCGGGAATGATGGCGATATCGATTTTCTGGGCCATCACCGGCTTGCAGCGGTCGCGCCGCGGCTCGAGCGTACCGCGAGGGCCGGAATGGAGATCCTTTTCCAGCTGATCGATTTTGAAAAACGAAGGCTTCATCCGCTCGGCATCGAAGGCCGGCAGAGCAAGGATCTTGCCCAGCGCGAGGGTTTTGCGCAGCAGGTCGCGCGTGCGGACTTCGTTTTCCCCCTCCACGTAAAGCAGAACAACCCGCGATTCCTGGAAATTGGCGAGTTCCAGGAGCTTGGCTTCGATGACGGACGTCTTGGCCGCGCGCTGTTTCTCCCCCAGGCGATTGACCGTCTGGATGACCTCTTTGCGGATCTGTTCTTTGGTGGAGCGGATCTCGTCCATCAGCACAACCCCCCTCATGGATTTGACCGGCAGGCGCCCAAGGCGTATGGATCTTCGTGAACCGTGTTTCAGCGAAAGCCGTATTCTTCGCCCCCGGCGCTCCGGAGAGGGAAGAACGTTGACCGACGCCGGCAATTCCGCTAAAAAATTTGAAATTTGATGATACAAGTCGCCCCGGCGACGCCCTTAAAAGTTTAATATAGTCAATTTATGTTGGATATCAAGTATGTACGCCAGAACTTGGCCGAGGTTGAAGCGGCCCTCTCCCGCCGCGGGGCCGGGGTCGATTTGCACCCCTTCCGCACCGCCGACGAGGAGCGACGCCGCGATCTCGCCGAACTCGAGGCCCTGCGTCACCGGCGTAACCGCGTCTCCGCCGACATCGCCCGTCTGAAAAAAAGCGGCGACCCGGCCGAGAGCCTGGTCGGCGAGATGCGCGAAGTCTCCCAGCGCATCCGCGAACTCGAGCAGCGGGTCAATGAACGAGAGGAGCGGCTGAATGGAATCCTGCTCGGCCTGCCGAACCTTCCGCATGCGAGCGTTCCCGTCGGCCGGGACAGCTCCGAAAATCCGGTGGTCGCCGTCTGGGGCGATCCGCCGCGCTTCGATTTTGAGCCCCGGCCCCATTGGGAGATCGGCGCACGGCTCGGGATTCTTGACCTCGAGCGCGCCGCCCGGATCGCCGGAGCGCGCTTCCCGCTGTATCTCGCGGCCGGGGCCCGGCTGGAAAGGGCCCTGATCAATTTCATGCTCGACATCCACACCGCCGAACACGGCTACCGCGAAGTCCTGCCGCCGTTCATCGTCAACCGCCGGTCGATGACGGCGACCGGCCAATTGCCGAAATTCGCCGCCGACCTCTTCAAACTGGAAGGTTGGGATTATTTCCTCATCCCCACGGCGGAAGTGCCCTTGACCAACATCCACCAGGACGAGATCCTCGACGAAGAGGATCTGCCCTTGGCCTACACCGCCTATACGCCCTGCTTCCGTTCCGAAGCCGGCTCTTACGGGAAGGACACCCGCGGTCTCATCCGCCAGCACCAGTTCAACAAGATCGAACTCGTCCGCTTCTCGCGGCCGGAAGACTCCTATGCAGAGCTCGAACGGCTGCTCGCCCACGCGGAGACGATTTTGCGCCGGCTCGGGTTGCCCTACCGGGTGGTCGAGCTATGCACCGGGGATCTGGGCTTCTCCGCGGCCAAGACCTTCGACATCGAGGTCTGGATGCCCGGTCAGAACACCTACCGCGAAATTTCTTCCTGCAGCAATTTCGAGGACTTTCAGGCTCGCCGCGGAGGGATCCGTTTCCGGCGCAAGGGCCGCAAGGGCACCGAGCTCGTACACACCCTCAACGGCTCGGGACTTGCCGTCGGCCGCACCTTCGCCGCACTGCTCGAGAACGGCCAGCGCGCCGACGGCACGGTCGAGATCCCGCCGGCCCTGCGGCCCTACATGAACGGCGCGGAGCTGCTGACGCCATGAAGCTCGAGGACTTCCCCCGCGAATGGCGCGATCGGCTGCTGCCCGCCCACCCCGGCCGGATGGTCTATCGCTGCCTTGGTTGCGGATCGCAGTTCGGCATCGAGCGCCTGCTCTACGTCTGCCCGCAATGTCGCGAAGTGCTGCTCCTCGAGGACCTCCACTTCGAGCGGCTGCGCGAGCTTCCCGGAAGCGTGTGGCGCCGGATTTTCGATTACCGCAAGATGCTCACCCTTCCCGCCCTGCGCGGGATTTATCGCTACCACGAGTTCATCGGCCCGGTGGTGCCCCTCGAGGCGGTGGTCTACCTGGGCGAGGGTCACACGCCGGTGATCCGCGCCAGCACCCCGTTGCGCGACGCCGCTGGCGTCGATTTCGCCTTCAAGCACGAGGGGCAGAACCCGAGCGCTTCCTTCAAGGACCGGGGCATGGCGAGCGCTTTCAGCTACATCCGGACGCTTCTTGCCGCCGGCCACCTCGACCAGGTCCTCGCCGTCTGCGCCTCGACCGGAGACACCTCGGCCGCGGCGGCGCTCTATGCCGCCTATCTCCATCCCCGGATCCGCTCCGCGGTGCTGCTGCCCCACGGCAAGGTGACCCCGCAGCAGCTTTCCCAGCCGCTCGGCTCGGGAGCGATCGTTTACGAAATCCCCGGCGTCTTCGACGATTGCATGAAGGTCGTCGAGGCGCTCTCCGAGCAGTACCCCGTCGCGTTGCTCAACTCCAAAAACGCCTGGCGCATTCTGGGTCAGGAGTCCTACGCCTACGAGATCGCCCAGGACTTCGAGTACGACGTCGGCCGTCTCGTGGTCGCCGTTCCCGTCGGCAACGCGGGCAACATCACCGCGGTGCTGAGCGGTTTCCTCAAGTTTTACGAAGCGGGGCTGATCCGGGAGCTGCCGAAGATCCTGGGCGTACAATCGGAACACGCCGATCCCGTGGTGCGCTACTACGAGGAAGCCGACGCGGCCCGGCGCCGTTTCGTCCCCGTGACCGTGCGCCCCAGCGTCGCCCAGGCGGCGATGATCGGCAACCCCGTCTCCATGCCGCGCGTCGTTCGGCTGGTCGAGCGTTACAACCAGAGCGCCGGCCGCGAGCGGGTCTTTTTCGTCCGCGTAAGCGAACAGGAAATCATGGACTGGCAGCTCACCGCGAACGCCCACGGCCACATCGCCTGCACCCACGGGGGGGAGGCGCTCGCGGGGCTGGTACGGGCGAAGCAGGCGGGGCGGATCGGGGCGGAGGACTTCGCCGTGCTCGACGCGACGGCACATGCCCTCAAGTTTTCCGGGTTCCAGGAGCTTTACTTCGAGGACCGTTTTCCCCCCGAGTTCGCGATCCGGCCGCGTCCCGAGCTCCGGCGTCGGCCGGTCTTCATCCGGCCCGCGGACCTTGCGCAGGTCCCCGCCCCCGGCGCCCCGCTCGAAGGCGAGGCGTTCCACCGCTTCGTCCGTCGGACGGCCGAGGAGATCGCCTCGCGGCTCGGCCTAAAACCCTCGGGCGGTTGAGCCCGCCCGGTCCCCGAAGCCGTTCGAGAGGAGCCGCTATGAACACAAGACCTCTGGGGTGTTTCGCCGCTTTCGCCCTTTTCCTGCTGGTCTCCGCCTGCGCCTCAACCCCCTCCGAGCCCGCCGCGCCGGCGGAGCGCCCGGAGCGCAACCCCGAGCTCGCCGAAGCCGCACGGACCCTGGGCGAGGCCTACCTCGCCGGCGGAAACCTGCTTGCCGCGCTGCGCGAATTGAAAAAGGCCGAAAGCCTGAACCCCAACGATCCGATCACCCTCTTCGACATCGGGCTGGTGTATTATTACCGCGAGCGCTACGACCAGGCGATCGAGTATTTCGAGAAGGCGCTCGCCCTCAAGCCCGACTTCGCTCCGGCCATCAACAGCCTGGGAAACGCGTGGCTCGAGAAGGGCGAATGGGACAAGGCGATCGCGACTTACCAGAAAATCCTGGAGGACGCCTTCTATGCCACACCCCATTTCCCCCTCTCCAACACGGGGCTGGCCTATTATCAGAAAAAGGATTACGCCCGGGCCGAAAAGTATTTCCAGGAGGCGCTGCGCATCCACCCCGACTTTCCGAACGCCGTGGGCGGTCTGGCCATGACTTACAATGCGACCGGCCGCCACGCCGAGGCCGTCCTGCGGCTCGAGCGCGCGCTCAAGAAATATCCCGCGCTCCCGCAGCTCCACTTCGAACTCGGCCGCGCCTGCCGCGGCACAGGCGAGGTGGCCCGGGCGCGCGACGCCTTCCGGCGTGTCATCGAGCTCGCCCCCGAATCCCCGCTCGCCGAGGAAGCCCTGCGGGAGTTGAACGCGCTGGGGAAATAGCCTTCGTCGGCCGTCCCGCCCCGAAAAGAAGGCCCGGTCGGGTCTTCCCCGACCGGGCTCGGAGCTTGTTCTCCAAGGAAGCTCAGGCGAGCTTGCGCTGCTCGAGCTGGATGATGCGCGGGGTGATGAAAATCAGCAACTCGTTTTTCTGGTTTTCGATCTTTTCCGAGCGGAACAGCCATCCCACCGCCGGCAGCTTGCGCAGCCCCGGGATCCCCGAGTCGGCCAGCCGCTTGGTGTCCTTGAGAATGCCGCCGATCACGATCGTGTCCCCGTCCTCGACCAGGATCTCGGTCTTCGCCTCGTTGGTCGAAAGCGCGGGCTCCTTGGCCGTGGGATCGATCACGTCGTTCTTGGTGAGCAGAATGTTCATCACGATCCGGCGGTCCTGGGAGATGTTCGGGGTCACATCCAGCAGCAGGTCCACATTCTTGAACCGCACCGTGGAATTGCCCGAGGAATCCCGTTCCTGGTAGGGGACCTCCAGGCCCTGCTTGATCGTCGCCTTGCGGCCGCTCAGGGTGATGATCTTGGGCGAGGAGATGACGTTTGACTTGCCTTCGAGTTCGCTGGCCGCGAGTTTCGCGTCGATGATCGAGATGTTGGTCCCGAAGAGCGTCGAGAAGTTGAAGCCGATCGAATTGTTCGCCGTGAAGGTGGTGGGGATGTTGTCGGCGCGAAAGGCGGTCGGCCCGACCTTGAGCGCCCCGCCGATCTTGAAGGCGTTGACCGAAATCGTCCCCCAGTCGAAGCCGATTTCGCGCGTGAAGTTGCTCGTCGCCTCGACCACCCGCGCCTCGATGATCACCTGCGGGGTCACCCGATCGATGCGCGCGACGATCGCCTTCGCCTGCCGCACTTTTTCCGGGATGTCGGTGATGATCACCTGGTTGTTGCGCTCATCGACCGAGGCCTTGCCACGGTCCTTGGTCAGGATGTTCGTCACGTGCGGCAGGATGTCGGTCTTGGCGTTCGAGTAATTGACCGGGATGTACTCGGTGATCAGCGGCTCGCCCTCCTCTTCCTGCTTGCGCGCTTCCTGCTCGGCCTTGAGCTGGGCTTGACGCAGTTTCTCCTCCTGCTGCAGGGTGGTGAGGGTCGCGATGCGCAGGATGTCGCCTTCGCGGGTCATGCCGAGCTGGTTCATCTTGAGGACGAGGTCGAGCACCTGGTCCCAGGGAACCGGCTTCTGCAAGGCGAGCGTCACCTTGCCGGTCACGTTCTTGTCGATCGCGAAGTTCTTGCCGCTGATCTCCTGGAGGATGCGAAAGACGTTGCGGATGTCGGTGTCGTAGAAATCGAGCGCGATCTTCTCGCCGGTGTAAACCTTCTCCTCGGAGCCGGAGAGGTTCTCCACCCGCGAAGCTCCCCGCGGCGGGACGGAAGGTGCCGCCGCCTGGACGCTTGCAACCGGCCGCGGCGCGGAGGGGACGGCCGCCGCGGAAAGCACCGCCGGAGCGGCGTCGGTCTTCCAGGCCGGAGGCTCGGCCCCCTCGTAGGGCTTGGGCGGAATGCGCGAGGCGGCGACGTTCAGCCGGATCACGTTCCCTGTCCGCTCGGCCGCCACCTCGACCTTTTCCCGCAGCTGCACGGAAAGCACGGTTTCCCCCACCTTCCCGACCGGGGTCACCCGGTCGACGGCGCTCTCGAAGCGGGTCGTAATCAGGGGACGGCTGTATTTCTCGGGAAGCTGCGTGCGCGGAAGCCGCAGGCGCACTTCGCGCTCCCCGGCCGTCACCAGTTCGTAGTCCACCGGCTGGGTGGTCCCCACGATCACCGCCGAGCGGCCGCCTTCTTCCTCGGCGAACTCAAGCCGGTTGATCCAGGCCGGCCGATCGGCCCGAAGGGGGGAGGGCGCCGGAGCGGGAGCGGCGACCGTCGTCTGGTCTTCGCCCACCCGGATGCGCAGGCCGTCCGCGACCGGCTCGGCCCGGTATTTTTTCAGGTACTCGGGGCGGGTCTCCACGACCAGCCGCAATCTCTCGGGGGTGGCGAAATGGCGCACCCGTCCGACCGGGCCGCCCTTCAGAGCCAGGCGCTGCTCGCCGCGAAAGGGGCTCTTCAGTTCCGGAAAATCAAAGACGATCCGCGGCGGCTCCTCGCTCATCGTAAAACTACGGAAATTCTCGAGCGTCCCGTCCGCTTGCACCCGGATCACGGTCGTTCGCTCCGCGGCTTCGGCCTCGATGCGGCTCAACGAAGTCGCCGGCGCAGGCCTCCGGGCCGCAAGGGCGGAGTCCGCTTGCGGCGCGGCCGCGGCGGCGGCGAGATCGGTTTCCTTCGGCCCGGCGGCCGCGGCGGAGGCCTCGGGCTGCGGCGCAGCCTTGGCGAAACGGATCACAAGGTCGGAGCCTTCCGGCAGGACCTCGTGGGACACGGGTTTCTTGAGAGCGATCGACATCCGCACCGACCGTCCCCCTTCCGGAAGTTCCCGAAGCCGGATCCCCTCGACGGCCGGGTTTTCCGGCGGCTGGATCGTCTCCTGCAGACGATCCAGGCCCGTCGCCGGGAAGAACAACACCAGGCCGGCCGGATCCTTCTGTTCCTGAATCGTGTAATCCAGGGGCCGGTTGGCCTTCACGGTCAACGCCCAGTGGGATTCCTCCTCGCGGCTGACCACATCGGTGATCCAGCGGTCGGTATCGGTCGCGGGCACCTGCTGGGTCGCGGGGGCGGCACAGCCGCAGACCGCGGCAAACGCCGCGATCAGGGTCAGCAGCTTCCAGTTTCGACGGCGGGGGGCGAAGGTCCTCATGTCACAGCTCTCCAGGCGGCTTGGGAAGTTTGATTTCTTTTTTCTGCACGATGCTCTTTCCATAGACGTCTTCGTACTCTTCCTCGATCAGGACCTTGTCGGGCTGGATTTCGACCACCCGGCCGGAATTGAGGCCGATGAAAGTCCCCTCGCGCAGGACGTAGCCCTTGCCCGAGGATTCCTCGACCATGGCGCGGTTGCCCGAGGGTGCGGCCACGATGGCGACCAGCCGCAGCTGTCCGAGGTCGATGCGCTCGAGAGGCGTCTGCGGAATGCGTTTCTTGGGGCGGATCGAAGGGCCGCTCGCCTGGCCCTCATCGCGGATGACGGGCTCGAAGGGATCGGGCTTGCCATGCGGATCGTAGGGTTCGCGATACTGGATATTGAGCAGGGCGGCCACTTGGGTGTCGCTGACCGCCGGCTCCGCCGCCGGCGCGGAGTCCGGGGCCGCAGGGGGCAGCGCCGCCTGGGCTTCCGGCGTCCCCAGGAT
>CAZQUP010000090.1:0-10912 GCA_964596545.1 uncultured Desulfatibacillum sp. | reverse complement strand
TGGAGGCCGCGCTCACGGCGATGCGCGCCGAGGTGCACCGCCTGCCGCGCGGGCGCTGGGCGGCGGCGCTCCGGGAGCGTCTCGCAGGTCGGGGGCTTTCCGAGCTGCTCTACTTCCCCGGCAGCCCTTGGGCGGTGGAACTTGAGGAGGCCTGGCCCCCCGCCGCCCAAGACTCCCCCCGGCTCGTCGCCTGGAAGGGGGCGGTCGAGGACATGCGCGGGCGGCTCTTTTCCGCCGCGGCCGGGATCACGGCTGCGGCGGCCGCGGCGGCCGATCCGGGAGTCCTCCTGCTTCGCCCCGGACCGGAAGAGCCGCGGCTGCTTTCGCTCGTTCCCCCTGTGCACGTCGTCCTCGTGCCCGCGGAGAGGATCCATCCCGCCTTCGAGGACGCTATCGCGGACGGATCCTTCGCCCCGCCCCTTCCGGCGAACCTCGTTCTCGTCTCAGGCCCTTCCAAGACCGCCGACATCGAGCTCACGCTCGCCTTCGGCGTGCACGGGCCGCGCGAGCTTCTGGTCTTCATCCTCGCATGAACGGGAGGACCGCTCCATGACCTTCGTTCCGCAGTCCCTCTTCTTCACCCAGGGGGTGGGGCACCACCGCAACCGGCTGCAGAGCTTCGAGCTCGCCCTGAGGCGGGCCGGGATCGAAACCTGCAACCTGGTCACGGTGTCGAGCATTTTTCCCCCGGGCTGTCGCATCCTCTCCCGCACCGAGGGGATCCGACGGCTTCGGCCCGGGCAGCTCACCTTCGTCGTCATGGCGCGCGAAAGCACCCAGGAGCCCAACCGCCTGGTCGCGGCCGCCATCGGGCTCGCCCGCCCCCGGGACCGCGGCCAGTACGGCTACATCAGCGAGCATCACGCCTTCGGGCAGACGCGCAAGAAAGCGGCCGACTTCGCCGAGGATCTCGCGGCGACCATGCTCGCCTCCACCCTGGGAATCGAGTTGAACCCGGACGTCGCCTGGGACGAGCGCAAGCAGGTCTACAAAGTGGGGGCCCGGCACTTCGAAAGCCGCAGCATCTGCCAGTCGGCCCGAGGCCACAAAGACGGACTGTGGACGACGGTCATCGCCTGCGCCGTCTTTCTCCCCGAATGAGACCGCCGGAGCCCGGGCCGAACGCCGCCGAACCCGAGCTTTCGCCCCCGCCGCTGCGGGTCTCCGCCACCGTCTGGAGTCTGGGCGCCTTCTTCTACCTCGTCGCCTTCTTCCACCGCCTGGCGCCGGCGGTCCTGACGCGGGAATGGATGACCGATTTCGGGATCCACGCCGCGGGTCTGGGCCAGCTCTCGGCCCTCTACTTCTACAGCTATTGGCTGATGCAGATCCCGACCGGCATCCTCGCCGACCGCTGGGGGCCGCGGCGTCTGCTCACGGCGGGGGCGATCGGCTGCACGGCCGGAGCCCTCGTCTGCGCGCTTGCCCCGAGCGTCTTCTGGGCGGGAGTGGGCCGCCTGCTCATCGGGGCGACGGTCTCGGTCTCCTTCGTTGTCATCCTCAAACTCGCCGCGCACTGGTTTCCCGCGCGGGTCTTCTCGATGATCTCGGGGATCGCGCTGGTCGCCGGCATCACCGGCGCGCTGCTCGCCGGAGTCCCCTTGCGGCTGCTCGCGGATGCGATCGGCTGGCGCCCGGCGATCCTCGTATCGGCCGGGGCGAGCGCGGCTTTGGCGATCCTCCTGTGGGCCCTCGTCCGCGACGACCCCTCCGAGCGCGGCTTCCGCAGTTATGCGCCGGCCGCCCGCAGGACCTCCGCCGACCGTCCCCGGGTGTTCGGCGAACTGGCCGAGGTCCTGGGCATCCGCAACATCCGCCTGCTCGTCTTCATCCCCGCCGGGCCGGTGGGCTGTGTCCTCACCTTCTGCGGCCTCTGGGGGGTCCCGTTTCTCACCCAGGTCTGCGGGCTCACCGCACCGCAGGCCGCAGGCCTGACCACCCTGCTGCTCGTCGCCTGGGCGGTCGCCACCCCGCTCACCGGTCGCTTGACCGACGCCCTGGGAAAGCGAAAGCCGCTCATGCTGGCCGGATTGGCCGCCACGATCCTCTGCTGGGCCCTCCTGCTCTACGGCGCCCCGCGCCTTTCGCCCGGAGCGCTCAGTCTCCAGGCGGTGCTCACGGGGATCGCCTCCTCGAGCTTCACCGTCTGCTGGCCGCTCGCCAAGGAATCGGCCCCGCTTCGCCTGACGGGGACCGTGACCGGGGTGATCAACATGGGGATCATGCTCGGGCCGACGGCGCTCCAGCCGGCGGTGGGCTGGATGCTCGATCGCTTCTGGGACGGAAGCCTCGCCGGCGGACTGCGCCTTTATGACGCCGCCGCCTGGCGGGCGGCCTGGCTGCTCCCGCTCGGCTGGCTGCTGCTCGCCTTCGGGCTGCTCCTCTTCACCCGCGAAACCGGCGGCCGGCAGGCCGCGTGAGCCGCAGGAGCGTGTTGACAGGTCTGGCGCTTTCTTCTATGCCTCAGACCGCAAACGCCCCTTTCCCCCTCACCAAGAATAAGGAGTTGAGCCATGCGTGCGAACGTTCTTGCCTGGATCGTGGGAATCGGGATCGTCGCCCTTGCGGCCGGCGCGACGGCCCAGACGCAGATCAACATCGCCGCCGTCACCAACCCCGACTTCGTACACACGAAAGCCTCCTTCTGGTTCAAGGAGTGCGTCGAGAAGGCCGCGCCGGGGAAACTCGCCGTCAACGTGCACCACTCGGCCGCCCTGGGCAGTGAAACCCAGGTCCTCCAGCAGATCCAGCTCGGGACCACCCAAATGTCGGTGTGCACCACCGGGCCGATCGAGGCCTTCGTACCCGAGATCAAGGCCCTGGAGATGCCCTTCGTCTTTCCCTCCTACGAAGCGGCCGACAAGGTGCTCGACGGCCCGATCGGGCGCGAGCTCGCGGGGAAATTCGAGAAATCGGGGTTCGTGGCCCTCGCTTTCCTCGACAACGGCTTCCGCAACGTGACCAACGCCAAGCGGCCGGTCAAGACCCCCGAAGACCTGAAGGGCCTCAAGATCCGCACGATGGAGGCGCCGACGCATCTGGCGATCTGGCGCGCGATCGGCTCGAACCCCACCCCCATGGCCTGGCCCATTTTCACCCAGCTCCAGCAGGGTGTGATCGACGGGCAGGAGAACCCGATCGCCGTCATTTACGCCGCCAAGCTGATCGAGGCCGGGCAGAAGCATCTGACCCTCACCCGCCATGTCTACTCGGCGCTCGTCTTCGTCGCCAACAAGGCCTTCATCGACGGTCTGCCCGCGGACCAGAAAAAAATCGTGGCCGACTGCGCCGTCTCGGCCGCCCTCCAGGGCCGCCGCTTCATCCGCGACAACGAGAAACGGCAGCTCGAGGAGCTCAAAGCGGCGGGCATGCAGGTCGTGGAAGACCCCGATCTCGCGGCCTTCCGCAAGGCGACCGAGCCCGTGATCGCCTCGGCTTCGGGCGAGGTGAAGAAACTCGTCGAGCAGATCCAGCAGGCCGTCAAATAGGGAGAGGCCCGCGGTGAACCGCCTGCAGCGGCTGAGCGATTCCCTGAACGCCGCCGTCGAGAAGATCCTTTTCGCGGTCGGCGCCGCGATCTGCCTGATCCTCTTCGCGCAGGTGGTCTTCCGCTACGCCGGGGCTTCGATCGGCTGGTCGGAGGAGGTGAGCCGGCATCTTCTGGTGGCGATCACCTTTCTCGGCGGGACCTCGGCCTACAAGCGCGCCAGCCTGATCGGACTGCGCGGCTTCGGCCACCGGATGGGACCGGGGGCCGAGGCCGCGATCCGGATCGCGCTTCAGGGGCTGGCGGTTTTGGGCTTCGGCGCTCTCCTGTGGTTTTCGGCCGCCTACACGGTCAAAGCTTGGGAGCACACGACCGCCTCGGCCCAGATCCCCATGGCCATCCCCTTCGCCTCGATCCCGCTGGCGATGGCGATCTTTCTCGTGCACGGGTTGGCCGGCCTCCGGCCACTCCGCGGGCCGAAGCGATCATGACCGTCGCCGTCCTCTTCGGACTTCTCTTTTTGCTGATCGCCTTGGGCATGCCGATCGCGCTCGCGATCGGTTTGCCCGCGATCGGCATCATGCTCACCCCGGGGGTCTTCCCGGCCACGGTCCCGATCCCCGCCCTCGGGCAGACGATCATCCAGCTTCTCTTCGCCGGAGTCGACTCCTTCGATCTCCTGGCCGTGCCGCTCTTCATGCTCGCCGGGGCGATCATGGAACGGGGCGGGATCAGCCGGCAGCTGATCGACTTCTCCGACAGCCTCGTCGGCTGGGTGCCGGGCGGACTCGCCTGCGCCTGCATCGTCGCCTCGATGTTCTTCGCCGGGATTTCCGGCTCGGCGGCGGCGGACACCGCGGCCCTCGGGGCGGTCGTGATCCCGGCCATGGTGCGCCAGGGCTACCCGCCGGCCTTCGCCGCCGCAGTCGTGGCCGCGGGCGGCTCGATCGGGGTGGTGATCCCGCCTTCGATCCCCATGGTCATCTTCGGCTTTCTCACCAACGTGTCGATCGCCCGGCTCTTCGCCGGCGGGATTCTGGTGGGGCTCCTCTTTGGGCTCGCCTTCATGGCCGTCGCCATGGGGATTTCCTGGAAGCGGGGCTACGGCGCAAGGCAGCCGTTTTCCCTCGCCCGCGTCTGGAAATCGCTTCAGGAAGCCGTCTGGGCCTTAGGGGCCCCGGTGATCGTGTTGGGCGGGATCCTGGGCGGGGTCGTAACCGTGACCGAGGCGGCGGCTCTGGCCGTCTTTTACGCCCTCTTCGTGGCCATGGCCGTGAACCGCAGCCTCTCCTTCCGCGAACTGCCCGGGATCATCTCGCGCGCCATGGTCGTTTCGGCGACGATCCTCTTCATCATCGCCATGGCCAAGGTGTTCACCTGGCTCGTCGCCATGAAGCAGGGGCCCCAGCTGCTTCAGGCCGCGATCCAGGCGCTCGATTGGCCGGCCTGGGGGGTGCTGCTGCTCGTCATGGCCGGTCTGCTCGTCGTCGGCTGCGTCATGGAAACCGCCGCCAGCCTGATCCTGCTCGTCCCCGTGCTCGCCGCGATCACCCCCCAGATGGGCGTCGATCCCGTGCAGTTCGGGGTGCTCATGGTCGTCAATCTCGCCGTCGGCATGCTGACCCCCCCGGTCGGAATCTGCCTGTTTGTCAGCTGCGGCATCTCGGGAGAACCGCTGAGCCGCGTGGCGGTGGCGGCGTTTCCTTTCGTGGGCATCGCGCTGGTGTGCCTGCTGATCTCCTGCTTCTGGACGCCCCTCATTCTGTGGCTGCCGGGGCTCATCTACTCGTAGCGGCGGCCCCGCCGCCGGGAAAGGCGCGCGGGGGCCGAAATCCTTCTTTTGGAGCGACCCATGGACACCTTCACCCCGGAGCAGACGGCCGAACTCGCCGCGATCGTCGGCCGTGAGCGTTTCTCGACCGGTATGTCCCACCGCGAACTCCACCTGCACGACATCTCCTTCCACCGGGGGATCCTCCCGGCCGGCGTCGTCTGGCCGGAGTCGACCGAAGAGGTCTCGCGTCTTCTCGCCTGGGCCTACGCGCGCGAAGTCCCCGTGACCCCCTGGGGCGCCGGGACGAGCACCGAGGGGAACCCCGTGCCGGTCCGCGGCGGGCTCGTCGTCGACATGACCCGCATGAACCGCATCCTCGCCGTCCGGCCGCAGGACCTCCAGGCCGACGTGCAGCCGGGGGTCCCGCGCAAGGAACTCAACCGCCAGGCCGGCCGCCACGGGCTCTTTTTTCCCCCCGACCCCGGGGCCGACGCGACGATCGGCGGCATGATCGCGAACAACGCCTCCGGAGTTCAAACCGTGAAATACGGGGCGACCCGCGATTACGTCCAGCGCCTGACCGTGGTGCTGCCCGGCGGGCCGGTGATCCGCACGGGGACGCTCGCCCCCAAGTCTTCGGCCGGCTTCGATTTGACCCGGCTTTTCGTGGGCTCCGAGGGAACGCTCGGCATCGTCACCGAAGCGACCCTGCGGCTGGCGGGCATCCCCGGCCACATCCTCGCCGCCGTGATCCTCTTCGCCGAGCTCGCCCCCGCCTCCGAGGCGGTCGCCGCCCTGATCGGCGCCGGGCTCGGGCCGGCGGCGCTCGAGCTTCTGCCCCCCGCCCTGATCCGCCTCATGAACCGCGAAAAGAACCTCGCGCTGGCCGAGACCCCCTCGCTCTTCTGCGAGTTCCATGCCGTGAGCGCCGCCGCCCTCGAGGAGACGGCCCGGCTCGCGCGCGAGATCTGTGAAGGCTTCGGCGCGGTCGATTTCCGCCACGCGACCGAGGAGGCCGCGCGCCGGGAGCTCTGGCGCGCGCGCCACGAGGCCTGGGAAACGATCCACCGCGCCCACCCGCGGAAAGAAACCCTGATCGTGGACGCGGCGGTGCCCATCTCGCGCTATCCGGAGATGGTGCAATTCGCTCAGCGGCGGGTCGACGAACTGGGCGTGGTGGGCTACGTCTTCGGTCACGCCGGCGACGGCAACCTCCATGTCGTCCTCGTCGGCGACCCCGCCGACCCCCAGGAATGGGAACGACTCGAGACCGTGAACCACGACGTCGTGGAGCGGGCGCTCGGCTGCGGCGGCACCTGCACCGGCGAGCACGGGGTCGGCATCGGCAAGCGCAAATT
This sequence comes from uncultured Desulfatibacillum sp., assembly GCA_964596545.1. Taxonomy (GTDB): domain Bacteria; phylum Desulfobacterota; class Desulfobacteria; order Desulfobacterales; family SpSt-501; genus SpSt-501. The sequence continues at coordinate 4,293 of CAZQUP010000090.1, read as the reverse complement.
CATGGCACGCGAGCACGGCGAGGCCTACGGCCTCATGAAGCGCATCAAGGACCTGATCGACCCCAAGGGATTGATGAACCCGGGCAAAATCTTCTAAAACCGGGAGAGGGGGGAAGCATGAACATCGCCTTCATCGGCATGGGGACCCTGGGGGCCGCGATGGCCCTGAACCTCATCCGCGCGGGCCACGCGGTGACCGTCCACAACCGCACCCGTGAGCGCGAGGAGCCCCTGGCCGCAGCCGGCGCACGGCGTGCCGCCTCGCCCGCCGAGGCCGCGCGGGGGGCCGAGGTCGTCTGCACCTGTGTGAGCGACACCCCGGATGTGGAGGCGGTGATCCTCGGGGGAAACGGCGTGATCCACGGGGCGGCTCCGGGGACGACGGTCGTGGATTTCTCGACCATCCGCCCCGCGGCGGCCCGGGAAATCGCCGCCGCCCTCGCCGCGCGCGGCATCGCCTGTTTGGACGCTCCCGTCTCCGGGGGCTCCGAAGGCGCGCGGCTGGCGACCCTCGCGATCATGGTCGGCGGGGAGACCGAAGCTCTGGAACGGGTCCGCCCCGTGTTCGAGGCCGTGGGCCGGACCGTCACCCACATCGGGCCGGTCGGCACCGGCCAGATGACCAAGGCGATCAACCAGGTCATCCTCTGCGGCACCTATCTCGCCGTCGCCGAAGGGGTGGTCCTCGGTCTCAAGGCGGGACTGGATATGGAGAAGGTCGTCGCCGCGATCTCCGGCGGCGCGGCCGGCTCCTGGGGCCTGACCCACCGCTCGGGGAACATGATCCACAACCGCTACCCCCTCGGGTTCCGCGTACGGCTGCACCGCAAAGACCTGGGAATCGCGCTCGAGGCGGCGCGCGAGCTGGGGGCCTTCACCCCGCTCGCCGCCCTGGTCGAGCAGATCGAAAACGCCCTGATCGGACAGGGAGGGGGGGACGAAGACGTCTCGGCCATGGCCCGATGGATCCGCCGCAGCTCGGGTCTGGAATGAACGGCGACCGCCGGGGGGTTGCCCCGCGCCGTTTCCGAAGGAGGCTCCGATGCGACTCGAAAACGCCTTCACGATGGACACCTCGAGCATCAAGTACGGCGCGGGCGCCACGCGCGAGATCGGCTTTGACCTGGAGGAATTCGGCTGCCGGCGGGTCATGGTCGTGACCGACCCGGGCCTTGCGGGAAGCCTGCCCGTCGCCGTCACGATGGAGGCCCTGCGGGAGCGCGGCATCGACGCCGTGCTCTACGATCGGGTGCAGGTCGAGCCGACCGACCGCTCCTTCCGGGAAGCGATCGACTTCGCGCGGGATGGCCGCTTCGACGGCTACGTCGGGGTGGGCGGAGGATCGAGCCTCGACACCTGCAAGGCGGCGAACCTCTACGCCACCTGGCCCGCGGACTTTCTCACCTACGTCAATCCCCCGATCGGTATGGGCCGGCCCGTCCCCGGGCCGCTCAAACCGATGATCGCCGTGCCCACCACCGCGGGCACCGGAAGCGAGACCACCGGGGTGGCGATCTTCGACTTTCTGGAGATGGGCGCCAAGACCGGCATCGCCTCCCGCGCGCTGCGGCCGCTGCGCGGCATCATCGATCCGGAGAACACGCGCACAATGCCGCGCATGGTGGCCGCCTGCACGGGCCTCGACCAGCTCACCCACGCGCTCGAGTCCCTGACCGCGCTGCCCTACCACCGCCGCCCGGCGGCCGACCACCCGCGGCTGCGGCCGGCCTACCAGGGGGCGAACCCGATCAGCGACGTGTGGGCCGCGCGCGCGGTCGAGATGATCGCGCGCAGCCTCGTCCGCGCCGTCGAGCACCCCGAAGACGACGAGGCGCGGGGCGAGGTGCTGCTGGCGGCCACCTACGCCGGCATCGGCTTCGGCAACGCCGGCGTGCACCTCGCCCACGGGATGTCCTATCCCGTCTCGGGTCTGGTGCGGGACTATGTCCCCGAGGGCTACCCTCCGGACCGTCCCCTCGTCCCCCACGGCATGGCGGTCAGCCTGAACGCCCCGGCGGTTTTCCGCTTCACGGGACCCGCCGACCCGGAGCGGCACCTCGCCTGCGCTCGGCTGATGGGCTGCGACACGACGGGTGCGCGCCCCGAGGAGGCGGGTGAGATCCTCGCTGCGGCGTTGGTGGCGATCCTGCGGCGGGTGGGCATGCCGAACGGCCTGGCCGCCGTCGGCTTCGGACCCGAGGACGTGGACCGCCTCGTCGAGGGCACCCTTCCCCAGCACCGCGTCACCAAGCTTTCCCCAAGGCCGGTCGGGGCTGAGGAGTTGAAACGGCTCTTCCTTGAGGCGATGCGCCTCTGGTAAACGCCCGCCGCCTCGGAGGGGCCAGGCGATGGCCGACAACCCGCTCCAGAAAGAAATCGAAGACCTCCGGCAGCGGTTGGACATGTACGAGAGGATCTTCGAGAGCATCTACAACGGCGCCATGGTGGTCGACGCCGAGGGGTTCATCACCCATTTCAACCGTCCCTACGGCCAGTTCCTCGGGGTGGACCCGCAGGCGCAGATCGGCCGGCACTGCACCGAAGCGGTCGAGAATTCCCGCATGCACATCGTCGCCCGCACGGGGGTCGCCGAGATCAACCACTCCCAGGTCATCCGCGGCCAGAAGATGGTCGTCCAGCGGATCCCGATCCAAAAAGACGGCCGGGTGATCGCGGTCTTCGGCCAAGTGATGTTCAAGGACGTGCGCGACGTCGCCAAACTCGCCCGGGAACTGCAGCTGCTCGAATCCAAGGTCAAGATCTACGAGGAGGAGCTGCTGGCCCTGCGCTCCACGCGCTACACCTTCGAGAGCATCCTCGGCGAGAGTGAGGCGCTCCAGGCGCTCAAGCGCGAGGCGATGCGCGCCGCCCAGAACAGCTTCCCCGTTCTGATCACCGGCGAGAGCGGAACCGGTAAGGAGATGTTCGCCCAGGCGATCCACCACGCGAGCGTCCGCCGCCTGGGGCCCTTCGTGCGCATCAACTGTGCGGCCATCCCGCGCGATCTTCTGGAATCGGAGCTCTTCGGCTACGAGAAAGGGGCCTTCACCGGCGCCCGCACCGGAGGCAAGCCCGGCAAATTCGAGCTCGCCCACGAGGGGACGATCTTTCTCGACGAGGTGGGGGATCTGCCGCTCGAGATGCAGCCGAAGCTCCTGCGGGCCATCGAAGACAAGGAGTTCGAGCGGGTCGGAGGAAACCGCGTGGTGCGCTCCGACTTCCGCGTGATCGCCGCCACCAACCAGAACCTGGAAACGATGCTCGCGGCCGGGCGTTTCCGCAAGGACCTCTTCTACCGGCTGAACGTGGTCGCGCTCCACATCCCGCCGCTGCGCGAGCGCCCGGAGGACGTCGTCGCCATCGCCCGCGCCTACCTCGCCCGCGCGGCACGGGAAGCCGGTCTGGGAACGGTCGGCCTCGAGCCCGAGGCCGAGCGCGCCCTGCGGCGCTGGGAGTGGCCGGGGAACGTGCGCGAGCTGATCCATGTGCTCGAGCGCAGCCTGCACGCCCTCGAGGGGGAACGGGTCCGGCTGATCGATCTGCCCTTTCCCCTGCAACGCAGCCCGGCGCGCGGCGCCCCCCGCCGCGGCACCTCGCTGCGGGAGATCCAGTCCCAGACCGAGCGGGAACTCATCTGGAACACGCTCCAAGAGACGAACTTTCACAAAGCGGAGGCGGCCCGCCGGCTCGGCATCCACCGCACCCTGCTCTACAAAAAGATCCGCAAACTCGGCTTGCCGCTCCGGCCCTCGCCCGGCGAGGCTTCCTCCTGAGGTGCGCGCCCCGTGCCGATCCCCTGCCCCCGGCCCCCCGGGCGGCGGTTGACAGCCCTGCCGCTTTTGGTTAGGGAGATCAGGGGATCCAAGCCAACGCGACCGGAAGCACGGCATGATCATCGGGCTGGATGTCGGGGGGACGCACACGGACGTCGTCCTGTTGGATCAGAGCGGACTTCTCCGACAGGCCAAGATCCCCACGAACCCGGAGGATCTCTTCGGCTCGATCCTCGCCGCCCTCGAGGCGGTCACCGCGGGCATCCCCCCCGAGGCCATCCGCCGCATCGTTCTCTCCACCACCCTCACCACCAACGCCGTGATCCAGGGCAACACCCCGCCGGTGGGGTTGATCGTCAGCGCCGGCCCAGGCATCGACCCGGAAGCCTTTCGTACGGGAGAGGTCTACATTTGCGTTCGGGGCTCGATCGACCACCGCGGCCGGGAAGTCGAGCCCCTCGACGAAGCCGAAATCCGACGAGGGGCTCGATCGACCACCGCGGCCGGGAAGTCGAGCCCC
>CAZQUP010000089.1:0-11231 GCA_964596545.1 uncultured Desulfatibacillum sp. | reverse complement strand
TGGAGGCGCGTGACGTCGAACTCGATCGGCGCCGAGCCGCGGCCGACCATCACCCCCAGCACGAACATCCCGGCCGAGACCAGAAACAGGCCCGCGGCCCAGCCGCAGAAGGCCCCCCGGCTCAAGCCGAGAAAGGGCTTTTTTTCGCCTTCTCCGGAGGATCGCGCCATTTCGGTTTCCTTAGAGAGTTTCCCGAACCAAGTCAAGCAGCCGCCGTCCGCGCTTGACAGGCGGAAGCCCCCGGGGTAAAGAGCCGCGGTGAACCGCGGGCCGAAGCCCGCCGCACAGGAAAAATCCTTCATTCTTTTTCGGCCGTGACGAGGCCGTGCGAACGGGGCGCCCGAAGGCGCCCGGGACGCACGGCCTTTTTTTTCGGCGCGGCCGACGACGAGGAGGCCGTTCATGAAAAAACGCATCTTTTTTCTGGGCTTCGCAATCTTGCTCTGCGTCGCGCCGGCGTGGGCCCATTTCGGGATGCTCATCCCGGCAAAGCCTTCGATCTCGAAGTCCGACCCCAAGACGATCGAGCTTGTGCTCTCCTTCTCGCATCCGATGGAGGGGGTGGGCATGGACATGGCCAAACCGAAGGCCTTCGGCGTGCTCGCCGGCACGGCGCAGGAAGATTTGATCTCCGGCCTCAAAGCCGCCCGGGTCATGGGCAAGGCGGCCTGGAGCGCCTCCTACACCTTCAAACGCCCCGGGGTCTACATCTTCCACTTCACCCCCGAGCCTTACTGGGAGGCGGCCGAGGATTCCTTCATCGCCCATTACCCCAAGGTCGTCGTCCCCGCCTTCGGCGAGGAGGAAGGCTGGGACCGCGAGGTGGGCCATCCGATCGAGATCGTCCCCCTCACGCGGCCCTTCGGCCTCTATGCCGGAAACGTCTTTCAGGGAATCGTGAAACAGAACGGCAAGCCCGCCCCCTTCGCCGAGGTCGAAATCGAGTTCTACAACCGGGAGGGCAAGGCCCAGCCGCCGACCGAGTACCAGGTCACCCAGGTCGTCAAGGCCGACAGAAACGGCGTTTTCACCTACGCCGTGCCGCGTCCGGGCTGGTGGGGCTTCGCCGCCCTCGCGCCGGCCGAGTTCAAGCTCAAAAAAGACGGCAAGGACAAGGCGGTCGAAATCGGCGGCGTGATCTGGGTCTACTTTCACGCCTGGCAGGAAAAATGAACCCCCGGCCGCCGGGATTTTCTTCCCCGGCGGCGCAACGGCATTCGGAGGGTAAACCATGAAACGTCGGCTGAGATGGGGTCTTGCGGTTTGCCTGATCGGCATCCTTTCAGGGAGCGGGGCGCTCGCCGATACGGCGACGGTATTGAAGGAGATCCAGGCGCTCAAAGAGCGGATCGCCGAGCTCGAGCAGAAACTCGAGGAACAGGAGCAGCTGGCCAAACGCCGGGAGCGCAAGGCCGGAAAGGAGCTGGAGGACAAAATCGGGGAGGCGATCGAAGAGCGCTTCGGGACGCTCTCGCTTCACGGCGGTGCGGTGATCTACTATCAAGACGGACGCGCCGCTGAACTCGAAGGGCTCCGGGCCGGCGGCCCGAGCGGAGCGGGGTTCACGGCGGATCTCGAGCTTTCCTGGACGCCGGCGGTGCCGGTCTTGGAGGAAGGGGAGTTTTATGTACGCATCCATGCCGGAGCGGGAAGCGGGGCGGACCGGACCGGCGGCGGCCGGGTCAAACCGGCCGATGTGCTGCTTGCGAATCTGAACACGATCGCTGACGACAACACCGGGGGCGAGGACAAAACGGCACTCCGGCTGCTCGAGGTGCACTACACGCACCGCTTCTTCGACGAAAAGCTCGGCATCACCGTCGGCAAAGGCGAGCCGCTCGGTTTCCTGGACGACAACGCCTTCGCCAACGACGAGGCCAAGCGGTTCATCGGCAAGCCCTTCGTGAACAACTCGGTTCTCGACGGCGAAAACGAATACACCCCGCTCCTCGGGATGAAAGCTCAGCCCTTCGAGTTTTTCTCGCTCTCCCTGGTGGGGGCCTCGAGCTCGCGGCCGCTGGTGGAGGAAAGCCCGCTTGAGGACACGGCGAAGAGCCAGTACGACAACGTCTTCAGCACGCCCTTTCTCGGCGCCCAGGTCGCCTTCTCGCCCTCGTGGGGCGGGCGGGAAGGAAACTACCGCTTCTACGGCTGGCGGGCGGGCTACGACCACGCCAAGCTCGACGCCGATCGCGGCTTCCTCGCCGGCCGGAAGGCCAAAGGCTGGGGGTTGGGGATCTCGGTCGACCAACAGCTGACGGAGACGATCGGCCTCTTCGGTCGCCTGGGGCGCAACAACGAGGATGTCTACGTGGTGAAGTGGGAAGCCTCCGGGGGGGTGAACCTGAAAGGATTGCTCCCCCAGCGGGCCGAGGACGAAATCGGCTTGGGCGCGGCGGCGCTCTTTCCCGACGGCCGCTACCGCAAGAACGACCCCGAGGTGCATCTGGAGGCCTATTACCGAATCGCCGTGAGTGAAAACCTCGCTTTCACCCCCGACTTCCAGTATATCTGGAACCCCGGCGGCGACTCCGACAACGACCCCGTCTTCGCCACGACCGTTCGCGCCGAGTTCGGGTTCTGAGGAGACGAGGAGACTTCTGCGGGGGTTCGCCCTCTCTAAGGATAAGGTCGCGACAAGCCATGCACATCTCCGAAGGGGTGCTCTCCGGGCCGGTCTTGCTCGCCGGGGCCGCACTCGCCGCGGCGGGTACGGGGATCGGCCTGAAAAAACTCGCCCCCGATCAGATCGCCCGGACGGCGATGCTCGCCGGGGCCTTCTTCGTCGCCTCTCTCGTCCATGTGCCCCTGGGCCCGACGAGTGTGCATCTGATCTTGAACGGCTTGGTCGGGCTGCTGCTCGGCTGGCCGGCCTTCCCGGCGATCCTCGTGGGGCTTGTGTTGCAGGCGGTCTTCTTCCAGTTCGGCGGACTGACCGCGCTCGGGGTGAACACGCTGATCATGGCCCTGCCGGCGGTGATCGGCTACGGGCTTTTCGCCCCTTTTCTGCAAGGACCCAAGGCGGTGGCGCTCGCCGCCGCCTTCGCCTGCGGTTTCTTCGCCGTGCTGCTCGGCGGGGTCGCAGCGGGGCTGGCGCTCGCCTTGACCGGAGAGCATTTTTTCAACGTCGCCCTCGCCCTGATCCTCGCGCACCTGCCGGTGATGATCCTCGAAGGGGTGGTGACGGCCGTGTGCGTGGGTTTTCTGCGCCGGGTCCAGCCCGGTCTGCTCCCCGGCCGTCCGCCCGTGGAGGTCCGATGAACACCGCATCCTGGATCCTTTCCCTGAGTGTCCTGCTCTTTTCCGGTTTCGGGCCCCGAGAGACCCTCGCCCACCGGGTGAACCTCTTTGCCTGGGTCGAGGGGGACACCGTTTACACCGTGTCCAAGTACCCCGACGGAACCCGCGTCAAAGAAGGCCTCATCCGGGTGCTCGACGGCGCGGGCCGCGAGCTGCTCCAGGGCAAGACGAACGAGCGGGGCGAGTTTTCGTTTCCGATCCCGCGGCGGGGGGACCTCACCATCGTGCTCGAGGCGGGAATGGGGCACCGCGCGGATTGGCCCCTTTCGCGGGAGGAGCTGGGGGGGGATCCCGCTTCCGCCCCGCCCCCCCCGCCCGCATTCCGGCTTGCGGAGGCCGCCCCCGCCGCCGTCGGGGAGGCAGTCCCGGCGGCGGCGCTCGAGCAGGCGCTCGAAAAAGCGCTGGACAGGAAGCTCGCCCCCGTGGTGAAAATGCTCTCCGAGCTCCACGAACCGCGCCTCCGACTGACCGACATCGTCGGGGGACTGGGCTGGATCCTGGGTCTCGCCGGTCTAGCGGCCTGGATCAAAAACCGGCGCTGAGGGGGGGAGAGGGCGTTCTTGAAACGCATCTGCGTCATCGACGGCCAGGGGGGAGGCATCGGAGCGGCCATTCTGCGGGCGCTCAAGGAAGCCTACGGGGAGACGGTCGAGCTGATCGCGCTCGGCACCAACGCCATCGCTGCGGCCCAGATGCTCAAGGCCGGGGCCAACCGCGCCGCCAGCGGCGAAAACGCGATCGTCCAGACCGCCCCCCGCGTGGACGTGATCGTGGGGGCCATTTCGATCGGCTGGGCGCACGCCATGCTGGGGGAGGTCACCCCGAGGATGGCCGAGGCGGTCATGGCCAGCCCCGCGCCCAAACTCTTTCTGCCTCTGACTCAGGAAGCGGTCAACCTGGTGGGGCTCTCCGCCGAGCCGCTGCCGCACCTGGTCCAGAGCCTCGTGCACCGGAAACTGAAGGAGGTGTTGCCCGATGTGTGAAGCGCACGCCTACATGGAACGGGACGGCCGGGAGGAGCTTCTCCTCGAGTCGGTCGACCGGGTCGAACCGCAAGCGGACGGGAGCTTTCTTTTGGTCAACATCTTCGGCCAGCAGAAAACCGTGAGGGCGCCTCTCAAACGGATGCATCTGGTCGAGCATCGCATCGTCTTCGGCTCCTGAAGCGCAAAGACCGCCTGCCTTGCTTCCCGAACCCGCCCTCGCCGCCGGGAAGGCGACCCGAGCATGGATCGACCCGCGGGTGCGCCTGGCCACCGCCCTGGTCTGGAGCGGGGCGACCGCCGTCTGGCAGAAGCCGGAGAGCATCGTCGCCGCGCTGGGCTTCGCCCTGGGCCTCACGGTGTTCTTCCGCCTTGCGCCGAAAGCGGTGCTGCGCCGCCTTTTCGCCGTCAACGGCCTGCTCGTGCTCCTGTGGTTGATCCTCCCCTTCAGCCTGACGGGGGAAACGCTGCTCCAGCTCGGGCCGCTGGCGGCGAGCCGCGAGGGGGTGCTGTTGGCGCTGCGCATCACGCTCAAGTCGAACGCGCTGCTGCTCGCGCTGTTGGCGCTCGTCGCCCCCCTTCCCTTTCCGACCGCCGGGCACGCCCTCCACCGCCTGGGGGTCCCGGGGAAATTCGTGCAGCTTCTTTTGCTCACCTGGCGCTATCTCGCGCTCCTGGGGCAGGAATTCGGCAGGCTGCGGCGGGCCGCCGCGCTGCGGGGTTTTCGACCGCGCACCGATCTGCACACCTACCGCACCTTCGCCTGGTTGCTCGGCATGCTTCTCGTTCGCGCCGTGGACCGCGCCGAGCGCGTGCGCCGGGCGATGCTCTGCCGCGGCTTCCGCGGCGTGTTCGTCAGCCTTCACGAGTTCCGTCTGAACCTCCGCTCGCTCGGCTTCGCCGCGGCGGTCGCGGCCGCGGTCGCGGCCGCGGCCGTCCTGGAATTCGGGGGTTGAGGAAAGAGGGTCCGGCCATGGCCGCGCAAGAGCCGATCATCGCCCTGCGGGGCATCCGCTTCGGCTACCCGGGGGCCGAGCCGATTCTCGCGGGACTCGACTTCGCGCTGGGGGCCGCCGAACGCGTCGGGATTCTCGCCCCGAACGGCAGCGGCAAGACGACCCTTTTCCTCTTGATCATGGGGCTGCTGCGGCCGCAGGGGGGCGAAATCCTCGTCTTCGGAAAACCCCGTCGCGCGGAGGCCGACTTTCTCGAGGTCCGCCGCCGGATCGGGCTTGTCTTCCAGGACCCCGAGGACCAGCTCTTCTGCCCCACGGTGATCGAGGACGTCGCCTTCGGCCCCCTCAACCTCGGCCGATCGCGGCAGGAGGCCGTGGCCGTGGCCCGGCGCACGCTCGCCGCGCTGGGGCTGGAGGCCTTCGAGGATCGGATCGGCTTCCAGCTCTCCGGCGGCGAAAAGCGACTGGTCTCGCTCGCCGCCGTGCTCGCCATGGAGCCCGAGGCGTTGCTGCTCGACGAGCCGGAAAACGGCCTGGATTCCCGCACGCGCCTCCGGCTGGTCGAGGTGCTGGAGGGGCTCGCGATCCCCCAGGCGATCATCTCCCACGACATCGATCTGCTGACGGCGCTTTGCGACCGGCTGCTCACCCTCGAGGCGGGGCGCATCCGCGAGGTGAACGGGGAGGCCCTGCACCGGCACGTGCACGCCCACCGGCTGGGGGACCGGCCCCACCGGCACAGCCCCGCCGGATGAGCGGCGGGGTTGCAATCCCGACGCGCCGCGGATAGAAATCCTTCATGCTGCTCGCCGTCAACGTGAACAACACGAACAGCTCCTTCGGCGTACACGAAGAGGGGTCGGGCTGGCTCGCCCACTGGCGGGTCGCCACCGACCGCGCGCGGCTGGCCGACGAATACGCCATGCTGCTGCGCAGCTTCTTCGAATTCCGCGGCCTTTCCTGGTCGCAGCTCTCCGCGGTCGCGCTCGCCAGCGTCGTCCCCCCGGTCACGCCGGTCTTCGTCGAGCTCAGCCGCCGCTACCTCGGCCTCGAGCCGCTCGTCGTCTCCCACCGTTTGCGCACCGGGGTCGAGATCCGAATCGACTACCCCGCGGAGCTCGGCGCCGACCGCATCCTGAACGCCGTGGCCGCCAAGCGTCTCTACGGCTGCCCCTGCATCGTGGTGGATTTCGGCACGGCGACCACCTTCGACGCCCTCTCCCGCGAAGGCGAATACGTGGGCGGCGCGATCGCCCCGGGGCTCGGGATCGCCGCCGAAGCTCTTTTTTCCCGCACGGCCAAGCTGCCGCGCATCGAGCTCACGGCCCCGCCGGCCGCGATCGGCCGCAACACCGTGCACGCCATGCAATCGGGTCTGGTGCTCGGCTATGTCGGTCTGATCGACGGGCTGGTGGCGCGCCTGCGCGCCGAGCTCGGAAGCGGAGCCCGGGTCGTCGCCACCGGCGGCATGGCCGCCCTGCTCGCCGAGCACGCCCCCGTGATCGAGAAGGTGGACCCGATGCTCACCCTCGAAGGGCTGCGGATGATTTACGAGATGAATCGCTGAGCCCCATCCGTCCGGAAGGAGCCCATGGACACGAGAATCCCGGTGCTGGAAAAACGAAGCCTCGTCCTCGGGGTGAGCGGAGGGATCGCCGCTTACAAGGCGGCCGATCTGGCAAGCCGCCTCGTCCGGGCCGGAGCCTCCCTCGAGGTGGTGATGACCGCCGCGGCCTCCGAGTTCGTGCGGCCGCTCACCTTCCAAGCCCTCACCCACCGGCCGGTGGCGACCGAAATGTTCTCGCTTTTGCAGGACCGCGAAATCGGCCATGTCGCCCTCGGGCAACGCGCGGCGCTCATGATCGTCGCCCCGGCGACGGCGAACACGCTCGCCCGGCTCGCCAACGGGCTGGCCGACAACCTGCTCGTCACCACGGCGCTCGCCTGCCGCGGCCCGCTCCTTCTCGCCCCGGCCATGGAGTCCGGCATGTGGCACCACCCGGCGACGCGCGCGAACCTCGAGACCCTCGTGCGCCGCGGCGCCTTCGTGGTGGGTCCGGAATCGGGCCGTCTCGCCTCCGGCGGCGTCGGCGAAGGCCGCATGGCCGAACCCGGAACCCTTCTGGAGGCGGCCTGCTGGGTGCTCGGCCGCGGCGGGCCGCTTGCCGGCAAGACGGTGGTCGTGACCGCGGGGGGGACCCGGGAGCCGATCGACCCCGTGCGCTTTATCGGCAACCGCAGCAGCGGCAGAATGGGCTTTGCGCTCGCCCGTGCGGCGCGCGACCGCGGGGCCGCGGTGACCTTGATCCACGGTCCCGTCGCCCTGGAAGCCCCGTACGGGGTCGACACCGTGGCCGTCTTCTCCGCGGCGCAGATGAAGGAAGCGGTGCTCGAGGTCAGCGCCCGCGCCGATGTCCTGCTCATGGCCGCGGCGGTCGCCGACTACCGGCCGCGGGTCGCGGCGGAGCAGAAGATCAAGAAGGAGGCCGAAGCGGCGCGCCTCGAACTCGTGCGTACCGAGGACATCCTCGCGCTGGTGACCGAGCGCCGCCGCGGCGGGGCCGGTCCGGCCGTCGTCGTGGGCTTCGCCGCCGAGACCGAAGAGCTCCTGCGCCATGCGCGCGAAAAACTCGAGAAAAAAGGGCTCGATCTGATCGTCGCCAACGACGTCGGCGCCCCGGGAAGCGGCTTCGAGACGGAGACGAACCGCGTGGCCATCCTCGACCCCCGGGGCGGGGTGGAAACCCTGCCGCTGCTCTCCAAGCGCGAGGTCGCCGAAGCCGTCCTCGACCGCATCCTGCCGCTGCTCGCCCCCCGCTGAGGGGCGCCCGCCCTGCGCCCCCCGGAGGCTTCTCGGGCCGTGCTCTTGTTCCCGCCGCGCCGGGGCGAATCTTGGGGGGATTGACGAGCGGGGAACGTTGTGTTATCCAAAATGTAAACAATCGATCACATAAAAATTTTCCTCAAAGGAACTAGAACGTCGATGAAACGAAACACAAGCTTTTTGCTGCTGGGCGCCGCCGTCTTCTCCGTCTCCTTCCTTTTCCTTCTGGAACAGATGGCCGAAGCCGCCCGCCTGGGCGGCGGCAAATCCTTCGGCGGCCGCCCGAGCTACCAGCGAAGCGCTCCCTTGCCCTCGCCTTCGCCCTCCCCGACCGCCCCGAAGCCCGGGGCCGCGCCGTCCGCGGTCTCCCCGGGGCCCGCCTTCGGCGGCTTCGGGGGCATGCTCGGAGGAATGCTCATGGGCGGGCTGATCGGCTCGCTCCTCTTCGGGGGCGGGCACGCCTGGGGCGGCCCGGGGCTGCTCGACCTCCTCGTCTTGGGCGGCGGGCTCTTTCTGCTCCTGCGGCTGCTGCGGGCCCGGCGCACCGCGCTGGCGGGATTCGGTCTTTCCGCCCCCCCGGCCTTCGGCCGCGGGGAGCCGGGCTCCTGGGGCAGCGGGGGAGGTGCCGCCGCCGAGACGCCGCAGCCACCGCCCGCCTACCCCGCGGGGTTCGACCCCGAGGAGTTCCTGAAGGGCGCGCGGCTGATTTACAACCGCCTGCAGGCGTCCTGGGAGCGACGGGCTCTCGACGAAGATATCCGCTCCTTCACCACCCCCGAGGTCTTGGCGGAAATCCAACGCCAGGCGCAAGAAGACCCGCGTCCGGGGAAAACCGACATCCTGCTCGTCCACCCCGAGATCCAAGAAGTACGCGAGATCGAAGGCAAGATCGTGGTCTCGGTGCTCTACGATGCAATGCTGCGCGAGGAGGCCTCCGAGGCCGCCCGGCCGGTGCGCGAGCTGTGGCACTTCAGCCGCGACGCAAACGGCGGGGATACCTTCTGGAAGCTCGAGGGGATTCAGCAGGCGGGCAAGTGACCTACGCGGCCGACAGGGTCCGGATCCCCTGGCGTCGCAGCGCTTCTTCGGCCCGAAGATTGTCGGAAAAACGGAAAACCATCACGGCCGTTCCGGGCCGGGGGCTGACCGCCGTATAGGTGTAGGCGACGGCGATGGGTTCGCCCGCGAGCGCATCCAGAATGCGCCCTAAAGCGCCGGGACGGTCCTCAACTTCGATCACCACCACGTCGTTCAAGACCGCGGTAAGCTTCCCCGCGGCGAGCGCCGCGGCCGCCCGCTCCGGCTCGGAGACGATCAGCCGCAGTTTGGCGTGGATTTCGCCGTTGTCGACCAGACAATGGGCGCGCACGTCGATTCCGGCCTCGCCCAAAAGCGAAAAAACCCGCCCCACATCCCGGGCGCCGTTTCCCGTGAGCACCGTGAGCTGCTGTCCGTACATGGCTTGGACCCTCCTGCGGTCCATGGTTCTCCCCCCTAACAGAGCCCGCAGGCGGATGCAAGCCGCAGGCGGACCTCGTTTGTAACCTTTTCCCGTCCCACGGCTCCCCAGAACAGATTCACGAAATTTCACCCGGAGGAGCCATGGCGATCTCCCGTCGCGCCTTTCTGAAGAGCACCCTGACCGCCGCCGCGCTCGCCGCTGCAGCGGCCCCCGAGGTTTCCGCCGCAAGCGAAGCTTCCCTTGCCACCCTGATCGACATCCGCAAGTGCGTCGGCTGCGGGGCCTGTGTCGAGGCCTGCCGCGAGGCGAACGCGGCGAAGTTCCCCCAGCCGCAAAAACCCTTCCCCAAGATGTTCCCCGCTCGGGTCAAGGTCTCGGACTGGTCGGAGCGGCGCGGGGTGGACGACCGGCTCACCCCTTACAACTGGCTCTTCATCCAGCGTGCCCGGGTCGTGATCGACGGAAGCGAAAGGGAGCTCACCTTGCCGCGGCGTTGCATGCATTGCGTAAACCCGCCCTGCGTCAAGCTTTGCCCCTGGGGAGCGGCGAAACAGTCGCCGAACGGCATCTCGCGCATCGACCCCGAGATCTGCCTCGGGGGCTCGAAGTGCAAGAGCGTCTGCCCCTGGGATATCCCGCAGCGCCAGACGGGGGTGGGGCTCTACCTGAAGCTCGCCCCCTCCTTCGCCGGCAACGGGGTGATGTACAAGTGCGACCGCTGCTGGGAGAGGGTCGCCGCAGGCGAGCCTCCCGCCTGCATCGAGGCCTGCCCCGAAGGGGTGCAGACGATCGGGCCGCGTCCGGAGATCATCGCCCGAGCGCATGCGATCGCCGAGGAGATCGGAGGCTACCTTTACGGCGAGAAGGAAAACGGGGGAACGAACACGATCTACGTCTCCCCCGTCCCCTTCGAGTGGCTCAACCGCGGGATCGAAACCGGCGACGGACGTCCCCACCTCGAGCCCGTCCCCGACGCCATGGACGAGGCGAACCGTCTCGCCTCCGCCCTGCTGATCGCCCCCTTCGCGGGGATGGCGGGGGCTTTTCTGCGGGCGGCCGCGCGGGCCAGACAGGGGAAGACCCCGGAGGACACCCATGCCGAGTGATGCCCTGCGCCCGGCGGGTCGGCCGCCGCTCTTCGCCGACCCCGCACGACTTGCTTTCCGGGTTCTCGTCTTCGTCCTGGCCCTCACCGGATTCGGGCAGCTTCCGATCTACAATCGCTATTATCTAAGCGACCTGCCCGGTCTCGGTTGGCTCGCCGACTACGGGGCGACCCGCTGGCTGCATTACGCGGCGGCGGCTCCTTTTCTCGCTCTGCTCGCACACCAGGCGACGCATCACCTTCTTTCGCGCCCTCTGCGGCGCCTCACCCCCTCGGGGCTCCTGCGGGCGGGGTTGCTCGCCGTACTCGTCCTCTCCGGCGCGCTGATCGTGGTCAAGAATTTGCCGGGGGTTTTCCTCTCCGACGCCGCAGTGATCGCCCTCGACCTCGTCCACCTCGGAGCGGCGGCGACCTTCCTTCTCGCTCAGCTCGTCGCCCTCCTCACCCGCCGGCCCTGGATGACGGCCGTCGCCCCCGCCTCCACAGCCGATCCGCCCCTCCCCGCAGCCGGAAACGATTCGTGATCGGAGTTCTTCGGACGGCCGTCAAAGAATCGGCCTAAGGGGGCCGTGAGGATCTCACGGTCCCCCTGCCCGCCACC